>DATKHR010000332.1:0-7434 GCA_035510155.1 Vicinamibacterales bacterium
TACACGTACGAACCCCTGTTTCATCAGCTGGCCACGATGACCGATCCGCTGAGCCACACCTGGACGTGGGGCTACGATGCGACCGGCCGCCTCACGAGCGCAAGCGATCCCCTCACGCATCAGCGCACGATCGTGATGAACGGGGCGGGGCAGGTAACGCAGGTGACCGATCCGCTGACGCACGTGTGGCAGATCGGCTACACGGGTGGAGACCAGACGTCGGGGACGAATCCGCTGGGAGCCGTGTGGGGGCAGTACGTGGACGCGGGCGGGCGCGTGCGGTCGACGACCGATCCCTTGGGGCGTGTGACACGGAGCGATGTTGACGCCCTGAATCGGCCCACGACGCTGACGGACGCCTTGGGCGGGCAGACGGGTTTCAATTACGATGCGAACAGCAATCTGCTGAGTCTCACCGACGCGTTGACGCACGCGACGAGCTACACCTACGACACCAGCGATCGCGTAACGACGCGGACCGACCCGCTGCAGCAGGTGGCGTCGTACGGCTATGACACGAACAACAATCTCACGCAGGTGACTGACCGGAAGGGGCAGATCACGAGTTCCCAATACGACGCGCTGGATCGCTTGGCGCAAGTCACCTTCCAGGATGCGTCGACGATCACCTACACCTACGATGCGGGCGATCGGCTCACGCAACTCGTCGATTCGACGAACGGGACGATCACCCGGACGTATGATGGCCTCGATCACCTCCTGTCAGAGACAACGCCACAAGGCAGCGTCAGTTACACGTACGACGCAGATGGGCGTCGCGCCACAATGACGGTGGCCGGACAACCCACGGTCACGTACGGCTACGACGCCGCGCACCGGTTGACGACGATCACGCAGAATGGATCCACGGTGGCCCTGACCTACGATAACGCTGACCGGCGGAGCACGCTGACGTTCCCGAATGGGATCGTGGCGACGTACGGGTACGACGTGGCCAACCAGCTAACGAGCATCGCGTACACGCTTAATGCCACTGCGGTCGGCACTTTGACGTACACCTACGACCTGGCGGGGCAGCGGTTAACGGTGGGCGGGAGCTGGGCCCGGACCGGGCTGCCGCGGGCCGTCACGAGCGCGACGTACGATGCGGGGAATCGGCTGACGACCTGGGGCACGGAGCGCTTTAGCTACGATCCAAATGGCAATCTCGCCGCCGACGGCCTCACCAGCTACACGTGGAATGCCCGGAATCAATTGGTCGGGATGAGCGGCGTGACCAGCGCGAGCTTCGCGTACGATGCGCTGGGTCGACGTCAGTCGAAAACCATCAGCGGTACTGCGACCAATTTCCTGTACGACAAGCTGAACCTCGTGCAAGAGTTGTCGAACGGGACGCCTTCCGCCAATCTTCTGAGCGGGTCGTTGATCGACGAGACCCTGACTCGGTCGGACAGTAACGGCTCGACAACTCTTCTCACGGATGCGCAGCGCTCGACCATCGGATTGGCCGATGCCTCTGGGGCTGTGCAAACCAGCTACACCTTCGAGCCGTTCGGACAGACGCAAGTGTCAGGAAGTCCGAGCGCAAACGCCACAGAGTTCGCGAGCCGTGAAAACGACGGCGTGGGCCTCTACTACTACCGGTCCCGCTTTTATAGCCCGGCACTGCAGCGATTTCTCAGCGAGGATCCCAAAGGCTTTGCCGGTGGTGACGTGAACTTGTTCGCTTACGTGTCGAATTCGCCGGTCACGTTTGTCGATCCCCTTGGATTGGATCAAACGATCTGGGACTTCGGCGGGAACGGACGGTACGGTCCGAGGAACGGCAACTGGGGCGGAAGCGACTGGAGCGGCGGTCAAGTGCCGGGTCGAAACGGGGGGCGCGACGGGACGCTTCCTCCGACCGACAGTGCGGATCGCTGCTACATGGAGCACGACAGGTGCTACGAACGGTGCTCGGATCACCGGCGCTGCGATGAGCAGCTGCTCCGGTGCCTGCACAACCTGCCTTGGGACCCAAGGAATTGGCCCGAGCCACCGAGACCTGGAACGCTGCTCGACACCTTGCGGTTCATGACGTATGCCGAAGGTTACTTTGGAACTCTTGTAAATGGATACATGATGCCATGGTAGTTGCACGGATGAAGGCTATGAGCAATGAAGCAACGCCCATCAGCATGGGTTTCTGGGCCTCTGTGATGCTCGCTGCCATCAGCGCAGTGTTGCCTTTTGTTCCGGAGCGATGGCTGATAGGTGTCACGGTGTACTTAGCGATTTTTGCAGCGCCGATCTTGTGGATTGTGGCGTTTTGGGGTGCGTCACATTTCGACCGCGCGCGGCGCTGGTGGCTCTGGTTCGCCGCTCCGTTCGCATTACGCTCCGTTGCGGAGGGCGTTGCGGCGATGCTGTTTTGGCTAGTGCGGGGATTTGCGCCCTGAGCCTCGGCCAGTCGTTTTGTCGTCCGGCGTGCGCGGCTGAGCGTATCCGGAGAAGGCTTGGGGCGTGCGGCTCCCTCCCGCGTGTGCTGGTCCCCGCCTGATCCGCGGCGGCGCTCGGGATCGGCCGGCTGAGGTCGCCGTCGGTGCGCGAGCTGTCGATCGCCATTATCGTCCTGGCTGTATTCCTGTCGACGTGAGCGGCTGCTGAGCCCGTCGCGTCGGTGATTGTGTGCGCCGGGCTCGCCGCGTCCAGGGGCTGACGCCCGCTGTGCGGCGGCCCGGTGACGGGGGGCGGGCCGCCCTGGAGCGGCTGCGCGCGGCGCAGAGCTCGGCGTTTACGCGTCGGCGCCGGGGTGTGACGGGACCCGTCCGATCACGCGGTGCGGGCGCACCGGCTTTTGGGGGTGACACGTCACCCCTGGAGGGTTGCTGCCGGGGAACCGCGGTTCCTGGCTGGGAACCGGAAAATCGCGAAGAAAGTCCGCTGACCAGCGCGAGTTGGTTCCTGTGCAGGAACCGCGCGGTCACGCCGCTCCCGGCGCGTTCACGGTGGCTAGCGACGGGCTGCGGCCCGTGCTCGCCGGTGGGATTTGGCTTTCCGCGGGCCGCGGCTCGGCGGTAGCGCGGTGTTTGGCAGCCCGCCGGTACTGCGCACGGCTCGGGTGGTGCGGAGGACGCCTTTGAGCGCTTCGTTGACCGCCTGCTCGGTGGGGAACGCGTCCGCGACCTCGGGCGCGATCACGACGATGTTCGTCCCTTCGTGCACGCGCCGCACATATTTGCCGCGGATGCCACCCTTCATGGCCGCGAAGTCGTACTCCGGTCGCAACTCGTCACTGATCGCTCGAGTCATCTTCTTCATAAAACCGTTGCTCCCGGCGCGTGGCGCGCCTGGCGCTGATGATGCGAATAGTATCGCCCGCCTCGGTGTGGGCGACCACGAGGATCCGGCCCGCGGCTGACAGGCCGATGATCAGAAATCGCCGCTCGCCGACGGAATGGTCGACGTCGGGGAACGTCGTCGAGAGCGCATCGTCGAACACGGTTGCGGCCTCGCGGAAGTCGACCCCGTGCGTTTTCCGATTCTGGTCAGCCTTGCGGGGATCCCAGGTGAACGTCATGGGACGTGGACGCTGGTGCGCCGATGCCGCGGGGCTGCCTAACTGGCCTTGTGGCGCAACAGGCCGTCGATCGTGGTGAGCAGGGCGTCTTTCTGCCGCTCGGGCAGCGCGTCGATCGCCGGCAGGCGCTTGAGAAAGCGGCGGTCCCGCACCACCACGCCGGGCTTCACGTCCTTGAGCCCGAGGATTTCATCAGTGGACGTTTTCAGGACGCGGGCGAGCTGGGCGAGCAACGAGCTCGGGAGCCGCAGGACGCCGCGCTCGTAGCGCGAGAGCACCGACTGGTCCATGCCGAGCTGCGCGGCGAGCGTCTTCTGCTCGAGGCCGCGCGCCAGCCGCGCCTCTTTCAAGCGCGCGCCGATGCGGGCGTCTTCGCTAGCGGGGGTTTGCGGACTGCGTCGGGGCATCGGGACACGCTCCTCGTTTGCGGATTCAGTATACGAGTGACCCGAGAAAAGGCATTGACGACAATTGCTAAAGGTGCATATACTCCGTCCCGTTTCTGGCGTAGCATTTTCCTCTTGACATGCGGTTTGGCCGGACCGACCTCGACGCGATCAAGCAGCAGAACGACCTCGCGGCCGTGGTACGGGAACACGGAATCGCGCTGCGGCGGCGCGGCCGCACCTACTTCGGGCTGTGTCCCTTCCACCGTGAACGGACCGCCTCGTTTGCGGTGAGCCGCGACGCCGGGCTGTTTCACTGCTTCGGCTGCGGCGCTGGCGGGGACGTCATCCGCTTCATCGAGCGGACCGAGCAGGTGTCGTTTCCGGAAGCGGTGCGGCGGCTCGCGCGCCGTGCCGGCATTGCGCTGGCGGAACACTCGTGACGACCGCCGCCGCGTCTGCCTCGTCGCTGCTCGAGCGCGTCGTCGCGCACTATCACCGGACTCTCTGCACCCACGCCGGTGCGCAGGCCTATCTCGCGCGCCGCGGCCTCACCAATGCCGATCTCCTGAAGACCTTTCAGATTGGGTACGCGGATGGCTCGCTCCTGAAACGGCTGCCACGTGCGGGCGAGGTGCGCGAGCACTTGCGCGCGCTCGGCATTCTCACGGCCGAGGGCCGCGAGCTGCTCGGCGGCTGCGTCATCGTGCCGATTCCGGATCCGCGGACCGGCGCGTGGACGACACTCTACGGCCGTGGCGTGCGGACGGCGCGGCATTGTTACTTGCCCGGGCCGCTGCGCGGCGTCCTGAATTTTCAGGCCGCGCGATCGAGCGACACGGTGATCCTCACCGAAGCGGTCCTCGATGCGCTGTCGTTTCAGCAGGCGGGGATCGCCACGGCGATCCCGATCTACGGGACGCACGGCTGCACCGCCGATCACCTGGACCTGCTGACGCGCGAACACGTGCGCACGGTGATCCTCGCGCTCGACCACGATGACGCCGGGCGGACCGCGACGGCCACCCTCACCGAGAAGCTCACGGCGGCCGGGATCGCGGTCCGGGTCGCCGCGTGGCCCGAAGGCGTGAAAGACGCCAACGAGCTCCTGGTCTCCACGAATGGGAACGCCCCGGCGCTCTTTCGCCACCTCATCGACGCGGCCGAACCCATCGCACCGGCGGCGCCCGTGTCGGTCCCCGCGACACCTGCGGTGTCCGCGATCACGCGTGACGGCGATGCGCTGGTCCTGCATCGCGATGCCATCACGTATCGCGCCCGCGTGTATCCGCCGCTGCTCGGGCGCTTACGCGCGACGGTGAAGGCGACGCGCGAGGGCACCTGTCACGTGGACACGCTGGATCTCTACGCGTCGCGGAGCCGGACCGAGTTTGCGCGCCGCGCGGCCAAGGGGCTCGGCGTCGACGCGGACAGCGTCGAGCGCGATCTGCTCGCGATCCTGGTCGAGGCCGAACAGCTCCCCGAGTCTGACACGCCGGCGTCCCCGGCGAGCGGCCCACCGCCGACGATGACGGAGGCGGAACGAGCGGAGGCGCTGGCGTTTTTGCGCCGGGCGGATCTGCTCGACCAGGTCGCGCGCGACATCGACGCGCTGGGGTTTGTCGGCGAGACGACGAACACGCGGCTGCTGTATCTGGTGGCGATCTCGCGCAAGCTCGCCGATCCGCTGTCGGCGATCGTGCTCAGTCAGAGCGGCGCCGGCAAGAGCGGCCTGACGGAAGTGCTCGAACGGCTCACGCCGCCCGAAGACGTCGTGCTGCTGACGCGCCTGACGCCGCAGAGTCTCTATTACCTCGAGCCGGGCTTTCTCGATCGCAAGCTCGTGATCGTCGAAGAGCGCTACGGCTCGATGGAGGCCGACTACTCGATCCGGGTGCTGCAGTCGCGCAAGAAGCTGATTGCCGCGGCGCCGATCAAGAACCCACAGACCGGCACGCTCACCACGAAAGTCTTCACCGTGGAAGCGCGGGCGGCGTTTCTCGAAGCGACGACGGCCAGCGCGGTCAATCACGAGAACGCGACGCGCTGCTTCGAGCTGCTGATGGATGAGAGCCCCGAGCAAACGCGGCGCATCCAGGCCCGGATGGCGCTCTTGCGCACCGAGCGCGGCCTCGCGTTGCGGCACGCGGCCGACGCGATCGCGCGCCGCCATTGGCACGCCCAACGGCTCCTCGACTCCCTGCCCGTGGTCATTCCCTTCGCCGACGCGCTGACGTTTCCCTCCGCCTGGCTGCGGACGCGCCGCGACTACGCGCGATTCCTGAACCTGATCGAAGTGTCGGCGTTTCTCCATCAGTATCAGCGGCCACGCCGCGGTGGCGCGATCATCGCCGAGGTCGCCGATTACGCGGTGGCGTACGCGCTGGCGGCGTCGGTCCTCACCGAGACGCTCGCCGATCTGCGCAAGCCACTGCGCGAGGCCTATGCGCGCATTCGCGCGCTGTGTGGCGACACGGATCGCGTCATGTCCCGGCGCGAGATTCGCGACGCGCTGGCCGTCCCGGATTCGACGGTGCGCCGCTGGCTCGCCGATCTCGTCGAGCTGGACTATCTCGACACCGAGTCGTCACGAGGCGGCCAAGGGAAGAGCGCGCGCTATCGCGTGGCCGACACGGCGCCACGCCCTGAGATCGGGCTCGGCCTGCTGACGCCCGACGCGCTCGCGGCGCAGCTGGGGCGGCGGGCGTGAGCACCCGCCACCTCGCCACGAACCTGCCACCGGCGTCGGCAGGGCGTAAGTCCCGCACCGGTCGCAAGATGCCGCTGAACCCGCCACTTCGCCACCGTGTCAGCGAGGGCAGTCTCTCGACCAAGCCCGAGACGCTGCTGCGGCAGTACGCCGACGACCTGGCGCTGCGGTACGCCGAACGCACCGTCCCGGAGTACGTCGCGCACGTGCGGGCTTTTCTCGGCTGGCTCGAGACGCGGAGTCTCACGCTCCCAGCGGTCACGCGGGCGGATCTGCAGCGTTATCAGGCCGAGCTCTTTGCCTTGCGCAAGCGGAATGGCACGCCGTACTCGGCCGGCTTCCAGGTGAATCGCCTTTCCGCCCTCAAGAGCTTCTTTGGGTTTTTGGTCCGCCGACAGATCCTGCTCGCCGATCCCACCGCGGGGCTCGAGCGCCCACGCCTGGAGACGCGGCTGCCGCGGGCGGTCTTGACGCCGCGCGAGGCGCGCCGGCTCGTCGAGGCGCCGCGCGGGCGCACGCCGCTGCGGCTGCGCGATCGCGCGATCCTCGAGACGCTCTACGCGACGGGCATTCGCGCGAGCGAATTGATTCAGCTCTCGCCCTTCGACGTCGATCCCGCCGACGGCGTGCTGCGCGTCGTGCGCGGCAAAGGTGGGAAAGATCGGCACGTCCCGCTCACGCGCGCCGCCGCCACGGCGATCGAAGTGTATCTGGCACACGGTCGTCCCGAGCTGCTCGCGACGAAACGAAGCGCCAGTGGCATCTACCCGGCGAAGGCCTCGAAGCGGCTCTTTCTGTCGCCGCGTGGCGGCGTCCTG
>DATKHR010000333.1:0-4612 GCA_035510155.1 Vicinamibacterales bacterium
CGAGGACAAGCGCGTGATCGACGTCGAGCTGGCGCGCCAGGTCGTGCAGGAGCTCGAGGCCACGAACGTGATCGGGGCCGCGCGCGTCGTGGCCGCCGGCATGACGCACGACGAGACGTCGTTCGGCCGCTCGCTGTTCAATTCACAGAATGCTGCGCCTGCGGACGTTCAGTTGGTGGGCCGGAGCACCCCGCCCGAGGAGTCAATCGCGGAAAGGGCTTCTCCCGCCCACTCGTACCCCGACCATTCCGGGGCCGCGCTTGCGGGCCGCGAACGCAATCTTGCGGCGCGCGAAGGCCAGCTGTCGGCGCGCGAAGGCCGTCTCACTGCCCGCCAGGATGATCTCGCCGCTCGCGAACGCGAGCTCGCCACGCGTGAGGCGCGAGTCGCTGAACGCGAGCACCAACTGGCCGAGCAGCGGCGTCTGCTTGCGCGGGAATATCGTCTGACGAGCTCATCCGAGGGATCGAGCGGCAGGATCGCTGCTCCTGCCGTTTCGTGGGGACCACGCGCAGGTGCCGCGTCGCTCGAGACCGGCGCGCCGCCACTGGGTCGCACCAGGTCGCTCACACCCGAAGGCGCCTGGACTCGCCTGCGTCGTAGTGTGTTCAGATCCGCGAAGCCGGTGTTCGAAGAGTAAAGAGCCTGCGTGGCGATGATGGCCATGATGTTCTGGATGTCGTGCGCGTTCGTCGCGTACATCTATCTCGGCTACCCTCTGCTGCTGGTCGGTTGGAGGCGGCTGTCTTCCCGCCCGCCGTCTCGGCCCGCGCCTTGCCGACGCACCGGGCCGGAGCCCGCGATCTCGATCGTCATCGCCGCGCGAAACGAAGGAGCACGCCTCGCCGCTCGCATCGACAACATTCTGCAGCTTCGCTACGACGGCGACCGCCAGATCATCCTGGTTTCCGATGGATCGCTGGACGACACGGTGACCGTCATGGCGCGCTACCAGCCGCAGATTGACGTGATCGTGCTACCACCCAGCGGCAAGGCGTCCGCGCTCAACGCGGGCGTCGCCCGCGCGCGCCACGACATACTGGTTTTTGCCGACGCACGTCAGACCTTCGAGCCCGAGGCGCTGAGCGAATTGACCGCGCCGTTTGATGACGAGGCGATTGGCGTCGTTACCGGAGAGCTCGTCCTCGACTGCGAGCATCCCGAGCGACGCCACGCGGATCGCCGCAGGTATGACGGGGACCTCGCCTTTACGGAGGAACGTCGCGCCGGCATCGATCGACGGACAACACGCTCGGCGATCGCGGACGGGATCGGGCTATATTGGAAGTACGAGAAGTCATTGCGCAAGCTGGAAAGCGACGTCGGCTCCGTGTTGGGCGCCACGGGCGCTATCTACGCGATGCGGCGTACTCTCTGGCGTCCTCTTCCCGCCGAGGCGATTCTCGACGATGTGCTGGCGCCGATGCGATGCGTCCTGACCGGACATCGAATCACCTTCAACGACCGGGCCAGAGCGCGCGACCGCGCCGCGGTTACCGCGCGCGAAGAAGCGCGGCGCAAGGTGCGCACGGCCGCCGGCAATTGGCAGATCCTTTTCCTCGAGCCGCGGCTGCTCCTGCCGTGGCGCAACCCCGTATGGCTGCAGTACGTCTCACACAAGGTCGGACGCCTGCTCGTGCCGTTTGCACTCGTCGCCGCCATCGGGTCGAACGTGGCGCTCGCCGGGCAATCGGTTCTCTACGCGATGACGTTGATCGCCCAATGCGCGCTCTATCTGCTGGCATCCTACGGCGCTCGCCTGGATCATCGCCTGGCGCGCATCGCGTACGCGTTTCTGATGATGAACGCCTCCGCTGTGAGCGGGCTCATGGCGCTGGCCTTCCGTCGGAAGGTGTGGCGGTGATCGCATGACCCCGGCCCCTCGGCGTCCGCTTGACCGCTTGCGCGATCAGCTGCGGATCTCGCGCGAACGTCTGACATTCAACTACGGCGCGGCCAAAACCGTGCCCAGCCGCGCCCTGGCGGAGGCCGCCATCTCAGCCGCGACCGGGCCTACGTTTTCAACTGGTCCCTACGCTGAGCCGCGCGACTGGGGATACGCCGGCCTGCTGGCATTTACGACGGTCGTGATGATGCGGCCACAGGATCAGATCTCGGGACTCGAGGCGCTTCACATCGCCGACATCTGCGCGGTCATTGCCGTCGTCCCGATGCTTCTCCACCGGTTTGCGCGCCGCCTGCCCGTCTTCCGGATCACCGCTGAGACCGTTGGCCTATTCGCCCTTGGCGCCGTCTTGCTGGCGACGGTGCCGTTCTCGATCTGGCCCGGTGGCGCGCTCGCCACGGTGACGGACTCGTACTTGAAGGCGCTCATCGTGTTCATTCTGATGATGAACACCCTGACCACGCCGGCGCGGCTGTCGCAGATCACATGGCTGATTCTCCTGTGCATGGGCTACGTGGCGACGCTAGGCGTGATCGACTACGCGAGAGGCGTGAACCTGCTCGAGGGCTCAGGGCGGCTGACCGGAGCGGTGAACGGCATCTTCGGCAACCCCAACGACCTGGCGCTGACGATGGTGACGTTCCTCCCGCCGGCAATCGTGATCGCGCTGTCGCGGCACGACTCGATCGAAAAACGGCTCTCGGCGGCGGGTATCGCGGCGCTGATGCTCGCCACGATTGTGCTCACCAAATCGCGAGGCGGCATGCTCGGGCTCGTCGCCGAACTGATCGTGCTGGTCCTGATGGGGGGGAGGGTGCGCCGCGGATTCCCCGCGATACTCGTCGGCGTCCTGCTGCTCGCGAGTCCATTCGCACCATCCTCTTTCTGGAGCCGCATGAACAGTATTGTCGACGAGGAGCAGGACGCGCGCGAGTTCACAGGCTCGCGTGAGGCCCGGCGCATCTTGATGCAGGAGGGCATCAACGTGTTCCTGGAGCGGCCGTTCACCGGCGTCGGCGCCGGTCAGTTCCAGAACTACAACCCCCTCGGGCGGCGTGAGCCGTGGCGTGAGACGCACAACGCGCTTATCCAGGTGGCGTCGGAGACCGGCATATTCGGGCTTCTCGCGTTCTCGTTCCTGATCGTCCGTTGCGCGATGGCGGCGGTCGCGACCAGACGGATGCTGTGGCGCGCCGCGAGATCGAGCACGGCCGCGGTTGATCTCGTGCTGCCGGCATCGGATCGCAAGTCGCTGTACGCGCACACAACCGCCATGACGGCCAGTCTCGCCGGCTGGTTCGTCGGGGCAATGTTCGACTCGGTCGCATATGGCTGGACGTTCTACTACTTGCTCGCTCTGGTCATGGCGGCGCGTGAGCTCACGGGCGACCGACTCGCGGCCGCGCAGGTCCTCACCGCAGGGCGTTCACAGGGCGCGGTGCAAGGGGGTCGCGCTCATGGCTCAGTTGGCATCTGATTTGCCGACACCCCCTTGCACGGTGGGGAGCCGCCATTTCTTATCCCGGCAGCCAATCCATGTTGCAGCCAACGGCGCCGCCGTCGGTAGCGGCATACAGGAACGGACTTGAATTGCCCAACCTGTAGTTCTCGGACGACGGATCGATGAACCCGACATCGCTCTTGGTCGCAGGGAAGAAATTTCCCGCCGGATACACCGTCTGGTCTGCTCCGATCACGACGTTGCCCGCAAAGATCGCGTCCGGATAATAGAGGGCGAGCGTCCCGTTCCCTTCGCCGGCGTTTCCCCCCATGACCGCCCATTCGTTATCCGGGATGATGTTGTTTGTGAACACGAACCCCGGCACAGCGGCGACATCCGCATACACGACCGATGTTCCGTCCGTGAGCACGGTGTTGTGATCAAAAACGATGTTGTTCCCGCCCTGAGTGAGCACGAGCTGGCCCGCGCCGCCCCAATTTGCGGCGCTGATGTCATCGAAGAGATTGTTCTGAACCGTAATCGTATTGGTCACGGTCATTGTCGTGTCGTCGAGCCCCAGGATGTTGAAGGCCGACGACACGTGCCTCACGATGTTGTTCGTGAATTGGACCTGCTGAACCACAGCCCACGGCGCGTTTCCGCCTTGATTGCGAGGCGTCAGCAGAATCGCATACCCCGACTGCTGGGCCGACCAGTTGTTTTCGAACAAATTGCTGTCGACCGTGACCCGTTGGGCGTTCTTCAGCTCGAAGAGGTTCTTGACGATGAACGAGGTGCCCATCCACGAGAGCTGTTTCGTCACGTAGTTGAATCGGAAGGAGATATCGGACGGCACCAAATTCTGGATGGCTGGATCGTCGCCGCCGAACAACACGTTCTCTCCCGTCGACTCAAGATAGTTGTTCTCGATGGTGAAGGGTCCCGGACCGTTCCACCCGGCAATCGCCTGAGCATCTTGGTCAGCGTGCTTGATGTCCGAGATGTACGAGTTGACGATGGTTGTCGCGGCCGTGTTGATGGCGATCCCTCGCTTCTGACCGTTGGCGGCGTCGCCGTGGATGTAACAGCGATCGATGACGAGATCGTGCGGCAGGACCGACGCGTCGGACGCCAGCGCGTCGCCCAGCTCGATGATCGAATTGTCGGGGAAGGTGTTGACGGCCTCGAGAAACTGCAGCCTGTAGTGATGCGCCCCGGCACTCGTGACGAATGCAGGCGCCCCGCCGATGCCCCCCTGAACCCTC
>DATKHR010000334.1:0-4882 GCA_035510155.1 Vicinamibacterales bacterium
CCCGTACGCACGCATCGCGATCATGCGTGCGCGTGATGGCCATGCAGTCGACTTGGAGGCAGGGTACATCCGCCACCTCGAATGGCACCGACAGGCCAAGGACACGTTCGGCTGGTACAGCTATTCGGTCTGGGCTTCAACTGAACGGCAACGATGGATCGTCTACGCGACGTTCGGCCACACGGCCGCTGAACTGAGCAACCCGGTATCTCCAGCCGAAGACGAACGCGACAACCTCCTTAACGTCTTGCCCCACGCTCAGTTTCTGGGAAATGGGATTTACGAGTTTCTGCCAGCGCTCTCGCTCGGCAATGGCGTGCCGACTCCGACCCTTCGTGCCGAGTACACGACGGTCGAACTCGGCCTAGGAAAAGGCAAGGCTCTCGAGGTGGCGCTCGCGGCGAATCAATCAACGTTGCGGGAGGAGACGCTCTGGTATCGCATGATCGTGGGCGGCGATACGCCGCGCTACATTCGCCTTCGTCCGCGCGAAAGCCTGGCGGCCATTCTCGACGAGCGAGCCGATCAGGCTCTTCCTGATAGCGTGAGCGACTTGATCTCGAAGATCACGGTCGAGACTCTCAGTCTGCGGCCTGACATGTTGGTGAACGTTACGCCCGAGGCCGCGCGCTGAGCGGACGATGCTCCATCCTCCGTCACCTCTTCGATCAGTCCTCGCCGACGCCTGATCATCTGGTCACTCTAACCTAAGGACACCGACAACCAACCGATCGAGGCGAGCCGTTGGCACCGCGCACGCGACGACCGCCATCACGGCGATGACGGCGGCGACTTCTCCGAACGTGAACGGATCGCTGGCCGTTACACCGACGAGGGTGGCGGACACGAGCCGTGCCGCGCCAGCGGTCATCGCCATTCCGATCGCAAGGCCGACGAGGATATGGCGAAGGCCGTGTGCCATCACCAACCGCATGATGTCGGTGCGAATGGCACCCAGTGCGAGGCGGATGGCGATCTCACGCGCTCGCTGGCTCATCGAGTATGTGACCACTGCGTAGATACCGGTGAGGGCCAGGACGAGTGCCCCGACTCCGAACGCCGCCATCAGCGAGAGGCTGTAGCGGCGAGGCGCCATCGCTTCGGAGAGATAGTCCTCCAGAGGTCGGATCTCAGACGCCGCGACCTCAGGATCGATCCGTCGAACCGCCGTGGCGAGATCGGCGGATAGGTTTCTCGGATTGCCTGTCGTCCGCGTCACCCAGAACATGTTTCCGGCTGCAGAGGCCACGTTATCGGCGTGGATTTGCCGATACGGAAGATACACATCCCAGGTCGGTTCTCCGTCCAAGGCAATCTGCTTCACGTTCCCGACGACGCCGATGATTTCAACGAGTCTCGGTGGACCATTGGTGTCGTCGATGAGGAGGCGAGCACCGATCGGCTCCACTCCCTGAAGCCATCGGCTCGCCAGATCTTCATTGACGATCGCCACCGCGCGTGTCCTCTCGGTATCGCCGTCCGAGAACGCGCGCCCGCGCATCACGGGGATCTGTACCGCTTCGAAGTACCCTGCCGAGACGGTGCGGAATTGCGCGATCGGCACGCGCTCGGGATCCACCGGGCGACCTTCAACAGTGAATGGCACACGCGATACGAGGGCGGTTAACGGCAGGAGTGTGATCGCGCCCATATTCGTGATGGTCGGGACGGTCGACAGTCGCTGGCTGAGGGCGCGCTGGAATGTGACGATGGCGTCTCGCGTGTTGAATCGCTTGGCTGGCAGCGTCAGACGCGCCGAGAGTACTCCACTGGGATCGAATCCGGGCGCCACCGTTGCCACGGTCGCGAAACTCTTCCCCAGCAGCGTCACAACAATCAGCAGCACGACCGCGAGAGCGACTTCGGCGCTCATCAGCGCGCCACGAGTGCGTCGCCCGCCAGCCGTTGCGCCGCGGCTGGCGCCTTGAAGGGCTTCGCGCACGTCGACGCGCGCAGATAGCACTGCGGGGACGACACCGAACAGCACGCCAGTAAGCGACGAGACGATGAGCGAGAACATCAGGACGACGATGTCGACGCGGACCTCGCCGGAACGCGGCAATTGCGACGGCGCGAGCGCGATGAGCGCACCCACCCCCGACTGCGCGATCAGGATGCCGAGTAACCCTCCCGCGCCCGCGATCATCAACGCTTCGACCAGCACCTGACGAACGACGTTCAGCCGTGACGATCCCAACGCGAGTTGCAGCGCCAGCTCTCGCCGACGACCCATTGCGCGGGTCAGCATCAGATTTGCCAGATTGGCGCATGCGATCAGCAACACCGATCCGACCGCGGCAAGCAGGGTGACCAGCGCTGTTCGAAACGGCCCCACGATGCCATCGATCACGGGGACGAGGCGCACGCCGCGTTTGGTGGCGTTCTCGATCGGGAATTGCTTTCGGAGACGGTTGGCGATCGCAGTCAATTCGCCGGAGGCCTGCGCCATCGATACGTGTTCACCGAGCCGGCCCACGCCGTTGATGAAGTTGAGGGAGCTGCGAGTGCCGCGCCTCGGATCCTGATCGGCAGCAAATGGGAGGACGAACTCGACGTCGCGGATCGGCAGCGCAAAGCCCGACGCCAAGATGCCCACGACCGTGTACAGCTCGCTGTTGAGGCGAATCGTACGGCCCACCACCCTGGGGTCTGCACCAAACCGGCGCACCCAGAATGGTTCGCCTAAGACCACTACGTGGTCGGCTCCGGGACGTTCGTCAGCAGACTGCAGCAACCGGCCGAGGCGCGGCTGCGCCCCGAGCACATCGAAGAGATTCCCCGTCGCGCGAATGCCCTGCACCCGCTCCGCGGCCGCCTCGTCACTCAGATTCGCGCCGTAGGCGAAGAACCCCGCGAACCCGGAGAGCGTTCGGGACGCGTTGCGATAGTCGATGAAATCCGGGACGTTGAACGGCGCGCGATCGCGTCCTGGTCTGTCGGACCACAACCAGAAGACCTGTTGGACATCACGATACGGCAGTTGGCGGAGCAGGACGCCGTATACGACACTGAAGATGGCGGTGGTCGCGCCGACCGTCAGCGCGATCGTGGCAATCGCGCCGAGCGTGAATGCCGGCGTCTTCCGCAGCGCGCGCAGTCCAAAGCGGACGTCCCGCACAAGGTGTCCACCGGTCACGCTCATTGCCGCACTCGTTCTTGAATGGCGCGGACATATCGATCGATTTGATTGAGGTGCGAGAGGTCGTGACCGGCCTGCATCCGGAGCATGGCGGCGAGCGACTCCGCGCCGCGCTCGTTGTGACGGCCGGTCCGCGTGAGATCCGCTGACGACAGTTGCCGCCACACGGCGACATTGAACCGGCGCAGAGTTCGAAAGATTTCCACGTGCTCGGACGGCTCTCGGTCATTGTGGTGCTGCACCACCACCCAGGCGTCCTGCTTCGTGCCCTCTACCGTCGCCTCATCTTCGCACAGGATGAGCCTCAAACGATACCCGTACACCCATTCCCCATCCGCGAGGTGACCGATGATCTCGTTCGGCGTCCAATTGCCCTCGAACGGCCGCGCGCGGAGGACGGTCGCTGAATGCGTGCGAATGATGTCATCCAGTGTCGACGGCGTCCGCGAGAGGACGTCTATCGGATCGCAATCACCAACGAGCGCGAACAGATTCTCACGATACGAGTGCGCCGTCGTCACGTGCACTTCCCTCCGAGCCCGAGGCTCATCGCCTGCGCCATTGGGCAGCGTATCGGAGGACCACCGTCCTTATTGGACAGAATTCCGTCGAAACCCGCCATCCGCCCTCGCGCGCTTGCGCAGGCGTCGTCGCGCTTGCATAGTGGGGGTATCGTGGCGCACGCATCAAAGCACGTCGGGGCACGTCGACGGCTCTCAAGCCGTCGGATTGTCGTCGTCGTCGTGCCTCCAGTCGACGAACTCGATCTGGTGGGACCGCTGCAAGTGTTCAATTCGATCAATAGGCTTGCGGGCAGGGCGATTTACGCCATTGAAGTCGTGACGAACGCGCGCCATCTGACGGTCGAAGGCGAAGGCGGCGTCTTAACGTTTCTCGCGAGGCATCATTTCGGCAGGGTTGAGGGCGCGTGCGACTCCGTGCTTCTGGTCTGCGGACTGGCGACCCGATCCGTTCGCGATGCGACGCTGTCGGCGTGGCTGAGACGGATGGCCGTCAACGTAAGGCGACTCGGTGCCGTGTGTGTCGGATCCTTCTTGCTCGCGGAGGCCGGGCTGCTCAATCATCGGCGTGCCACCACGCATTGGAAGTTCGGGCGGGAGTTGGCGGCACGGTATCCCAACGTGCGGGTCGAACACGACCCACTCTGGGTCAAAGACGGAAATATCTACACGTGCGCCGGCATTTCGGCCGGCATCGATCTCGCCCTCGCGTGGGCAGAAGAAGACTGCGGCGCCGCGCTCGCCCACGAGGCGGCGCGGGAGCTCGTCTTGTTTCTGCGCCGGCCTGGCGGACAGCCACAAGTGAGCGTCTCGCTCGCGTCACAGGCATCAGAGATGGCGTCGATCCGCGAATTGCAGATCTGGATGGCCGACCATCTTACGTTGAGACTTCCGGTCGAAGACCTAGCCGATCGGATGGCCATGAGCGTCAGGAACTTCGAGCGCGTGTTCACCCGGGAAGTGGGCACGACGCCGGCTCAGTACGTGCTGCGGCTGCGCGTGGAGGCCGCGCGCCGCCTGCTCGAGTGCACCACTGACGGCCTGAAGCAGGTGGCATCGGAGGCCGGCTTTCGAAATGTCGATCTGATGCGCCGAGCATTTGTTCGGGTGCTGGGGATCACGCCGCGAGGGTATCGTGAGGTCGCGGATCGCACGGTCGGAGACGAACACACCGCGGGCGGACCGGTCATCAAGAAGAGGGGATGACCACTACGAGGCGCCC
>DATKHR010000335.1:0-6549 GCA_035510155.1 Vicinamibacterales bacterium
GTTGAACATTCTCGCGAGCTCGCCGATCGTCAGGCCGTGCCGCATCGGAAGCGGAAACTGTCCGACGAAGGACGTGAACGCCGGATCCAACCCGGGGCCTTCGACGTCGACGCCGCCGATGGGATTCGGCCGATCGCACACGACGACCGGCAGGCCGTGCTTGTGCGCGGCGCGCAGACAATTCGCCATCGTGTAGATGTAGGTGTAGATGCGCGTGCCGGCGTCCTGGAGGTCGATGATCAGAAGATCGAGCCCTCCGAGCATCGCCTCCGTCGGCTCACGGGTCTCGCTGTAGAGCGAGTACACGGGCACGTGGCGCATGTCGTCGCGCCCGTGTCCGGTTTCGATCATGTTTTCCTGAACGTCCGAACGGAAACCATGCTGCGGCCCGAAGATGGCCGCGAGTGACGCGCCCGTGTGGGCGGAAATCCGGTCGGCGATGTGGCGCAGCTGCCCGTCGACCGATGCTGGGTTGCACACAACGCCGACCCGCCCCTGGAGCGCCTTTGACGCCAGGAGGTGGTTGGATCCCAAGAGGACACCCATGTCTTGGGATTATGTCTCCTCCGTGCCTCGAGACCTCTATGTCTCCACGCCTCTCTGGTCTCTCTCGAGCCGGGACTTGCCTCGATCAGCGGGCCCCGAGTAGACTACCCGCCGATTGGTGGTCAGCCCCGCCTGCTTCGCCCGAGCCGAGAGCCGATCGAGCCTCAAGTCTGACTCGCTCCCTCCGAGTGATTGGAAGCCGACGCGCAGCCACCCTGAGTGAGGTGAGAACGATGGGTCGCAGGCTCTATGTCGGAAATCTTCCGTACACCACGGGCGAAACGGAGCTCCAGGAGCTCTTCAGCCGCGCAGGCACCGTGGAGTCCGTCCGCGTCATGCGCGACGCGGCCACGGGCCGGGCGCGCGGTTTCGCGTTCGTTGAAATGGCCACCGACGAAGAAGCCCAGAAGGCCGCGTCTGAGTTCAATCAGTATCAGATGGGGGGGCGTGCGCTCACGGTCAACGAGGCGCGTCCGAAGCCGGAAGGTGGATTCGGCGGCGGTGGCGGATATGGCGGCAATCGTGGTGGTGGGGGCGGGCGGCGCGAGCCGCGCTGGTAAGATCCCGGTTACGAATATGACGTGTCCCTGCGGTTAGAATCACCCGCAGGCGCGCCCAACCACTTCACCGTATTTGGGCGAATGACCGATATCGGCCCACGCCGCACCCGCGTTCGTGTGGCTCATCCTAGCGGTAGTTGCACAAGCACGAGCGCAGGCAAACGATGAAAAACTGGTCCAAAGGCGACCGCGTCACCCAACCCACATACGGAGCAGGCACGCTGGTCGAAGTCAACGAACACCATACCGTCATCGACTTCGATGAGCACGGTCGCCGCACCTTCGCCACTCGCCTGGTCGTCCTCCAGGCCACGAACGAGCCTGCGCCCCACAAAGCCGCGACCAAGAAGCGCGCCCCGAAGAAGAAGAAAGAGGATTAGGCGAGTCCCCAAGTACCGAGTTATGTCCTCTCCGCCAGGTAATAGTGCACGGCTGGCGTGATCACGAGCGACAGCACCATTGAGGCCGCGATCCCTCCGATCACGGCAATCGCCAACGGCTGCAGCATCTGCGAGCCAGCCCCCCACCCGAGCGCCAGCGGCACCATTCCAGCCACCGTCGCGAGCGCCGTCATCATGATCGGGCGCAGCCGCCGCTCGCCCGCTCGAATCATGCTTTCCTCCGGCGACAGCCCTTCGCGCCGGAAGCGCTGATCGGCGTCGAGCAGCAGAATGCCGTTCTTCGCCACGATGCCGATGACCATGATGACGCCCATGAACGACGACAAATTGAACGTGGTCCTCGTGACGAGCAGCGCGAGAAAGACACCCGCGGTCGACAGGATCGCCGACGCAATCACGGCAACCGGCGCCGCGAAGCTTCCGAACTCGAAGAGCAGCACCGTAAAAACGAGGAGGATCGCCAGAATCAAGACGATCACCAGATCGTGAAACGACTGCTGCTGTTCGGCGTACTGCCCGCCGTACTCGACCCGAATCGTCGACGGCATGTTGAGCCCGGCAATCGCGCTCTGCGCCGCAGCCACACCCGCGCCCAGGTCGACGCCCTCCAGCCGCGCGGTGACGGTCAGGTTGCGCTGGAGATTCTCACGTCGCACCTCGTTCTGTCCCGGAATCTCCTCGACGCTCGCCAGCGATCCCAGCGTGCCCGTCTTCCCCGTGGAGCTCACAAGCAGCGTGTTCCGAATCGCATCGACCGACGACCTCGCCGACTCAGGGAACCGCACTCGAATCGTGTATCGCCGATCGTTCAGCACAACCGGCGTCGTCGCCGGCTCGCCTTGCAGAATCGCCGAGACGTCCACCTCAACTTCCTGCGCCGTGAACCCCGCGCGCGCCGCCACGGTCGGGTCGACCCGGAACATGGTCGCCGGCCCGCTGACCGTGTTTTCGACACCGTTCAACACGTCGACGACGCCCGGCAGCTTTTTGATCGCCTCGCCGACCTTCGGCGCCCATTCAAGCAGCACTTTGGGGTCCGGGTTGAAGAGCTTGATGGCGATCGGCTCCGGCGCGCTGGTCAGGTCGCCGATCATGTCCTGAAGGAGCTGAACGAACTCGATGTCGAGCATCGGAAACTGGGTCCTGACCTTCTCGCGGACCTCGGAGATCACCTCGTCGGACCCGCGATCGCGCTTCCGCTTCAGCCGCACGGCGATATCGCCCGTGTTGGCCTCGGTGACAGCCGCAAGACCGAGCTGAAGACCCGTCCGGCGCGACATTCCCTCGACCTCTCGTGTGGCGGCGAGAATCCGTTCAACACCGGCGAGGACCCGGTTCGTCTCCTCGAGCGAGGAGCCCGCCGGCATGATGTAGTCGAGGATGAACCCCCCTTCATCCATTTCTGGCAGAAGGTCTGAGCCGAGCCCTCTGTAGCTGGCATACGCGATCACCACGACCACGAGTGTTCCCACGACGAGCGCCATCGGTCGCGCCAGCGTTGTCCGAAGCACGCGCTCGTAGAGACTCATCAGCCACGGCGGCACGCTCTCATGACGTCCAACAGCACGTCCTTGTTGCGGTGTCGCAGCATGATCCCGCGAATCCCGAGTCCCGAATCCCGAATCACGTCTGATGAAGAAGTGGCTGAGCGTCGGCGTCCACGTGAGCGCCAAGGCGAGCGAGGTCAAGAGCGCCACGCCAACCGTGACCGCCAGCGCCCGGAAGAAGGTGCCGGTGACCCCGGTGATCGAGACGAGCGGCAGGAAGACCACAATCGGCGTAATCGTCGACCCTACGAGCGGAACTCTGATCTCGTTGATGGCGCTGCGGATGGCCTCCGAGCGCGACTGGCCGGCATCGCGGTGCATCACGATGTTCTCGACCACCACAATCGCATCGTCGATGACCAGGCCAACCGCTGCGGCAAGCCCGCCGAGCGTCATGAGGTTGAAGCTCTGACCGAGCAGGCGCAGCGCGATGAAGGTGACGGCGAGCGTCGCGGGAATCACCAGGCCGGCGACGAGAGAAGTCCCCCAGTCCCGCAAGAACACCACCATGATCAACGACGCGAGCACGAGTCCGATGAGGACCGCGTCGCGGACGCTGGCAATCGAGTCGTTGACCAGGTCCGATTGATCGTAGAAGGGTTGCAGATCGACTCCCTTCGGAAGCTGGCGGCGGATGGCCGCGATCTCCGCGTGGACCGCGTCTGCGACGGCAACCGTGTTGCTATCCGGCTGGCGGAAGACGTTCAACAACACCGCCGGTTTTCCGTTCGCCGTGACCGCGACATAAATCGGCCTGACCGATGGCGTCACCGTTGCGAGGTCGCCCACGCGAACGGGCAGGTTGGTCGTCGGCGTCGTCTTGACCACGATGTTGGAGATGTCGTCGGTCGTGCGGGCCTGTCCGCTCACGAGGCTCAACACGAGCTGATGGCGGCTTTCGTACAGACCCGGCGAATCAATCATGTTGCTGCGGCCGATCGCGTCGAGGATGGCCGGCACGTTTGTCGAAGCTTCGAGCAGCTTCGCCGGATCCGGCCGTACCTCGAACTCAGGCTCCTGGCCGCCCTGTATGACGATCGTCGAGACGCCGCTCATGCGGTTGAGTCGAGGCTTGAGATCGTAGGTGGCGAGCTCCCACAACCGGGTCTGAGGGACGTTGTCGGACGTGAGGGAGTACCCCATGATCGGAAATGCCGCGAACGTCAGGCGATCCGCGCGCAGCTTCGCCGTCGACGGCAGCTCCGGCTGCACGCGCGCCAGCGCCGCGTTGACACGCTCCAGCGTCTGGAACATGTCGACCTTCCACGAGAAGTACAGGTTGACCTCAGCAGTGCCCCGGCTCGTGGTCGACCGAACGGCCTCGAGACCCTGGACGCTGTTCACCGCCTCCTCGATTGGCCGCGTGAGGGTGACCATCATCTGATCGATGGGCGCGACGCCGTTGTCGATGCCGACCAGCACGCGCGGGAAATCGACCTCCGGAAACACTGAGACGGGAATCGTGGTGGCGAGATAGAGGCCGGCCGCGACGAGAGTGAGAATGACGAAGATGATCGGCTTGCCGTGCCGCGACGTCCAGTGAGTGTCGCTGCCTGGAGCTTCCTGAGTCCCGGGTTGGATCACTTTGCGTCCTCTTTTTCGTCTTCGTCTTTTTCCTCGACCTCGCCGGGACGCTTCTCGCCAGGCTTCAAGATGCGGACTTTGGCCTTGTCGTCGAGTCCCAACCCGCCGACCGTGACGACGCGGTCGCCCGCCGAGACGCCGGACACCACCTGTGCCAGGTTCTCCTCCTTGACGCCGATCTCGACCTTGCGCTGGTGCGCGATGTCCTTGTCGTCGACGACGACCACCATCGATCCGCCTTCGTCGCTTGGCAGGATCGCCGACGCGGGAATGACGAGGGCACCATCGATCGTCTCAGCCAGGATGGCGACGTGCACGGAAGCGCCCGCCCGCAGTCGTTCCCCGGGATTCGCGGCCTGGATCCATACCTGTACCGTGGTGCTGTTCGGATCGACCGCCGGGCTGACGATGGTCACCTTGCCCGTGACCATTTCACCGCCGTCAGCCGGCGTCAGTGTCGCTTCCGCGCCGACTTTGATGTCCTTGGCCTGCTCCTGCGCCATGTTGACCCGTGCGACAACCGACGACATGTCCATGACGGTCAGAAGCGGTCCGCTGCCAGCCATCTCGCCGGCGTAGAGCGGGCGGTCGGTGACGACACCGTTGATCGGGCTCCGGATCTGCGAGAACTGAAGCTGGGCCTCCGCCGCGTCGTACTGCCCTTTCGCGGACGCGAGCTGTGCGGCAGCGGCCTTCAACTGCTCATCTTTGGCGACGCTTTGGAGCGCCTTCAAATGCTGCTCCGCGGTGTCGTGCTGCGCCTTGGCCTGCGCGTAGGCGACCTGCGCCTCGTCGACGAGCTTTCTGGCGAGCGCGCCCTCTTTGAAGAGCTTCTCGCGGTTGTCGAGCAACGTTTTGGCGGCCTCGAGGCCCTGCGTGGCCGCGTCGAGATCCGTCTGCGCCTTCGTCACCTGCTCGGGAAGTGCCGCGCCGGACGTCGACCGGTAGTTCGATTCGGCCTGCGCGAACTGCCCCCGGCCGGACTCGACCGCCGCCGCGAGATCGCGGTTCTCCAGCTCTGCCAGGAGCTGGCCCTGCTTGACGTGATCCCCCCGCTGCACGAGGAAGCGTCGCACCGGCGCGGTGATTTTGGGCGCGACGTTTGCCTGATCCTGGGGGTAGAGGATGGCGTCGGCCGTCACGAAGTTGCGGATGCTGCCCCGAATAACCGGGGACACCTGCACGGGTACTACTGGCGCCGGTGCCTCTTTTTTTCGATGACAGGCAACAGCCGTACAAGCAACCGCAATCAGCAACGAGCACCGAGCCACGAATAACGAGTAACGAGTATCCATAGCTAAAGAGTTCCTGTGAGCGTCTGAAGTGAGGCGAGCGCCTCGCGATACCGCACGAGGCCGTCGTTGTAAGCGTTGCGAGCCTGGATCAACGTCGTCTGTGCGTCCACCACCTCCAGCACCGACACCTCACCTGCCTGATACCGCAACGTCGTCAACCTGAGGCTCTCGGTGGCCAGATCGAGTGACGCCCTGAGCGAATCGACTTGCGTGTGCGCGGTCTGTGCCTCTGCGTAATAGCTGCCGACGTTCGCGAGGAGTTGGCGCTGAGTCAGCGAGAGCTCCACGCGGGCCTGATCCACCCGGAGCGAAGCCTGGCGCAGCTTGCTCTGCGTCGCCCCCCAGTTCCAGACGGGCACGGTCATCTGGATTGAGGCGGAGGAGCCGAGCAAGCGGACTCCCGTGATCGGGTCGTACACGGCGAAATGGTTCGCCTCGATGCCGTACCAGTAGTCGAACGAGACCGAGGGGAAGTACGCGCTGCGAGCCGCCGTCACGCTTGATGTCTCCTGTTGGACAGCGGCCTCTGCCGCTTTCAGGTCGGGATTGTTTTCGGTGGCCTGCGCCTTGAGCGCCTCGAGCGGAGGCACCGGCGTGATGTTCTGGAGATCGTCGA
>DATKHR010000336.1:0-7602 GCA_035510155.1 Vicinamibacterales bacterium
GACCGGAATCACCGTCTTCAGGTTCGGCGCCCTCTCGAGCGCAATCGCGTGCTGCGTGCCGCCAACGTACGACGTTCCCATCGTTCCGATACTGCCGTTGGACCACGGTTGCCGTCCGACCCAGCCGCACAGATCGGCGCCGTCGCGACCATCGTCGGTGGTCATACGCCAGACACCCTCGGAGCGGTAACGTCCTCGGACGTCTTGCGAGACGAACGCGTAGCCGCGCTCGGCGAAATACCGCCCTTCGCGTGCACTGCCGCTCTTGTTGTACGGCGTGCGCTCGAGGATCGTCGGCAGATGATCAGCACTGACGACCCCGTCGCGCGTGGGCAGATAAATGTCCGTTGCGAGGCGAACCCCGTCGCGCATCGTGACCATGACGTCGCTCATGACGGCGACGCCAGTACTGCGCTCATCGGCGGCCTGTGGCGCGCCGCACGTCAGGACGAACAGGGCCAGCCAGGGAGCACCGACGAGGACCATCCGGAGGCAACGAAGCGGCATGGCAAACCTCCGCAGAATGTGCGCGCCCATTCCGACGCTTCGAATGGTTGCGAGAATACCACGTCCGAGCGTCATCGAACGTGGTGGAGATTGCCATCGCCAGTTGCTACGATGCGCGTCGGAACGGGCAGAGCCGGCGCCGGCCCGTCGTAGAGGACACAATGCGAACGTTCACCACGTGCTTCATCGCAGCAACGAGCCTGGCTTCGACCTGGCTTGCCGCGGGGTCGGCGCGCCAAGCCGTGCGTTCCCAGCCTCCGCAGGCGGCGCGGGCCCTCGCGCTCGTGGGCGGGATGCTGCTGACCGGCTACGAGGTTCCACCCATTCATCACGCGGCCATCCTCGTCGAGGGCAGCAGGATCGCCGCCGCTGGCCCGGCGTCGGAAGTGAAGATCCCGGCCGACGCGAACGTGGTCGATACGAGCGGGCGCGTGATGATGCCAGGTCTGATCGAGACGCACGGTCATCTCGTCGTCCTCGGGCACGGCAGCTACGAGACGTGGTTTCCGTGGATCGCCGGTCACGGCGGCAACGCGATGCTGACGCGAGTCATGGAAATCTCAGCCAGACAGCTGCTGATGGCAGGCGTCACCACGACGATCGATCTCGGCGCGCCGCTCGGGCCGATCTCGAGCATCCGCGATCGCATCGACAAAGGCGAGATCGTCGGGTCGCGGCTGTTCGTGAGCGGTCCATGGATTGCGCGGCTGACCGGCGCGGCGGCAACCGGCGCCATGCAGGTCGGCTTCGGCGGGTTGAACATTTCATCGTCGTCGGAAGCCGCCGAGGCGGTCGAGAGGCTCGCGGCCGGCGGGGTCGATCACATCAAAGCTCACGCGGGTTTGACGTTCGATGACTACAAAGCGATCGTTGGAGCCGCTCACACGCATCAACTGCGAGTGTATGCGCACGTGTACGCAGAGACCGACGTTCGTCACGCGCTCGAAGCCGGCGTCGATGTACTGCAGCACGTGGGATCGGCGGGTACTGCGCCGCCGTACAGCAAAGAGCTCATCGCGGACATCGTCAATGCAGGGCGCCCGGTCGTCGTGACGGCGGCCCACCGCGCCTGGGTGTATCCGGACACGGCGGAGTTTCCCGAGCGGTTGCAGGATCCCGATCTCCGGAAAGCGTTCGGGCCCGAGATTTACGCCGAGGTCCAGGACTCGCTCAAGAACTGGTGGACGTTGAGCTACTTCCAGCGGACCGATCGCGAGATGCTGTACCGCGAGCGGGGCGTCAAACAGTTCATCGAAGCGGGCGCGGTCATGGGGATGGGCACCGATTCGGGAACGCCCATGAACTTCCACAGTGAAGCGCTCTGGCGGGAGATCAAGGTGCATGTGGACATGGGGATGACGCCTCTGCGCGCGATCGCGGCCGCCACGCGCGTGAACGCCCAGATCATCGGCAAAGGGCGCGATCTCGGATCTATCGAACCCGGCAAGCTCGCCGATATCATCGTCGTCAACGGCAATCCGCTCTTCGACATCACGGCGTTGTCCCGCGTCGAAGTTGTTGTCAAAGCGGGCGTCGTGTTCAAGGGCGGGCCGGCTGATGCAAGACCGCGCGATCGGACACAAGGCCTTTCCCTTCCTCAATCGTGACGAACTGCCGCGCGGCCAGGTTGGGGACTCTGTCCTTCACGCCGCTTGGCCAGTCCACCTCGATTGACGACACGATCGGATCTGCCCCCAGCCCGAAGGTCACGGCAAGCTGGCTCTGCGAGGCATAGCTCGACCCGCTTCGCACCATGCTCCACTGCTTCCCGGACGCGCTCTCAACACGTACGACCGCGCCGATGCCGTCGCGATTGGATGTCACACCGCGGGTGAGGACCGAGATCCAGCCGTTGCGGTTCCCGCCGTCGTTTCGAAACAGATACGCTGCGCCGTGGTTCGTGGTCACGACCAGATCCAGGTCGCCGTCGCGATCGTAGTCGCCGTAGGCCGCGCCGCGCGCGACGATGGGCCTCGTGAGGTCGGGGCCGACCGACCGACCCGCATTTTCGAAACGGCCGCCTCCGCCATTTCTGAAGAGTAGCGGCGGCTCCCGGTACTCGACGCGGGGCTGGACGCGGTTGATCTCCGGCTCGATGTGCCCGTTGGCGGCGAAGATATCGGGCAGACCGTCGAGGTCGTAGTCGAAGAAGAAGACGCCGAACGTCAGCGACAGCAAGCTCGCCCGGCCGATCGTCGATCGTGGCGCTTCGTCGACGAACAGTCCGTTTCCCTCGTTGTGATACAGGCCGAGCATCTGGTTCGAGAAGTTGCCGACGAGCAGGTGGGGCCGGCCTGATCGGTCGTAGTCGGCCGAGTCCGCGCCCATGGCGCCCCGCGCGACGCCCTCTTCGCTGTAGGCGACGCCGGCCTTCGTTCCCTCTTCTGTGAACGTGCCGTTCCGATTATTGCGATACAGCTTGTTCGGCTGCGTATCGTTGGCGACGAAGAGATCCGGCCACCCGTCGCCGTTGTAGTCGAGGACCGTCACGCCGAGCGACTTGCTCGTCCGATCGCCGATCCCGGCGCGGCGGCTGGCGTCCTCGAACCGGCCGCCTCCCAGATTGCGGAACAGTCTGGAAGAAACCCCTGGATATGATTCCGGCGTGCAGTACGACTTGGTCACGCCGTCAAGCGAGCACCACAGGTCGCCCTTGGCCGTCCACTGCACGTAGTTGGCAACGAAGAGATCGAGCTTGCCATCCCTGTCGTAATCGAGCCACGCGGCGCTGGTGCCGAAACTCGCGTTGTGGATTCCGGATGCCGTCGTCACGTCCCGAAAGCGCCCGCCGCCCTCGTTGTGAAACAGCCGGTCTCCGTCGAGCGCTGTCACGTAGACATCGTCCCTGCCGTCGTTGTCGTAGTCGCCGACGGCCACGCCAATCCCGTACATCTCCACGTCGAGCCCGCTGCCGCGCGTGATGTCTTCGAAGCCGCCGTGGCGGTTGTTCCGGTAGAGCGCGGCGGTGGAGCGCCGGCCGCGCGGTTCCCAGTCCCTCCCGTTGACGAACAGGATGTCGAGCCACCCGTCCCCGTCGACGTCGATGAACGCGACGCCTGACCCGAGCGTTTCGGGGAGGTACCGTTTGCCGGACCGCCCACTGTTGTGGGTGAAGTGGATGCCGGCCGGCGCGGTCACGTCGGTGAACGTGACGCGGTCGCCAGCTGCGACGCGCGCGCGCGCTGCCATAGGCTCCAGACCCGCCGTCGGGTCCGCCAAGGCGTGCGCCCTCAGCGCGCCCAGACCCGCGGCCGCCACCGCCACCAGAGCGGCCGGCCCGATGCGCAATCCAGTCACGGCGCGCTTCCGAGTCTCACCGTCTCGTGCTCGTGGATCGCCTGGCGCTCGTTGTTCTCCTCGGGATTGACGAGACGGCGACCGCCGGTGATCGCCTGCGACGCCTCGTCGGCCTTGAATCGACGAAAGAGCGCCTCCTCGCGCGCGGCCTGCTCGTTCCGGCCGATCGCTCGATAGCAGAGCATCGCGGTGTAATGCATCTGCAGATCCTCGGGATCCACGTCGCGCACCCGATCGAGCGTCTGGAGCGCCTCGTTGAACCGGCGCGCGAGGAAGAGAATTCTCGCCATCTCGTCGAGAACGACCCGATCGCGCGGGTAGGCCGAGGCCGTCCGGGCGAGCGACCGCAGAGCGCCGCTGTAATCGCCGTCAGCTTTCTCAATGAGCGCTTTGAAGTAGTAAACACGCCCGAGCGACGCGTCGAGTCTGAGAGCTTGCGCGATGAAGGGCTTGGCGGCGTCGGTCTCCCCCTCCTGAATCAACGCCCGCGCAACGTTCAGCCATCCGTCGGCATATCCGGGGTCTGCCCGGGTGACTTGCGTAAACGCGTACTCGGCGCCCTTGAGATCGCCCTGCAGCAGGAGACCGATCCCCCAGTCGTTCCATCGCTCCCGATCCGGTCGACCCGCGACGGGCGTCCACGCGGGCGCCGTCTTGGCATCGGCGAGCGGCAGAGCCGCGCTCGCCTGCGCGAGCGTGACGATCGGCAGATCGGGAATGCGACCCTTGATCGCGCTCGAGACGTTCGCGGGGATGTTCACGGCATCGAACGACCATTGCCGATTGTCGAACCCGCTGCCGGCAAGCGACGGCGGCTGCCCGCTTACCGGCTGGCCCGCAAACGCAAACTGGGTGTAGTAATGCGAGAACTTGCGATAATTCAACTTGGCCGACAGCGCAATCGGACCTTGGGCGTCACGAGGAATCTGCATTCGGAAATGCGCCACGTCCGCCGCTCCCGGCGGGATGAGCCGCACGTAAAGCAGGCTTCTCGTCTGCCACGCGTTCCGCTTGTTGATCGCGTTCCCGTCGCGATCGAGCTGAAAGGAGCGATAGAAATGAGCGCCTGGCTCGACAGGGCCCTTCCCATCGTCATCCACGCGGCCGCTCCAGAAGATCAGGCGGCCTCGGCTATCGCGTGCCTGGAGCTCCAGCCAGGCGTCGAACGCGTCGACAGTGCCGCCTGGAAAGAAGTGCCCGATTTTTCGTGTTCGCACGACCACATCGACCCGGACGGTCGATCCGGGAGCGACGTGCGGTGCCGCCTTGTCCACCGGCGCGGCCACCTGACCGACGTCGCGGAAGATCGCGGGCTGCTGCGAATCGGCCTCCTCGCCAATCGCAAAGCTCGACATCACCTGCGGCGCGCCCCCCACCCGCCTCACCATCGGCGCGCCCGCCGTTCTTTCTTCGACGGGAGAGACGGCAAAGATGTCGACGCTGACGAAATCCGATTTCAGAAACCGTTCAGTCTCGGCCAGCTGCGCCTGATCGTGGTTCACGTAAGGGACTGCGGTGTTCGCAGCGGCGAATCGGTGCGAGTGGACCGTGCCGTCCGCGTGGCGACCCGGGTCGCCCGAGCGCACGGGCGGCATGTGGCAATCGACGCACGTCTGCGATCGAACCGGGTAGTAGAACGATCGCGCGCCCTGGCCCGACACGCCGCTCGCCTGCCACGCGTCGTAGTCATCGAAGCCGCGAAGCCAGCGGTAGTCGTTCACGGGCTTGTCGAGGTGCACCTTGTGACAGGTTGCGCAGAACTCGCCGGAATCCTGGCGCATGAACGGTTTCATGAACGTGCGTCGGTGCGGTTCGGGATCAACGTAGGTGAGAAATCGATCGAGCGCCCGGACGTACCGGTTCCTGCTGGCCGCAAGCCGGTGGAGCGGCGGGTACTCGACGGTGAAGTCGCCGTTCCCCATGCTGCTGCCCACGCGCACGATCGAATGGCACGACGTACAGGCCAGTCCGGCGCGGGCTTCGACGGTGTCGAGTTGCTCTGCGATCGGCCGATCGAAGCGCCCGTTGAAGAACATCGCGTGATCGTGACACCCGGCGCACCATTTGCTCGGTTGCGTGCCGATGAGCGACTGCATGTGCTCGACCGACTTGCGGTAGAACTGGTTGTTGAACGAGGCAAAGTGGTGCATCGAGCCTTTCCACTGCTCGTAGATGTCCTTGTGGCACTCGCCGCACGCCTCGGACTCGGTGAAGAAGTCGGCCGGGATCGTGCCCCCCACCGTCGTCGTTGCCGACGAGGGGAAGAACGGCGAAGACGGCCCTCCGCCCTCACCTTCCATCGACAACGGCGTCGATTTCGGGTTGACGACGCGGTCATCCGCCCTGGGATGGGCGGTGACATACAGGCCAACAGCCGAGGGGAAAACGACGAGCAGCACCGCCGCCGACTGAAACGCCCGGCCGAACACGCGCTCGCCGAGGCGGCCCCGAGCCGCGAGCCCGCTGGCATACGGCATCATCGCGGCAACCGCGGCGCAGGCGGCCACAATGTGCGCTCGAAGCGCAATGCGGTGCTCGTTCAGGTTGCCGGCGACAATCAAATAGGCTGCGAAGACCGTCGCGAGAGCGAGCCCAATCGCGGCCAGCCCGATGGCGGGCCGCCGCATCGCCCCGTCCCGCACAAGCAGCGCCGCCCCCAGCAGGACGACCAGCGCCCCGACCGTGACGTGCGCGAGCACGCTCGCCATGTAGACGAGGGTGGGCGAGGCGAAAGCCCAGACGTAGGCCGTGTCGATCAAGAGCGCGACGAGGCCGGCCCCGGTGATCGTGCGCAGAGACAAGGCTCTCACGTGCTGTTTCACGGCCCCGCTCGGTCAGCGGGCGGATAGAATCGTAGCGTCCGAACATGCGCCGCGCAACCCGATGGCTGGTCCTCTTGGCGCTGCTGTGCGCACTGGCGGCCAGGTGCGGCCGGGCGACGCCGCCGCCACAGCAGGTCCGCACACCGAATCCTGACGAAGGCCTGGATGCGCTTGAGGCCCGAAAGCGGGCACAGCTCGACGCCAGCGGGCACATCGGGGCAGCTCATGACTTCCGGTTCGTCGACATGCTGAAAGAGAGCGGCATCACCTTCGTGCATCACATCGTCGAGGACGCTGGAAGGCACTACAAGGCGGTCCACTACGATCACGGCACGGGCCTCGCGGTCGCTGATGTCGATGGCGACGGTTTATACGACATCTATTTCGTCAACCAGGTCGGCGGCAACGAGCTCTGGAAGAATGTTGGTGGCGGCAGGTTCCGGAACATCACCGCCGAAGCGGGCGTCGGGGTGCCGGGCCGCATCAGCGTCGCTGCTTCCTTCGCGGACATCGACAACGATGGCGACGAAGACCTGTTCGTGACGACCGTCCGCGGCGGCAACGTGCTGTTCGAAAACGATGGGCGTGGGCATTTCAAGGACATTACGAAGCAGGCGGGCCTCGACCTCGTCGCGCATTCCTCGGGCGCGGTGTTCTTCGATTACGACAACGATGGTCTGGTCGATCTGCTCGTGTGCAACGTTGGCCGCTACACCACGGATCAGAAAGGGCCTGACGGCGCATACATCGGGCTGGAGGACGCATTCTTCGGCCACCTCCATCCGGATCGTTTCGAGTATCCGATCCTGTATAAGAACCTGGGGCACAACCGCTTCAAGGACGTCACGGCCGAGGTTGGCCTGAGGCCGGCAGGATGGGCTGGAGACGCAACCGTTGCCGATCTGAACGGTGACGGGTGGCCCGACCTCTTCGTGCTGAACATGCAGGGCCGGCAGCACTATCTGGAGAACGTGGG
>DATKHR010000337.1:0-7369 GCA_035510155.1 Vicinamibacterales bacterium
CGCCGCCAACTCGCCGACAGAGGCTTCGCGATGCCAGGGTCAGCGCGTTTGAAGCCAAGACCCACTTCGGCGAGTTGTTGGAACGGGTCACTCGAGGCGAAGAGATTCAGCACGGGTGGGGGCATCCCTTCGGAAGGCCGCGAGGCAGCGCGGCATTCAGCCATCGTCGGTGTAACCAAAGTATCCAGTCAACGCGACAACATTATGGTGTGTGGATACTTTGTTCCCACACGCGATGCATCGAGAGCCCGCGTGGTGCGACGCGCACTGACGGTCTTTCCAGGCTGGAATCCCACGACTCTCAACGTCTTCGTTCGTGTCGCGTTGGTCGGAAACTGCTCAAAACGGGTGCGGGTGCGGCCGACTGTCATGATCTTTGCGTCGGGAACCAACGGTTTGCCCTGACCCGCCGGGCGGCGTTCGTCCGATTCAGGCGCCATCGGCGCACGACTGGCATGCCCCCGGACGATCCCCTCGACGTGGCGCGCCTCATGGCGACTGCTCTCCAGATCCTCAGCGAGGGCGTCGACCCATCGCGACCTGACCTGCCAAACACGCTCGGCACTGCCAGCCGAGCGATGCGTCGCGTGATGACGCTGGCCGCGCGCGTCGCGTCCACCGACGCGACTGTGCTCATCACTGGCGAAACGGGCGTCGGGAAGGAACAGCTGGCGCGATGGCTCCATCACGCCTCGCGCCGGGCGGCTCGCCCGTTTGTCGCCGTCAACTGTGGGGCGTTTTCCGAGGCGCTGCTCGACAGCGAGCTCTTTGGGCACGTGCGCGGAGCCTTCACCGGGGCCCATAACGATCACCGCGGGGTCTTCGAAGAAGCCCAGGGGGGCACGCTGTTGCTCGATGAGGTCGGAGACGTGCCGGCCTCGATGCAGGTCAAGCTGCTGCGCGTTCTGCAGGAGCGGGAGATCCGGCGCGTCGGCGACACGAAACTACGGCCGATCGACGTCCGGCTGATGGCGGCGACACACCGCGACTTGGAGCATGAGGTGACCCACGGGCGATTTCGTGAAGACTTGTACTACCGCCTGAACGTGATCGACCTTCAGATTCCGCCACTGCGTGACCGCCGTGAGGATCTGCGCACGCTCGCGGACGCGTTTCTCAGGCAAACGGCGGCTCGCCTGTGCCGTCCGTCGCTGACGTTCGCGCCGCCGGCGTGGGATCGGATCCTCGCGTACCACTGGCCCGGCAACATTCGCCAGCTTGCCCACGCGATCGAACGAGCGTGCGCCGTCGCCGCCGGGCCGTTCGTGGAGGTCCACGATCTCCCGGTGACGGTGCAGCGTGCGCCTGCGTCATCGTCCGCCCGCTCACGGCGCGCCCGGGAGCGGGCACTCGCGGAAGCGGCGATGGCCCGGCATCATGGCCACCGCCCCTCAGTGGCCCGGGAGCTCGGCATCTCCGTATCCACCCTCTACCGGCTCCTCCGCGACCGCTGACGAAAAACGCGTATTCGCGTTCGGCCGACACCGACGCGCGGTCAAATGAGCCGCGCGGTCATGAGGCGATCGGTCAAATTGACCGCGCCTCGGTCAAATTGACCGCGACCGCCGACTGCACGGCGCGTTCCCGTCCATGGATCGTGCACCCGTCCGCGTGCCTCGCGTCCTCGTCGCGACGAAGCGATTTCCGCCAAAAACCTGCCCAGATCGAGCCTCGTGTCGACGCTGCGGGCGACGATCGCGTGCCGCTGCATGTGGCCACGCGTCACGGCACAACGCTGTCACGCGTTTTGCTCTCTCCACGCATCAGCGAGCGTGACATGACCGACCGACCCTCATCGAACGCATCACCCGACACCGTGCCGATGCCACAATCGCACGAGACCCTGCCAATCGAACTGTGGCGACTTCGCTTCGCAGCGTCGAGTGACAGCGGTTCGTCACAAGTCGCGGCCCGCGCCCCGCGTCGCCAGCTCCGGCGCGCGTTGCTCCTCGCGCTCGCCGCCCTCGTGCTCGTGCCCACCGCGAGCTACGCGCAAGCCTCGCCCTGGGAGAACGCCGTCAACGTGCTCATGACCAGCTTCACGGGACCCATTGCCCGCGGCCTGAGTCTCGTGTCGATCGTCGTCGGCGGGATCACGTTTGCCTTCGGCGAGGGCGGATCGAAACGCTTGCTCGCCGGCATCGTGTTTGGCGTGGGCATGGCCATCGGCGCCGTGAACTTCATGGCGTGGCTTTTTCCCTGATGCCGATGCCATCAGCCATGAGCCATGAGCCATGAGTCCTGTCGCCCCGCGCCTGCAACCTGTGTACGCATCGATCAACAAGCCGCTCACGGTCGGCGGGACCGAGCGCCGGCTGTTTCTGGTCTCGCTCGTCCTCGGCGCCGGGACGTTCACCTTCTTCGGGAGCCTGCTCGCCGGAGCCGTCATGTTTCTCGCGCTCTACTTCGCCGCCCGTTGGATGACGGCGCACGATCCCCAGTGGCTCAGGATTGTGCTCCGATCTGCGGCGGCGCCCGTCCACTATGACTCGGCCAAACTGGACGCGATCCGCGTCCTCCGGAGGGCCCGTCGATGATCGCTCTCGCGCGGGTTGCCCGCGATGACAAAGAGACAGGCGCTCTCAACAGCCTCATCAATCTCTACGGCTTCATCGACGATCAGGTGTTCCTGACGAAATCCGGCGACCTCGGCGTCGTTCTCGCCTGGGACGGCGTGGACGCCGAGTGCCTTGATCCCGACGAGCGAGAGGTCGCCACGCGCCGGTTCGAAACCGCGCTCCGCGTGCTCGACGAGTCGATGCAGCTGTCGCAATACGTTCTCAAACGGCACGCGGTGCCCGTCCCGCATGTCCCGCTCGCCGATCCCGCCGTCGACGCCCTGATCGCGCGCCGGCATCGCGCCGTGGCGAGCGACCCCACCGAGCTGTACACGATGACCTGGTATGCCGTGCTCATCGCCGAGGCGGGTCCGCGTCCCACCGACTGGATGCGTGACGCTTGTGCGCTCGTCACGCGACTGGCAGCCGCCCGTGAACGCCTGTCCCTGCGGCACGCCATGCGGGTGCTCGACGCGGAGCTCCACCAGCTGCGCCAGCGGCTCCTCCAGAAGGTCGAGGCGTTCACGGCGCAGTTGCAGGACACGCTCGGACCCCGCGTCCTCCCCAAAGCCGAGGCGTTCGCCTTCTTCCGTCACCTTCTCAACTATGACCCCGTGAAGGCCGAAGCGATCCGGCTCGCCCGCGACACGTTCCTCGACTACGACGCGGGCGACTCGGCGCTCGAGTGCCACCGCGGGTATCTTCGCCTCGACGACTACTACGTGCGGGTGTTGACGCTGAAAGAACCCCCAGCCCAGACCTTTCCGCACCTCTTTCAGGCGTTGTACGACGTGCCGTCGACGGCCATCCTGATGAATCACTGGCAGCGCGAAGCGCACGGCACGATTCGCCGCGCGATTCATGCCAAACGCCGGCACTTCCACAATGCCAAAGTCAGCCTCACGAGCTATCTGGGGGACGCGCCCACCGTGCCGACCGACCGCCTCGTGGATGACAGCGCAGTCGCCCTCGTGTCCGACTTGGGCGCCTGTCTCACCGAGCTCGCGCTGCACGGCCGGTACTTCGGTCACTACACCATGACCGTCGTCCTCTACGACACGGACGTGGCGGCGCTCGGCCGGAGTGTGGCCGCGTGCACGAAGGCCTTTGCCGCCCACGATGCGCAGGTCACTGACGAGCGGATCAACGTGCTGAACGCCTGGCTCGCCGTGCTGCCGGGCAACACGGCCTACAACCTTCGGGCGATGTATCTCCTGGACCGGAACTACGCCGATCTCTCGTTCCTCTTCGCGCACGACCGCGGCCGGCCGACCAATCCGCACCTCCAGCGCGAAGCGCTGGCCGTCGTCGAGACCACGCACGAGACGCCGTACCACCTGAACCTGCATGTCGACGACGTCGCACACACGCTCGTCCTGGGCGCGACCGGGAGTGGCAAGTCGTTCTTGCTCAACTTCCTGATCGCCCACCTGCAACGGTATGCGCCGCGGACGCTGGTCTTCGACCTCGGTGGCAGCTATGACCGTCTCACGCAATACCTCGGGGGATCCACGTTGCGCGTCGCGCTGGACGGTCGCGGCGTCCACATCAACCCATTCTCGGTCCCGCTGACGACAGCCCATCGACACTTCCTCTTCCGGTTCCTCAAAGTGCTGATTCAGTCCGGCGGCCTCTACACGATGACGCTCGCGGACGACCGCGATCTCTACGAGCAGATCGACACCCTCTATGCGCTCGATCCCGATCAGCGCCGGCTGTTCACCCTCGCGACGATTCTCCGCCGCCCGCTGGCGCAGCCCTTGTCCCGCTGGGTGCAGGGCGGACCCTACGCGGCGCTGTTCGATCACGTGGATGACACCCTGACCCTGGCGCAGTTTCAGACCGTGGACTTTGCCGGGCTGCACCAGGTCCCGGCGCTCCTCGAGCCGCTGATCTTTTACCTGCTCCATCGCGCCGATGCCGCGCTCGCCCATCCGGAGCTGGCGCAGAGCCTGAAGGTGTTCGTGCTCGATGAAGCGTGGCGCTTCGTGCGGGATCCGCTGATCCGGCAGTACGTGACCGAGGCCCTCAAGACCTGGCGCAAGCAGAACGCCTGCGTCCTCGTCGCGACCCAATCGAGCGACGACCTGGCGCAGTCGGAGCTCCTGCGCGTCGCGATTGAAAGTTGTCCGACGAAGTGCTTCCTGGCGAATCCGCACATCGACCGTGCCGTCTATCGGGAGCTCTTCCATCTGAATGAAACCGAGGTCGAGCGCATTGCCACGCTCGTCCCGCGCCAGCAGCTGCTGCTGAAGCGCCCCGATGGCGCCAAGGTGTTGAACCTGTGGGTCGACCCCGACAGCGCGGAGCTGTTCGGGCCGTCACCGCGCGCGGCCTGAAGGACCGCGTAGACCGGAGAGACCACGAACCGACGTTCGCCGCCGGCCCGACCGGCCGCTCAGGAGAGGAGTATCTCGATGGTCGCACGATGGCCGCTCGTGCTGGTCGCCCTGACGGGGTTGGCCCGGCCTCTGACGACGGCGCCCGCCTCGCAGCCCACAGTCGCGTCCGTCGCGGCGGCTGCGCCCCGCACCATTCCCTATCACGACCGTGAGGTCGTGGCGCTGCGCGCCAAGGTCCGCTACACAACCACGATCGTGTTGCCGGCGGGCGAGGAGATCCTGGAAGCGACCTGCGGCGACAAAGAGTTCTGGATCGTCAACGCGCACGGTGCGCAGGCGTTCATCAAGCCCGCGAAACCCGCCAGCGAGACGAACCTCAATCTCCTCACCGCCAGCGGCCAGATCTACGCCTTCCTCCTGACCGAGATTTCTGACGTCAAAGGCGCAGACCCCGATCTGGTCGTCTATCTCGAGCCGGACACGCCCACGGCGTTCGCGCCGTGGCACGAGCCGCCGAAATACGTGCCCGCCAGTCAGCTTGACGACTTCAAGGCGCAAGCCGAGATCGCGCGCGAGGACGCGCGGCGTGCGACGGCGGCTGCCGAGGCGCGGCTCGAGGAGGGCCTGACCGTGTTCCGGGCGACCTATCCACTGACTCTCCAGTTTGCCTATCGCGTCGACCTCCATCGGGCGCCGTTCTTCGTGCGCGGCATGTTCCATGACGACCACGTCACCTACATCCAAGCCCACGCCCCGGAGCTCCCGGCGCTGTACGAGCTCAGAGATGGCGCGCCCAACCTCGTGACATTTGAGGTGCACGACGGGACCTACGTCGTACCGAAGGTGCTCGACAGCGGCTACCTGGCGATTGGGAAGAAGCAGCTGCCGTTCACGCGCATCGACGCGCGGTAGCCCAACAGGAGACAGCCGATGACCGACCCGCACCCCGCGTCGCCCACTCCCCAGCCGCCTTCGAGCCCACCGGTGATCGATGTCCGACGGACGCCACTCGGCGTCATGCCCCGACAGCTGCCGCGCTGGCTCCTCCTCGGGATCGCGGTGGCGATGGCCGCGATTATGGCGCTGTCCGGCGCGCCGACGGCACGTCGCGCGTCGTCGACGTCCGCCTCGACGCCCGTGGCCGTCGATGCCAATCAGCAACGCATCGAGGACTACCAACGACGCATTCAGGAGCAGACCGAGCGCCTGGTCGCCGAACAGCAGGCCCTTGACGCCGCGAAGACCGGTGCCGCGTCGCGTGTCGAGCCACACGAGCCCCGACCGACGCGGCCTGCGACGCCACCAGCGGTCGACGCCCATCTGACAACGGGACCGGAGCCGATGGCCCGCGCGGCGGCACCACCAAGCGATCGATCGCTGTTTGTCGATAGCGTGGCGTTCACGCTTCCGCTTGCCTCGCCGTCAACCCCAACAGCCGCGGCCTCGAGCGCCGTCCCGTCGACGCCGCCACGGGACGGGTCAGGCGCACCCGACTTTTCGCCGGCCGACTCGCACGGGGCGGCGCGGGTGACCTCGACGCCTCACACTTACACGATCCCCGAGGGCAGCGTGATCGAAACCGTCTTGACCAACCGGCTCGACGGCACCTTCGCCGGGCCCGTGAACTGCCTGGTCACGACGGCCGTCTACGCGCCCGATCACCAGCATCTGCTGATTCCCGCGGGGGCCCGCGTCCTGGGCGATGCACGCCCCGTGACGACGTTCGGGCAAACGCGCATCGCGGTCGTGTTTCATCGCGTGCTCCTGCCGAACGGCGCGCGGATCGACTTGGAGACCTTTCATGGACTTTCGCAGATCGGGGAGACCGGCCTCCGCGACGAGGTCGATCGGCACTACGCGCAGATTTTCGGCGCGTCCCTGGCCGTCGGCGCGATCGCGGGCCTGGCGCAAGCGCAGACCTCGATCGGCCTGGACACGACCGCCCTCGACGTCTATCGGCAGGGCGCCGCCGCCAACCTCGCGCAGTCGAGCGCGCGCATCCTCGATCGCTTCTTGAACCTGTTGCCGACCGTCACGATCCGGGAAGGCCATCGCATCAAGGTCTACGTGTCGAGCGACCTCGACGTGCCCGCGTACGTCGACGACGTCACCCGCCTTCGTCCCCACACACCAGGAGCGCGCCCATGACACGCCGTCTCGTCCTCGTGCTTGTTCTCGCCGGCGTCCTCGGCGTGGCCATGCCGGTCTCGGCGCAACTCTTCGGCGTGGTCTTCGATCCGACCAACTACGCCAATGCCCTCTTGCGCTACGCGGAGCTCCAACAGCAACTCGCGCAGCTCGTCACCACCTATCAGCAAATCCGCACCCAGTACCTGCTGCTCCGGCAGCAGGCGCAGCTGCTGCCGCTCGACATGAACACGCGGTATCGCGCGACGCCCACCCCGTGGCTCCCGTTCAAGGCCGCGGATGCCTACGGCACGACCGCGGGCTGGATCATGACCGCCAACA
>DATKHR010000338.1:0-15957 GCA_035510155.1 Vicinamibacterales bacterium
CGATTCGCGTTGATTGAGGAACCTCGCGCGAGAAACGCGCGAGATGGTCTCACCCCGCGATCTTCACGTTTGCGAAGACGCGAGGGAAGGAAGGGGTGGCCGACCTACGTCCGCGCGTCTTCTCTTGTCTCCGGGCTCGTTTCGGGTGTTATTGGGGATCTCATTCCGGGTCTCATTCCGGCCCCTGTGCCCCGCACCAGCCCGATGGCCGTCCTCCTACTCGGAGGGTGGTCGTCTTGAGTACGCATGACCTCTCTAACTAAGGATTCTGATAGGCGGTCGACCTGGGGCGGGCGCGAACGTCCACTCGTCCAAGCTTCAGCACCGCGCTCCGTCAAAGGTCCACCCGGCTTACCACGGGAACCTTAGCCACCTTAGGAAAACCCTTGACTCGGGAGTTCCTGTTCTACCCCGCACCAGCCTCTCTCGAGACTGCTGGGCAGTGGCCTGTGTGTTGCGCGGGAGCCTCGCCTACCGAGGATCCAGTGAGCCGCCAGTCGCGGCCTCACATCAAGGTCATTGTCGACCCTGCCGCGAAACGTTGTCAACGAAAAAACGCGCCGAGTTACCAAAAAACGCACGAAAAAGATCGCCGGCCCGCCTGGATTCGACCTTTCAGGCCGCCATACCCTACCTGGGTATACTAATGGTGACCCTGAATCCGGTCATGTCGCACACCATTGGCAAAAAGAAGAAGCTCGCGCACCGCGTCGCGCGCATCCGCGGCCAGGTCGACGCGCTCGCGCGCGCCCTGGACGGCGAAGCTGAGTGCGGCGACGTGATGCGCCTCATCGCCTCTGCCCGTGGCGCCATGGATAGCCTGATGGCCGAAGTCATCGAAGGGCACATCCGGAATCACGCGTTCCGGGGCGCGCGAGCAAGGTCCGAGGAAAGCCAGGCGGCCGAGGACCTCGTCGATATCATCCGGTCGTACTTGAAGTAGGCACGTCGTGACGCGCGCTCGGCGATGGTGAGCTTACGAGCTCGCCTTCCGCGTCGATCGATCCGCTACGATCGTGACCTGCATGTCCCGCGCAAGGTTCACGAGGCGCTCGACCAGCCCTGTACGAAACCACGCTGCCATCCCGCGCCGTTTCTGGCGGGTGATGAAGATTTGCGTCACGTGATTCTGCCGGGCGAACGTCACGATTGCCTCCGCCGCGTCCGCCGCATCGATCTCTCCTGGGCCTTTACCCGGAACGAGGATCCGCGTGTCAATCTGGAGCCCGCGCGCAAACGCCAGGTGGCGCTCCAAACGCTGCCGCTCGTCTGCTGACAGGCCGCGCAAATCCAGTGTGGAATTCTCAATGCTGGAGGCCCCAACCCCCTGTCCCTCACTCCGCGGGCGCCCAGTTCCCGATCCTTCGCCCGCACCGCGCCGCCCCGGTGGTGAGACGTACACCGCGAGGCAGTCGGCCCGCAAATAATCCGCCACCCTCCGCCCTCGTCGAATCAGCGCAGCGCTCGACGGGTCCGGCGTGATTACGAGCAACAACCGCTCACGCCGACCGGCGCCGGGCGCGGCATCTACCGGCGCCTCCTGCTCGTCCAGGTGGCGGCTCTCGACCGAATACGCCGTCTGCCGAATGGCCAGCTCCCGCAGGGCGGCCAGCGTCGACTCGCGAAAGAAGTTCTCGAGCGCGGCTTTCGCCCGATCAGGCGGGTAGACGACGCCGCGCTTAAGCCGATTCATCAGCGCCTGGGGCGTCAGGTCCACCATCACGACCTCATCCGCCTGCTTGACGACCCAGTCGGGAATGGTCTCCCGCACGCGCACGCCGGTGCTCTGCCAGATCTGGTCGTTCAAGCTCTCCAGATGCTGCACGTTCATCGTCGTCAACACGTCGATGCCGGCATCGAGAAGCGCGTGCACATCCTCCCAGCGCTTCAAGCGGGGAGAGCCCGGCACGTTGGTATGCGGGAACTCGTCGACGACCGCCACCCGCGGGTGCCGTCTGAGAACGGCATCGGTGTCCATCTCCTCGAATCGTGCTCCCCGGTACTCGAGCGCCTTCCTGGGGATCGTCTCGAGACCGTGGCTGAGCGCGATCGTGTCGGGCCGGCGATGCGGCTCGAAATAGCCGATCACGACGTCCACGCCCTGCTTTTTCAGCTCATGGGCTTCGGTCAGCATTTGATAGGTTTTGCCGACCCCGGCCGCGTAGCCGAGAAAGACCTTCAGGCGGCCGCGCTTGGTCTCCGCGCCCACGATCAGTGGGGGAACACGCGCACGTCGATGCCTTCAGCATCTCGAATCAGTTGGTCGAGCGGCGTGCCCTGAATCCGCGCCCGCCAGGTGCGTCGCAGGTTGTGGCCAACGAAGATTTGGGTGATCCCGTGGCTCCTCGCATAGTCCAGAATCGTCGCCACCGGGTCTCGCCCCTCGAGCACGTCGACCTGCGCGAGCTGGGCGCGCGCCAGCGTCGCGTTGCGCTCGAGCGCCATCTTGTCTTCTTCGGTCAGGCTGTCCTGCATCACGTAGATCGCGAACAGCTCGCCGTGGAACCGATCCGCGTTGCGCCGCCCGCTCTCGAGCATCGCCGCCGCGTTCGCGCGCGGCGTCATGCACACCAGAATCCGCTCCTGCGTCCCCCACGTGGAACCCACGCCGGATGACGAGGACGGACCGGCGGCCGGTCCCGCCGCCCCGCCGGATCCCGACCCACTCGACCCGCTGGCTCGACCGGCCCCGCTCGCCCCGCCGGCCCAACCGCTGTGCAGTTGGAGATATTCCTCGAGCTGACGATCGACGACGTCCGCGGCGAGGAGGAGCGCCCGCTGTCGAAGCAGCGAGAGTTGTTGGGCCTCGAGCGCCGTGTCGGTTTCGGGGGGCGCGTCGACGACGACGATCTCGTCAGCGCCCTGAATGAACGCCTGAGGAACGACTTGTGCCGGGGCCTTCCCGAGCACGCTCCGCACGAACTCCTGCTGCTCGGCGATGTACTCGAGATTGATCGTCGTGATGACCGAAATGCCCGCCTCGATGAGCTCTTCGACATCCTGGTAACGCCTGGCGTGCCGGCTCCCGGGCGGATTGTCGTACGCCAGACCGTCGATGAGACACACTTGCGGATGGCGCGCAATGAGGACGGGCACGTCGATGACCGGGATGCCGGCCGTGTCACGACAGGGGATCATATCCATCGAGCGGATGACCGCTACGATGCCGGGAGGGATCTCAGGCTGCGTGGCCGCAACCACCACATCCTCGCCGCGGTCATGCCGCCGGCGCCCTTCGTCGAACAGCTTGAACGACTTGCCGACGCCCGAGGCGTAGCCGAGAAAGATCTTGAGTTGCCCACGCCGTGCCGACCGCTCGGCGGCTTCGAGCTGGCGAAGCAGCGCCTCCGGATCCCGCGCCGAATCTTGCGCCGAACGTGTGTGGCCCATGCCCCGGGTATCTTAGCCTCGACGAGCCTGCCCTCGCGGTTCTCTACCAAGCGCGCGTCCGGTCGACCGTTTCCCTGATCACGCCGCCGTTCTACTTTACCGATTTAGTGCTTTACTTTAACGCTAAAGTATGTAAGCTATCGGCCGTTGTTCGACTGACCGCGACCATGGCTGGCTACTCGGTCCTTGGCGCAAATGAGGGGGTCAGTGTCCTACAAGGTTTCCATCGCGTTGATCGTGTCGTTGTTTTGCTGCAGCACCCGTTCACCCGCACAGACGGTGACCGGTTCGATGACCGGCACGGTGGTGGATCCCGATGGGGGCGTGATTCCTGGTGTGAGCGTCAAGCTCGTCTCCGACACCAGCGGGGTGGTCCGCGTGGCTCTGACCAACGACCGCGGCGATTTCTCGTTCGAGGCCGTGCTGCCCGACAGCTACACGCTCACGGTCGAGCTCTCCGGCTTCAGAAAGTACGAAGAGAGGAATCTGCATCTCGAGCCGAGCGACCGTTTGTCGGTCGGTCAAATCACGCTGCAGTTGGGCGCCACGAGCGAGCAGGTGACGGTGGTCGCGGAGGGCGCACGGGTCCAGACCGTCAGCAGCGAGCGCTCGGGCATCATCACGAGTGAGCAGGTCGAGAACCTCACGGTCATCAATCGCGACTTTTCCGTGTTGGCTTCCCTGCAGCCCGGCGTCGTCTACAACCCCGGGGCGGAAGCTCAGAGCTTCAGCGCAAGCTCCTCGTTCAACGTCAACGGCGGGCGCACGGGGCAGAACAACATCACGATCGACGGGATCCCCATCGACAACTCGAACGGCACCAGCGTCAACACGTTTCAGAGCCTCGACTCGATTTCGGAGGTGAAGGTCCTGACGAGCACGTACCAGGCGGAGTTCGGCCGTAAGCCGGGCGCGGCGGTTCAGGCCGTCACCAAGTCGGGGAGCCTCACCTATCACGGCGCCTTGTACTGGTACCAGCGCAACGAGGCGCTGAACGCCCTCGGTGCCTTCAACAAGGCTCCCGGCGCTCCCAATCCTCCCTACCGCTTCACGACCGCGGGAGGCAACGTCGGCGGGCCCGTTCCAGTCCCCGCCATGTCGGGTCAGCAAAAGCTCTTTTTCTTCTTCTCAGAGGAGCAGCAGCGCGAATTGCGCCCCCAGAATCAGTGGCGGACCACGGTCCCGACGGTCCTCGAGCGGACCGGCGATTTTTCTCAGAGCGCCAATCCGTACATCCACGATCCGACCAAAGCGGCACTGCCGTGCGCCCCCGCCTCGGCGACAAAGGCGGCACAGACGGACGGATGCTTTCAGGCCGTCGACCCGGCGACAGGACAGCCCAAGCTCGGTCTCATCCCGAGAAACCTGATAGATCCCCGAAGCCAGAAATACCTCAACATGTTTCCGGTTCCGAACTACGCCGGAAGCGGCAATTACAACTACATCGTTCAGGAGAGTCTGCAGATCCCCAAACATACCGAGACGCTTCGAGTCGACTACAAGCCGACGCCGGGCACGAGCATCTGGTCTGTGTTCAATCATTGGTGGGACGACGAACGAGGCTTTGCCGTGCCGGCCGGCAACGCCGGCTGGGGATGGCTCCCAAGCGAGTACAACCCCATTGCGCGCACGCTCAATGTGTCGGCAACTCACGTCTTCAGTGAGACGCTGGTCTTCGAGATGTCGCTGCTGGCGTCCCGCTGGACCGAGGGCGACCAGCCGCAGCAGCAGTACGTGGATGCCCGAAACCGGACGTTGACCGGCGTGACCCTTCCGCAGCTGCATCCGGAGAACAATCCCCTCAATCTCGTGCCACAGGCGAGCTTCGGGCCGGCCGCGAGCTCGACGGCGATCGGGTTTGCCAACGCGACGATTGAAAACCGGTTTCCCATCACCGGCACGGAGACCCCGATCAGCTGGAGCGGGACACTCACGAAAACTGCCGGACGGCACCTCGCAAAGGCGGGCTTCCTTTTCGAGCATTGGAACCAGCTCAAAGGGGTCAACGGAAACTTCACCGGGACCTACGATTTCCGAGGCGACAATTCAGCCTATACGACCGCGTTGGGCAACACCGGCAACTCGTACGCGAACGCGTTGCTCGGCCACTTTCAGAGTTATACGGAATCGACCACGCGACCTCCGTTGGACAGCCGCTACAACGGGTTCGAGGGGTTTGCCCAGGACAACTGGAGAGCGACCTCCAAGTTGACGCTCGATCTGGGCCTGCGGCTGGGGTTCTCCCAACCGTGGCACACACCGAACCGGCAGGAAGCGGGCTTCGTGCCCACGATGTGGGACCCCACGCAAGTGGTCAGTCTCTACACGAAAGCCAACGCTCCCAATTCGGCCGCCGTCGGGGCGATCGTCCCCAACTCGGGCAACCCTCTCAACGGCACAGTCGACACGGCGGTGAATCTCGACTATCCGCAAGGCCTGCGGGACACTGGAGGTTTGACGGCCGCACCGCGGCTCGGCTTCGCGTTTGATCCTCATGGGCGTGGCACGACCGCCATACGCGGGGGGTTCGGCATCTTCTACGACCTGCGGGAGCGCGACGACTTCTACGTGAACACGTACAAGAATCCGCCCCTGCAGCTGAATCCAACCATCGAATTCGGGAACTTCCAGAATCTGTCGAGCAGCAGCCGGTTCGACTTCCCGTCGGGGACGAGCGGATTCCAGCGCGATCGGCAAATCCCTTCAGTGACCGATGTCAGCCTGGGCGTTCAGCAGGAGATTGGATTCAAGGCATTACTCGACGTCGCGTATGTGGGCGCGTTCGGACGCCATCTGCTGCAGAAGCGCAACCTGAACGCGATTCCGCTGGGAGCGACGTCGAATCCTGCCAACAGCGGCGTTCCTTCTCAGGCCCTCCGGCCATACCTCGGCTACACGGACATTCTCTACTCGGAGTATGCCGGGACGTCGAGCTACAACGCCCTGCAGGTCACGCTCAGTCGCCGCTTCGCGCAGCAGCTCCAGTTCAGCGTCGCGTATACCTTGTCGAGAGCGCTGGACTCCGTGGACAGCGAGAACAGCCAGGTCATCAACAGCGACATTTTTGGCGTGAGCTCGCAAACGTTTGATTACGGCGTCGCCGGCTACGACCACACGCATATTCTCAAGGGCTCCTGGACGTGGGAGCTTCCGAAAATCGACAGGCTCTGGAGCAACACCGTCGCAACGTCTGTGTTCAATAATTGGGTCTGGTCGGGCATCGCGACGATCCAGAGCGGACCGCCCCAGACATACACCCTTGACAACGTCACGGTCATCGATGCCACGGGGAGCCACAGCTTCAGCGCGGCGTCGTGGGCCGGCTCGACCTGGATTACGGCCACCGATGGGTCGGCGCGCGTGCAGGTGATCAATGACACCGGTGATAGGAGCACGATGGTCATCGGTCCGCCGCCCCCCGGAGCGCTCGGCAACGCGTCCAAGTATCTGTTCCGGGGCCTGTGGCTCAACAATTGGGACATGGCGCTGTTCAAGCGGATGTCTTTCAGCGAACGAATCAAGCTTGAATTCCGTGCCGAGGCCTACAACGTGTTCAATACGACCAACTTCACCACGATCGACAATCGCGCCCGGTTCACCATCGACACGCTTAACGGCAACACCGTGACGCAAGCGAATCCGACCCTCGGGAATTTCACCGCTGCATACCCCAAACGGCGCATCCAGCTCGGGCTCCGCTTGACGTTCTGAGCGGGACACGTTCGACGGCCGATCTCCCCGCCAACGCACACTTGGTATATTTGCGTCACCTTGCGACGGCCAGCGGTGCTCGACGTCCGTCAGTTCATCGACAGCCAGCCCTTCGGCCGCTATCAGCTGCTCGTCGCGGGGCTCTGCGCCGCGATCGTCTTCATCGACGGCTTCGACGCGCAAGTCATGGGGTTCGTGGCGCCCGCTCTGAGCGCCGAGCTCCACGTTGCGCGCATGACGTTGGGGACCGTGATTTCAAGCGGGACCCTCGGCATGATGGTCGGTGCGCTCGTCTTCGGTCCGGTCGCCGACCGGTACGGACGTAAGCCGGTGCTGGTCACCTGCGCCCTCACCTTTGGTGTGGGGTCGCTGCTGACGGCCACGGCGAGCTCAGTCGCGCAGCTCACGGCCTTTCGCGTCTTCACGGGCTTCGGGATGGGAGGCGCGATGCCCAATGCGATCGCGCTCACCTTCGAATACATGCCGAAGCGATCGCGGAACTCGGCCGTCATGACCATGTTCTGCGGGTTTGCGCTCGGTTCTGCGTGCGCGGGCTGGGTCGCTGCGGCGGTGGTCAGGGAGCTCGGATGGCAGTCGGTGTTCCTCGTGGGCGGTTCCATACCGCTCCTCCTTGCCATTCTGTTGATCGCCATCCTGCCTGAATCGATTCGATTCCTCGTCGTGAAGGGTGGCCGGCAGAAGAAAGTCTACGAGTACCTCTCGCGCATCGCGCCGGGCGCCATTCCCGACGCGCTGCGCGCGCCGATGTCTAAGGTGATCGCCGGAGAGCTCGACGACGAGCCTGCTTCCTTTTCGGTCCGACAACTGTTCGCCGACGGACGTCGTCGCGTCACACTCCTTTTGTGGACGATGTTTTTCATGAACCTCCTCAATCTCTGGTTCTTGAACAACTGGCTGCCCACGATCATGAACGACGCCGGCTTCGCAGTCTCGACGGCGAGCCTGATCGCGTCCCTCTTCCAGATTGGTGGCGTCGTCGGCTCACTGCTGCTGGCGGGTTTCTGGGGACGCCGATTATCGTTCGGGGTGCTGGCATCGACCTACCTTGCAGCAGCCGTTTTGATCCTCCTGATCGCAGAGGCGGGCTCTTCTATCCCGTTGCTGGCGGCCGCCGTGTTTGCGTCGGGCATCGGCGTGGTCGGCGGCCAAACGGTGTCGAACGCGCTGGCCGCGGACGTCTATCCGACGGCGCTTCGCTCGACCGGCGTCGGCTGGGCCCTCGGAATCGGCAGGGTGGGCTCGATTCTTGGCCCCATCCTCGGCGGGGTTCTACTATCCTATGCGGGCGGAGCGAGACGCGTGTTCTGGGCGGCGGCGGCGCCGGCCCTGATTGCAGGGTGTGCGGCTCTCGCCGCGCGGAAATCCACACGATGAAAATCGACATCTTCAATCACATCTTCCCTCGGAAATTCTTCGACAAATACATCGACAAAGGATCGGGCGGGAAGGACATCGGCAAGCGCGTGGCCAACATCCAGACCATCGTTGACGTCGATGCGCGGCTCAGGATCCTGGACGAGTTCGGTGATTACGTGCAGGTGATCAGTCTGCCGCTGCCCCCGTTGGAGATCATGGCGGGGCCGGAGAAATCGCCCCAGCTCGCCCGAGAGGCCAATGATGGTCTGGCGCAACTGGTCCATCAGTACGACCGCTTTCTCGGGTTCGCCGCGGCTCTGCCGATGAACAATCCCGACGCCGCGCTGGCGGAGATTGGACGTGCTGTCGACGAGCTCGGCGCGTTCGGCATCCAGCTCTACACCAACGTGGCCGGCAAGCCGCTCGATGCCCCCGAGTTCATGCCGCTCTTCGAGGAGGTCGCCCGGCGCGGTGTTCCGATCTGGCTCCACCCGGCTCGTGGTGCCGACTTCAGCGACTACCTGACCGAGAGCAAGTCGCAGTACGAAATCTGGTGGACGTTTGGCTGGCCCTACGAAACGAGCGTCGCCATGGCGCGCCTCGTGTTTTCGGGTTACTTCGACAGATTCCCTGACCTCGAGGTCATTACTCACCACATGGGCGGCATGATCCCTTACTTCGAGGGACGCGTCGGGTACGGCTGGGATCAGCTCGGCAAGCGGACGTCGGATGTCGATTACGTTTCGCTCTTGAAGTCGATGAAGAAGCGGCCAGTCGACTATTTCAAGAGCTTCTACGCGGACACCGCCCTGTTCGGGGCTGCGCCGGCAACCAGGTGCGGCCTCGAATTCTTTGGCGTCGACCGTGTCGTTTTCGCGTCGGACATGCCGTTCGAGCCGACCCCGGGACTCTACGCGAGAGAAACCATCCGGTGCGTGGAGGCTCTCGACCTTCCTCAGGAGCAGAAGGCACGAATCTATCGAGGCAACGCGGAGAAGTTGCTGAAGCTTTAGTACTGAATGACGAGCGACGAGCTACGAGTACCGAGCCCCGAGCTGCCAGCACCGAGCCCGTCACCTGCGTGGGAGCACGCGATCGAGTGCCAGATTGAGCCCGAGCACGTTGACCCGCGGCTCGCCGATGAACCCCAGCCACGCGCGTTCAGTGTTCTCTGCGACGATCCGACGAACGGCCGCCGCCTCGACGCCGCGCGCCCGCGCGACGCGGGCGGCCTGGATGTCCGCGTTCGCGGGGCTGATGTGCGGGTCGAGCCCGCTCCCCGACGCCGTCACGGCGTCCGCGGGAATCGGTCCCGCGTAGTCGGGATTCTCCCTCCGGAACTGGTCGATTGACGCTTTCACGCGATCAACGAGCTTCTGGTTCGTCGGACCGTAATTCGACCCCGACGAGGCCGTCGCGTCGTAGCCACCTGTTCCGGCGCTCGACGGCCTCGGATGAAAATACTCCGGCTTCGTGAAGTTCTGACCGATGAGCGACGAGCCGACGGTCCTGCCGTCGACCGTGACAAGCGATCCGTGAGCTTGATGCGGAAACAGCAGCTGCCCAAGCCCCGTGACGGCCGCCGGATAGATCACTCCCGTCAGGACCGTCAGCACCACCATCATCCGAAACGCCGGCGCCATGAATGACCACATGTTCACACCAGATGCATCAGCACCAAGAGCTGGTCGATCGCCCAGATGCCTGGAAACGGCGCGATGATGCCTCCCACGCCGTAGATCAGCAGGTTGCGCCTGAGCATGGTCGCCGCGCTCTGCGGCCGATACTTGACGCCGCGCAGCGCCAGCGGCACGAGCGCGATGATGATCAGCGCGTTGAAGATCACCGCCGCCAATATCGAGCTCTGCGACGTGTGCAGCCGCATGATGTTCAATCCTGCGAGCGCCGGATATGTCGTCATGAACATCGCGGGGATGATCGCAAAATACTTCGCGACGTCGTTCGCGATCGAGAACGTGGTCAACGCGCCGCGCGTGATGAGGAGCTGTTTCCCAATCGCGACGATCTCGATGAGCTTGGTCGGGTTGCTGTCGAGATCGACCATGTTGCCCGCTTCTTTCGCCGCCATCGTCCCGGTGTTCATCGCTACGCCGACGTCGGCCTGAGCGAGCGCCGGCGCGTCGTTGGTGCCGTCGCCGGTCATCGCCACCAGGCGCCCGGCCGCCTGCTCTTTCCGGATGTATTCGAGCTTGTCCTTCGGCGTTGACTGCGCGAGAAAATCGTCGACGCCTGCCTCGCTGGCGATCGCCGCCGCTGTCAGAGGATTGTCGCCGGTGATCATCACCGAGCGGATGCCCATTAATCGGAGCTGCGCGATGCGGTCTTTGATCCCGCCCTTGACGACGTCCTTCAGATGGATGACGCCGAGCAGGCGCGGCCCGTCGGCGACGGCGAGCGGCGTGCCGCCCCCGCGCGCGATTCGATCGGTCACGTCGGTGAATCCGGCAGGAACCGCGCCGCCCTTCTCCTTCACGAAGGCAGCGATCGAATCGGCGGCGCCCTTGCGCAGCTCGCGGCCGTCGAGATCCACGCCGCTCATCCGCGTCGTCGCGGAGAACGGAATGAAGCTCGCGGCCTTGTCGGAGACCTCGCGCCCCCGGAGTCTGAACCGATCCTTCGCGAGGATGACGATGGATCGACCCTCAGGCGTCTCATCCGCGAGGCTCGAGAGCTGCGCCGCGTCGGCCAGCTCGTACTCTTCCACGCCGCGCAGCGGGATGAACTCGACCGCCTGGCGGTTGCCGAGCGTGATGGTGCCGGTCTTGTCGAGCAAGAGCGTATGCACGTCGCCTGACGCCTCGACCGCGCGCCCGCTCATCGCGAGCACGTTGTGTTGCATCACGCGATCCATGCCGGCAATGCCGATGGCGGACAGCAAACCGCCAATCGTCGTCGGTATCAGGCACACGAGCAACGACACGAGCACCGCGACCGACGGCACGCTTCCCGAGCCGGCCGAAGCCACGCTATAGGCCGCAAACGGCTGAAGCGTTGCGACCGCCAACAGAAAGATCAGCGTCAGCCCGGCAATCAGGATGTTGAGCGCGATCTCGTTTGGCGTCTTCTGGCGTTGGGCGCCCTCGACCAGCGCGATCATGCGATCGAGGAATGTCTCGCCGGGGTTCGAGGTGATCCGCACCTTGATCCAGTCCGACAGCACGCGCGTGCCGCCGGTGACCGCGCTGCGATCGCCGCCAGATTCCCGAATCACCGGAGCGCTCTCGCCTGTGATGACCGATTCGTCGACGGACGCGACGCCCTCGATGACCTCGCCGTCACCGGGGATGATGTCGTGCGGCTCGACGATGACGACGTCTCCGGCTCGAAGCGCGGATCCGGGAACCTCTTCGAATTCCGGCCCCGGCGCGCCTGACGCCCGTTTGCGGCCGGACAGCAAGCGCTTGCCAATGACCTCCGTCTTGGTCCTGCGGAGCGTGTCCGCCTGCGCCTTGCCGCGCGCCTCGGCCATCGCCTCTGCGAAGTTGGCGAACAGCACCGTGAACCAGAGCCAGAGGGTGATTTGCACGCCGAACCCAATCGCCGGGGCTCCGACGGCGACATCCCGGACCACGAACACGGTCGTCAACGCCGCGCCGACCTCGACCACGAACATGACCGGGTTCTTCAGCAGCGTGAGCGGGTTCAGCTTCCCGAACGCGTCCCGCGTCGCGCGCGAAACGATCTCCGCATCAAACAGCGGTCGCGCCCGGGCGAGCTTCGTCGGCAGCAGCGACGTCAAGGTGTCGCCCGTCGATGTCGGACGAGCGGGTGGGGCCGGCGGGGCGGTCGTTACAGCCATGGCAGACCTGCCAGCATCGGCGTGACCTGCGCGAACAGGCGGCCCTCTTTCATGAGAAAGTGCTCGACGATCGGCGCCAGCGACAGCACCGGGAAGAACGTCAGCGCGCCGACAATCAAGACCGTCCCGACCAGCAGTCCCACGAACAGCCCCCCGTGCGTGGGGAGTGTCCCGCTCGTGACGGGGATTTGTTTCTTGGCGGCGAGGCTTCCCGCTGCCGCAAGAAGGGGCAGCAGGAAGAGGAACCGTCCCGCGAGCATCGCGAGACCGATCGTCAAGTTGTACCAAGGGGTCGTTGCGTTGATGCCGCCGAACGCGCTGCCGTTGTTGCCGGTCCCGCTCGTGTAGGCATACAGGATCTCCGCGAGGCCATGTGGACCGCTGTTGCCTACGTTTGCGATCGCGGGTCCTGGCGGATTCCAATAGCCGTCCTTGGCGAAGGGGATCACGGAGCTGATGGCCGTAAAGACAAGAACGCTGAACGCTGTCGCGATGAGCGCCAGCATCGCCATCTTGACTTCCTTCTGCTCGATCTTCTTGCCGACGTACTCGGGCGTGCGCCCGACCATGAGGCCGGCGATGAATACGGCGAGGATGGCGTACAACAGGATCCCGTAGAGGCCCGCGCCGACGCCGCCGAAGATGACCTCGCCGGTCTGAATGTTGAACAGCGGGACGAGTCCGCCGAGCGGCGTGAAGCTGTCATGCGTGGCATTGACGGCGCCGCAGCTGGCGTCGGTCGTCACCGTCGCAAAGAGTGCGGACTGGGCGATGCCGAAGCGCGTCTCTTTGCCTTCCATGTTGCCGCCAGGCTGGGTGTCGGTCGCGGCCGCCTGGACCCCAAGGCGCTCGACGATGGGGTTGCCCCGCTGCTCGTACCCGTACGCGACGAACACGCCGATGAAGAACATCACGCCCATGGCCGCAAACAGCGACCAAGCCTGGCGGACATCGCCGACCATCCGCCCGAACGTGTATGTCAGGCCGGCGGGAATCAGGAAGATCAGCAGAGTTTGAAAGAAGGTCGTAAACGGCGTCGGGTTCTCATAAGGGTGGGCGGAATTGGCATTGAAGAAGCCGCCCCCGTTCGTGCCGAGCTCCTTGATCGCCTCCTGCGACGCGACGGGGCCCTGCGCAATCGTTTGCGCGGCCCCCTCGAGGGTGGTCACGTGGGTGTACGAGTCCCAGTTCTGAATCACGCCCTGCGATGCGAAGACCAGCGCCGCAGCCAGGGCGAGCGGTAGCAGGACGTAGACCGTCGCCCGTGTCATGTCGACCCAGAAATTCCCAATCGTGGTCGTCTCTTTGCGCGCGAAGCCGCGCACGAGCGCAATCGCGACCGCGATGCCCGCTGCTGCTGACGTGAAGTTCTGCACGGTCAACGCCGTCATCTGCACGAAGTAGCTCACAGTCGACTCGCCGCCGTAGGCTTGCCAGTTGGTGTTCGTCATGAAGCTGACCGCGGTGTTGAACGCGAGGTCCGGCGTCATCGGCGTCGCGCCGGCCGGCGCGTGGGCGGTGCCGAAGCCTTGCGGGTTCAGTGGGAGATACCCCTGCCACCGCTGAATGGCATAGGTGAACACGACCTTCGCGACGCTGAACGCAAGCAGCGCCCCCGCATATTGCGTCCATCGCTGTTCGACGGTTTCACGAATGCCACCCAGTCGATAGATCGCGCGCTCGAGCGGACCGAGCACGGGGTGGAGAAACGTGCGCTCGCCCTCGAACACCCGCGCCATGAACGCGCCCATGGGCTTCGTGATCGCCAGGATCACCAGGAAGAAGAACAGAATCTGATAGACGCCGAGCGTTGTCATGAGCACCCTAGAACCGTTCCGGCCGAAGCAGCGCGTAGATCAAGTACCCGAACAGAAACACGGTCGCGATTCCCGCAATCACGTAGTCCATGGCTCGTTCCTCGTCGCTCGTGGCTCGTCGCTCGTGAACTCGTGGCTCGTCGCTCGACTACAGCACATCGAGCGCCTTCACGAAGTACCAGCACATCACCAGAAATCCAATGGCCACCGCGAGATAGAACACGTCCAGGTAGACCGCATCAGGCAGCATGTTGCCCCTCGTCGACGAATACCACGAAATGGCCGGCCGCCTCGAGCGCCTGCCGCAGGCGATCGGATCGTCCGGGCCACCACCGCCGCCGTCCCCCGATCAGCACGAGCGAGTGCGGGCCAAACGCCTGCGGAATGGCACGTCGCGCGCTGCGACAGCAATAGACCCGGACTCGCACCTCGAGACCTTGTGCCCTCAGACAGCGCGCGAACGCGTCGGTTTCCACAGGAGACGTGCCTGCCGGTCCTTCGATGCGATCCGAGTACGGCACCGTCCTCAAATGGACCAACGTCAACGGCACGCAAAGCGCCGATGCGAGCGCCTTGGCGATCCTAAGTGCCGCCAACGTTTCGTGGACCGAGGTGAAGAGAACATACACTTCCGATGTTCGAACAGGGGGGCTCGAACGCTCCTGCGGCCGAAGCTCAGCGAGATGGATCTTGTTGAAGTCGTGCGCGACGACGTGCCCCATGACTTCTCTCCGACCACCTCAATCTAGGTCGCGGCACGTTAGGAAGTCCTTAGGCGTCCTTAAGCGAGTCGTTAAGCCTCGCGCGGCGGGTTCTGACGGAAGAACCTAGGATTTTGTCGACGGGGGCAGATGCAGCCGGTACCCGACCCAGGGCTCCGTCAGCAGATGCACCGGAGCCGAAGGCTTGGCTTCGATCTTCTTTCTGAGCTGGTTGACGACCACGCGGAGGTAATCCACCTGATCGCCGTAGTCAGGCCCCCATACCGCCTGCAGGAGCTCGCGATGCGTCAATACTTTGTTCGCATGCGCCACGAGGTAACGCAGCAGATCGAATTCCTTCGGGGTCAGACGCACCCGCTTCCCATGCCGCGTCACCTGCCGGGTATCGAAGTCGACGTCGGCCGAGCCAACTGCGAGACGTCCGGACGCCGGGCCGTGCGCTGACGGCGTCCGCCGAAGCGCCGCGCGAATTCGCGCCGAGAGCTCCTGGATATTGAACGGCTTGGTGACATAATCGTCCGCCCCGGCATCGAGTGCCCCGACTTTATCGAGCTCATCGTCTCGCACCGTCAGCATGATGATGGCGATCTCGGATTGCGTGCGGATCTGGCGGCACGCTTCCAGTCCGCCCATGTCCGGCATGTTCATGTCGAGCAGTACCAGATCGAACCGCTGCTCGCGAAGCTTCTCGAGCGCTCCTTCGCCGCCTTTGGCGTCGTCCACTTCATAGCCCTGTCCGGTCAGGCTGACGCGCATGACGCGCCGAATCTGCGGATCGTCGTCTACGATGAGAATACGTCCCGCGCTCATCGCGTGGCCCCTCCCCGGGGCAGCGACAGCGTGAACTCCACTCCAACGTCCGGCCCGCTCGACATGGTTACCTCGCCGCCGTGTGCCTGCGCGATGTGCTGCACGATCGCGAGCCCCATGCCGGAGCCGGGCACGCGCCGCGCCTCGGCGCCCCGATAGAAACGCTCGAAAACACGCGCCTGCTCGCGCTCGGGAATAGGCGGGCCCGAATTGCGAACCGCAATCTCGCTTCTCTCCCCATTCGAGCCGCCCGGACCGCCTCGGCCGCCGCCCGCCGCGGTAATCTCTATTCGCGAAGTGGGCGGCGAAT
>DATKHR010000339.1:0-7333 GCA_035510155.1 Vicinamibacterales bacterium
GATGTAGATCATCGGCAGGTTGCGGCGCATCAGGTGCACGAACTGCCCGATGCCGATAGCGCCCGTGTCTCCGTCGCCGCTGACGCCAATGGCGATGAGCTTGCGGTTCGCCAGCAGGGCCCCCGTGCCGACCGACGGCATCCGGCCATGGACGGCGTTGAAGCCGTGCGAGCCGCCGAGAAAGTACGCCGGGCTCTTGCTCGAGCAGCCAATGCCTGAGAGCTTGATCACCTGCTGAGGGCTGACGCCCATCTCGTAAAACGCGTCGATGATGCGCTCGGAAATCGCGTTGTGGCCGCAGCCCGCGCAGAGCGTCGTTTTGCTGCCCTTGTACACCTGGGGCTCGAGTCCGATTCTATTCACCCGCAGAGGAGTCGCCATGTCTATTCACCACCCGCGCTTCCCGCGCTGACCCGGACGGCCGTCTTCTTCGCCACCTCATATCCTTCCTGCGCCAGCACATCGTCCGTGATGCTGCGGGCGTCGATCGGCAGCCCGTTGTAGTGCAGCACGCTGCGCAGCTTGGTCTGCCGATCCGGCGTCAACTCGAGCCGCATGAGCTGCAGCAACTGCGCGTCGCGATTCTGCTCGATCACATAGATACGCTCGTGCGCGTCGATGAACGTCGCGAGCTCGGCGTTGAACGGATAGCCCCGAAGCCGGAAGTACGAGGTCTCGACTTTCGTTTCCTCACGCAATTGATCCCGGCTTTCCTGCGTGGCGTACTCGGAGGTCCCGAAGGCGATGATGCCGATTTTTGCCTTTGGATTCAGATCGATCGCCGGCCTGGGCACGCGAGCCCGGGCCGTGTCGAACTTGCGCGCCAACCGATCCATGTTCTCGACGTAGTCATCGGGCCGCTCGCTATACTGCCCTTTCGCATTGTGGCCGGATCCCCGGGTGAAATAGGCTGGCAGGCCATCGCCCGGAATCGTGCGATAGGCGATCCCGTCACCGTCGACGTCCCTGTACCGACCCCATTCGCCGAGCTCCTTCAGCTTCTCGGCCGTCAGGCGCTTCCCGCGGTTGATCGGCTTGCTCGGATAGGCAAACGGATCCGACATCCAATTGTTCATGCCGAGATCGAGATCCATCATCACGAAGACCGGCGTCTGGAACTGCTCAGCGAGCTCGAAGGCCTCCATGGCCATCGTGTACGCCTCCTCCGCCGAGCACGGAAAGATCATGATGTGTTTCGTGTCGCCGTGCGAGAGAAACGCCGTCTGCAGCAGGTCGCCTTGCGCGGTCCGCGTCGGCAGTCCCGTGGACGGTCCGACACGCTGGACGTCGAAGATGACCGCAGGAGTCTCGGCGTAGTACCCGAGGCCGGCGAATTCCGACATCAGTGAAATCCCGGGACCGGCCGTCGCCGTCATGGCACGCGCGCCCGCCCAGCTCGCGCCAATCACCATGCCGAGCGACGCAATCTCATCTTCGGCCTGCACGATGGCGAACGTAGCCTTGCCCGTCGCCTTGTCGACCCGGTACTTCTTCATGTAGCCGATGAGCGACTCGCACAGCGACGACGACGGCGTGATCGGGTACCACGCGACGACCGTGACGCCGGCCATCATGCAACCAATGGCGGCGGCCGCGTTCCCGTCGATCAGGATTTTTCCGGCCGTCGCGTTCATCGCCTCGATGACGTACGGATCCTGTTTGGTGAAATGGGTTTCGGCATAATCCCAGCCGGCCTTGAGCGCGCCGACGTTCAGCGTAACCGCCTTGGCTTTCTTGCCGAGCTGCTTGCCGAGCGCCTTCTCCATCAGCCCGAAGTCGATCCCGAGGAGCTTCGCAAGGATCCCGTCGTAAATCATGTTGCGCACGAGGCGGCGTAATTTGGCGTCGGGACACACCGGCGAAACGAGCTTGTCGAACGGCACAGGATAGAAGACCAGGTCGTTCCGCAGCGCGTTGAGCTTCAGCGGCTCGTCATAGACCACCGCGGCGCCGGGTTCGAGCGTGAGGACATCCTCCTTGGCCGTCTCGGGATTCATCGCAACGAGGAAGTCCACCTCTTTTTTCCGGCCGATGTACCCGCGCTTGCTCGCTCGAATGGTGTACCAGGTCGGCAGGCCGGCGATGTTCGACGGGAACATGTTCTTGCCCGAAACCGGCACGCCCATGAGGAGAATCGACCGAAGAAGGACCAGGTTCGCGGTCTGGCTGCCCGAGCCGTTGACGGTGGCAACCTGGATGCTGAAATCGTTGACAACTTTCTGTCGACTGCCAGAAGCGTGCTGCTCCTGTACTGCAAGATCGCTCGGTGGCATGCTCAAGTCCTTACAGCGTATGAAGATAGAGGGAAAGACAACCAACCAATCATATCACGCGGTACTTGTGGCTCGTTCGTTGCTACCGCGCCTGCGCGCCACGAGTCACATCGAGGATCGCCTTGCCCATGTCGGCCGGGCTTTTCACGACTCTCACGCCGGCGGCCGTGAGCGCCGCCATCTTCTCGGCTGCGGTGCCCTTTCCGCCGGCGATGATCGCGCCGGCGTGACCCATGCGACGCCCCGGCGGCGCGGTCTGGCCGGCGATGAACGCGACGACGGGCTTTTTCAGGTTGCCTTTGATCCAGGACGCCGCTTCTTCCTCGGCGCTACCACCGATCTCTCCAATCATGATGACCGCGTCGGTGTCCGGGTCTTCCTTGAACAGCTTCAACGCGTCGATGTGAGAGGTGCCAATCAGCGGGTCTCCGCCGATCCCGATGCACGTGGTTTGCCCCATGCCAAGCCGCGTCAGCTGGTGGATCGCTTCATACGTGAGCGTGCCGCTCTTCGAGACGATTCCGACTCGACCTTCTTTCACGATGTTGTGCGGGATGATGCCTGCCTTCGCCTTGCCCGGCGAGATGATGCCGGGACAGTTCGGCCCGATGAGACGCGTCGCGGGCCGCGTGCCGAGGAACGTCATCGCGCGCATCATGTCGAGAACGGGAATTCCCTCCGTGATGCACACGACCAGCGCGATGTTCGCATCAGCCGCTTCCATGACGGCGTCGGCCGCAAACGCGGGCGGGACGAAGATCATCGAAGCGTTCGCACCCGTCTTGGCGACCGCCTCGCGAACCGTGTCGAAGATCGGCCAGCCCTCATGCACCGAGCCGCCCTTTCCCGGCGTCACGCCGCCGACCACGGTCGTGCCATATGCGGCGGCTTGCTTCGCATGGAACGTCCCTTCGCGACCGGTCAGCCCCTGAACAAGCAGTCGCGTGGTTTTGTCAATCAGAACGGACATTTCGCCCCTTTGTCTCTTCGTGCCCGGCAAGCCGCACGACTTTCGCCGCCGCCTCATCCATCGAATCGGCAGTCGTGAAGTTCATGCCGCTCTCCCTCAACAAGCGCTTGCCTTCGTCGACGTTCGTCCCTTCCATCCGGATGACGATGGGGACCGGGACGCCCAGCTCCTTGACCGCGGCAATGACGCCCTGCGCCAGCACGTCACAGCGCAGGATCCCTCCAAAGATGTTGATGAGCACCGCCTTGACGTTCTTGTCGGACATCAGGATCTTGAACGCGTTCCGGATCTGCTCGGCGTTTGCGCCGCCACCGACATCCAGGAAATTCGCGGGCTCGCCACCCGCCAGCTTGATGATGTCCATCGTCGCCATCGCCAGGCCGGCGCCGTTCACCATGCAGCCGATGTTGCCCTCCAAGTGAATGTAATTCAAAGAGAACTTCGAGGCCTCGATCTCGAGCGGGTCCTCCTCGGCCATGTCGCGCAGTTCCCGAATGTCCGGATGGCGGTAGAGTGCGCTGTCGTCGAAGTTCATCTTCGCGTCGAGCGCGAGAAGGTCGCCTGCTAGGGTGACGACAAGCGGGTTGATCTCCACGAGCGAGGCATCCGTCGCCCCGAACGCCTCGTAAAGCGAGGCTGCGAGCTTGACGAACTTGTTCACCTGTGCGGCATCGAGCCCGATCGCGAATCCCAATTGCCGCGCCTCGAACGGGACCAGGCCGACGCCAGGCTCGATGTAGATCTTTACGATCTTCTCGGGCGTCTTGTCCGCTACCTCCTCGATGTCCATGCCGCCGGCAGCACTCGCCATCATCACGGGCTTCCCGGCGGCCCGATCGAGAAGCAGGCTGAGATACAACTCCCGCTGCATCTGCAGCCCCTCTTCAATCAGGACGCGCCTGACGATGCGGCCTTCCGGACCCGTCTGATGCGTCACAAGCGTCATCCCGATCATGTCCTGCGCCAGCCTTGTCGCCTCCTCGGGGCTCTTCGCGAGCTTCACGCCGCCGCCTTTGCCGCGGCCGCCCGCATGGATCTGCGCCTTCACGACCACGACGCTCGTGCCCAACCGCCGCGCGATGCCCGCGGCGTCCGATGCGTCGAAGGTGACTTCTCCGCGGGGCACGGGCACGCCGTGACGCGCAAGGATGGCCTTGGCCTGATACTCGTGGATTTTCATGACGTCGAAACTCCTGATGCTAGCGGCTTCTCCAACTGCGCGTCAACTTTCTCCGTACAGTAAACTGCTCGTACATGCGTCCGCGCTCGCGCGTCTTTTTTTCCTCGATCGGGACGAAAATCATCATCGGCGTCACAGGCTTCGCACTTTTTCTCTATCTCGTCGTTCACATCGCCGGCAACCTGATCGTCCTCTTTGGTCCCGCGGCATTCAACAAGTACGCGTACACCTTGGAATCGAACCCGCTCATCCCCGTCGTCGAGCTCGGGCTGCTGGCGGTGTTCTTGATCCATGTTTACAAGACGATTCGCATGTTCCTGGCCAACCAGGAGACACGTCCCGCACGCTACTCGTTGAAGAAGCGCGCCGGGCCACCGAGCCGCAAATCCCTCGCGTCGTCGACGATGATTGTGTCGGGGCTGTGGCTGCTCATCTTCATCGTCATCCACGTCAAAGCGTTCCGCTACGGTGCGGAGTACGAGTGGCCCGGAGGTGGACGCGATCTTTACCGCCTCGAGATGGAGAACCTCTCGAACCCATTCGTGGTCGGCTTCTACCTGCTCTCGATGGTCATCGTCGGCTCGCACCTCTGGCACGGCGCCTCGAGCGCGTTGCAGTCACTTGGCTTCGATCATCCCGTGTGGACGCCGCGGGTGCTCGTGGCAGGCAAGATTGCTGCCGTGATCATCGCCGGCGGTTTCATGGCAATTGCCGTGTGGGTCTACCTGCAGCAGGGCGGGAGGGTTCGGGTGTGAAGCTCGACGCCAGGATCCCCGCAGGCCCGATCGCGCAGAAATGGGACCGGCACAAATTCGAGATGAAGCTGGTCAATCCCGCCAACAAGCGCAAGCACAGCGTCATCGTCGTCGGAACCGGACTCGCCGGCGGATCCGCGGCGGCGTCGCTCGGCGAGCTGGGATACAACGTTCTGAGCTTCTGCATTCAGGATTCGCCCCGCCGGGCGCACTCCATCGCGGCGCAGGGCGGCATCAACGCGGCCAAGAACTACCAGAACGACGGCGACAGCGTGTATCGCCTCTTCTACGACACCATCAAGGGCGGTGACTACCGGTCGCGCGAGGCCAACGTGTATCGCCTCGCCCAGCTGAGCGTGAACATCATCGACCAGTGCGTTGCGCAAGGTGTGCCCTTCGCGCGCGAGTACGGCGGGCTCCTCGACAACCGCTCGTTCGGCGGTGCGCAGGTCTCCCGGACGTTCTACGCCCGCGGACAAACCGGACAGCAGCTGCTCCTCGGCGCCTACCAGTCGCTGATGCGCCAGGTGCACGAGAAGACCGTCAAGCTGTTCCCGCGCCGGGAAATGCTCGACCTCGTCATCATCGACGGCAAGGCTCGCGGTATCGTCGCCCGCAACCTGACGACCGGCGCCATTGAGCGTTACGCCGCCGACGCGGTCGTCCTTGCGACCGGCGGCTATGGCACGGTCTACTTCCTCTCGACGAACGCCGTGAACTCAAACGTCACAGCGATCTGGCGAGCGCACAAGCGGGGAGCGCTCTTCGCAAACCCATGCTTCACTCAGATTCACCCGACCTGTATACCTGTGAGCGGTGAGCACCAGTCGAAGCTCACGCTCATGAGCGAGAGCTTGCGCAACGACGGCCGCGTCTGGGTCCCCAAGAAGAACGGCGACAAACGTCCGCCGAACCAGATCCCCGAGGACGAGCGCGACTACTACCTCGAGCGGAAGTACCCCTCGTTCGGAAACCTCGTGCCCCGGGACGTCGCGTCGCGCAACGCGAAGCAGGCGGCGGACGAGGGGCGCGGTGTCGGCGACAGCGGGCTCGCCGTCTACCTCGATTTCAAGGACGCGATCGCGCGACTGGGCCCAGAGCTCGTGAAGGAGAAATACGGCAACCTCTTTCACATGTACCAGAAGATCACCGACGAGGACCCCTATAAGGTCCCGATGCGGATCTACCCGGCCATCCACTACACGATGGGTGGATTGTGGGTGGACTACAACCTGATGAGCAATATTCCAGGCCTGCACGTGCTCGGCGAAGCGAACTTCTCCGACCACGGCGCCAACCGCCTCGGCGCGAGCGCCCTCATGCAGGGGCTCGCCGACGGTTACTTCGTGATTCCGTACACGATCGGGCACTACATTGCCAGCACGCCGCTCCCGAAAGTGACGATCGATCACGACGCGTTCAAAGAGGCTGCGGAGGCCTCGCAAGCCCGGATCGCCCGGCTTCTCGCGGTCAAAGGCCGCCGGGGCATCCGCGAAATGCATCGGGAGCTCGGCCGCATCATGTGGGACGACGTGGGGATGGCGCGGACCGAGCAGAGCCTCATGCGCGCGCTCGACGCGATTCCAAAGCTCCGCGAGGAGTTCTGGCACGACGTCTCGGTGCCCGGCAGCAACGACAACCTCAATCAGAGCCTCGAATACGCCGGCCGGGTCGCCGACTACCTCGAGTTTGCCCAACTCTTGGCGCTTGATGCGTTGCACCGGCGCGAATCCTGCGGGGGGCATTTCCGCGAAGAGTGCCAGACCCCCGACGGCGAGGCACTTCGCGACGATGATCACTTCAGGTACGTCGCGGCCTGGGAGTTCACCGGGGTTGGGGAGCCGCCGGTGCTCCATGAAGAGCCGCTGGAGTTTGATGAGGTGCACCCTTCACAGCGGAGCTATAAATGAGGACATTCCGAATCACGTCCAGGATCCCACTGTGAAGCTGAACCTCAGAATATGGCGCCAGGCGGGCTCGAATGCGCCAGGGCGGCTTGTCAGCTACACGGCGGACGGAATCTCCCCGGATATGTCCTTTTTGGAGATGCTGGACGTGGTCAACGACGGGCTCGTCAGGACGGGGGAGGACGCCATTGCGTTCGACTCCGACTGCCGGGAGGGGATCTGCGGCATGTGCAGTCTGGTCGTCAACG
>DATKHR010000340.1:0-11854 GCA_035510155.1 Vicinamibacterales bacterium
GCCTCGGCCTCGAGCGCCTGGCGGAGGATGTAGTGCCCCCGCACATCCTGTTCATTGGGGATCCTGACTCTCGTCCCGGCCCTGGGACGACTCTCGAGCAGGCCCTCCAACTCCAGTCGCTGGAAGGCTTCGGAGACGGGCAGCAGGCTCATGCCCAACTCCGCCGCCAGTCGTCGGCGCGAGATGACGTTCCCGATCGGCAGCTCGCCTCGGAGGATCCGTTCACGCACGATTACATACGCTTCATCGGCCAGGCTTTCGCGGGAGTTTTTCATAAGTGCGCGTCGGACGCCTTCCGAAAAGAAGAGTCTACCATATCAGATGACGACGGGCGCCCGGCTTCATCGACCGAATAACAGGCTGTAGTCGAGATAACCCGACGCTCGGAGCCCCGAGCGCCGCCGGCGTCATGTCCGGCGCGTCATGTCCGGAGCGCGATGACGGGATCCACACGCATCGCGCGGCGTGCAGGCATGTAGCACGCGACCAGCGACAGCGCGGCCAGCAGCGCGGCCACGCCCACGAACGTCAACGGATCGCGCGCGCTGATCCCGAACAGCATGCTGCGCATGAGCTGCGAGAAGCCAAGCGATGTCGCCATGCCGATCGCAATCCCCGCGATGATCAGGCGGCCGCCCAATGCGACGACGAGCCGGATCACGTCGAGCCGCGTGGCCCCGAGCGCGATTCGGATCCCCAGCTCGCGCGTCCGCTGGGCGACGGCGAACGCGGTCACGCCGTACAGACCGGTTACTGCCACGACCAGCGCGAGGGCGCCGAACAGGCCGACCAGGAGCAGGGTGAACTCCTCACGCGCCGTCGCGGCCGAGCGAATGCGGTCCAGCGTCTGCACACGTGCGATCGGCAGTGTGGGATCGGTGGCAGAGACGGCCGCGCGGACGGTCGGCGCGACGGTCGCCGGATCGGCGCTCGCGCGTACGACCCAATCGCGAATGATGTCGCCCGTCCCCGCGTCCTGGGAGGCGGCCAAGTAGATCGCCGGACGAGGCTCGCGGACGAGATCCAGCTGTCGCACGTTCCCGACCACGCCGACGACAGTCAACCACGGGACCGATTGATCGTCGGCGGGCCCCAATTTGAGGCGTCGGCCGAGTGGATCGCGACCGGGCCAGAACGCGCGCGCGGTCGCCTGGCTGATGACGATGGCGGGGCGGGCGTCCGGCGTGTCGCTCCACGAAAGATCGCGACCCTGCAGGAGAGAAATGCCGAGCGTCGCGAAATAGCCAGGCGTGACGGAGCGGAAATCGACGAACTTCACCTCCCCTGGCGTGGGGGGCGGGTCGCCTTCGATGTTGACGCCGCTGCTGCGCCCCGAAACCGTGAGGGGCAGGAAGCTGATTCCGGCCGCGGACTGCACCCCGGGCGCCGCGGCCAGACGCTCTCCGAGCTGCCGGTAGAACGTCGTACGTTTCTGCGGCGTGTCGAACCGGCCGGGCGGCGGCACGACCCGGAACGTCAGCGCCCGATCGGCGTGAAACCCGAGCGGCACCTGCTCGAGACGCCAGAAGCTGCGCAGGAGCAACCCTGCGCCGACGAGAACGACGACGCCAAGCGCTGTCTCGGCCACGACGAGCACGTTGCGGGCGCGCGTACTCGACGGGCGGAACGAGCTGCGCGCGTCGCCTTTCAGCGAATCGTTGAGGTCTGCCCGTCCCGTCTGCCACGCCGGCGCGATGCCGCAGATCAGGCCCGCGGCAAGGGCGATCCCGAAGTTGAAGAGGCCCACGATCACGTTGATTGACAGGCCGGTTGCCTGCGGCAGGCTTCTCGGCGCCAGCAGTCGCAGGCCGATGACGCCCCCGGACGCGAATGCAAGCGCCAGCGCGCCGCCAAGGAGCGCGAGCAGGGTGCTTTCGGTGAGCAGCTGGCGCAGCAGTCGCCCTCGGCCCGCGCCAAGGGCTGCCCGGACGGCGAGCTCACGCTCCCTTGCCAGCGATCGCGCCAGGAGGAGGTTTCCCACGTTTGCGCAGACCATGAGCAGCACGAGGCCAACCAACCCCAGCAGCATCAGCAGGGGCGTCTGAACCTGTCCGACCGTCTGCTCGCGGAGCGACATGACGCGAGCCCCCACGCCCGTGTTGGATCTCGGGTACTCACGACTGAGCTTCGCGGCGATGCCGTCGAGCTCCGATTGCGCCTGAGCGAGCGTCACGCCCGGCTTTCGTCGCGCGACGACGCGCAGGAAATGGCTCCCGTGGTTTTCGAGCTGCGTCGGGGTCAGAGCGATGGGCACCCAGAGACGATCGTCGGCGTCCGGAAACGCGAATCCCTGCGGCATGACGCCGATGACCTGATAGGGCACATCGTCCAGATGAATCGTTCGACCCAGGATCGAAGGATCGGCGCCAAAGTGTTCGGCCCAGAGGCCGTACCCGAGGACGGCCACGGCCGGACCGCCCGCTCGATCCTCGTCGTCGCTGAACGTCCGGCCGAACGCCGCATCGACGCCGAGGATGGCAAACAGGTTCGCCGACACGGCCTCGCCGTCGATTCGCGCCGGCTCGCTCACGCCGGTGAGATTCCATGCGCGAAAGGAGATCGCGGCCATCCCGGTGAACGCGGTGCTCTGTTGCCGCCAGTCGTTGAAGTTGCCGGGCGCCGGCGTGTTCTGACTGTTGGTGTACGCCGGGAGCGTGACGTTCTCCCACACCATGACCAGCTGCTCGGCGTGCGGGTACGGAAGCGGTCGCAGCAGGACCGCCTCGACGACGGAGAACATGGCGGTGTTCGCGCCGACGCCCAAGGCGAGCGTGAGCGCCGCGACGATGGTGAAGCCCGGGTGCTTGCGGAGCATCCGCAGGCCATAACGCGCGTCCCGCGCGAGCGCGTCGAGCGCCGCCCGGCTGGACATCTCGTAGACCTCCTCGACGATCTTCAACCGGCTGCCGAGGGCGCGACGAGCCGCATGCTGCGCCTCGCCGTCGCTCAGGCCTCGGTCGCGCTGCTCTTCCGCTTCGATTTCCAGATGGACCCTGAGCTCGCGATCGAGATCATCTTCCTGCATGAGCCCCTCACAGGCGTCTTCAGGCCTTCGCCCCGGAAAGCACCGCCGCGATGGCGCCCGTCAGCCGGTTCCACTTCGACTGTTCGGCCGCGAGCTGCTTCCGTCCGAGCGGCGTGAGCCGGTAATATTTGCACTCGCGTTTCTGCCGCGCGAGCGTCTCCCACCTGGCCGTCACCCATCGCTTGCGTTCGAGGCGATGCAGCGCCGGATACAGCGAGCCGTGTTCCAGCCGCAGGACGTCGTCGGTTGTCCGCTGGATGTGCCTGGCGATTTCGTGTCCGTGCGCCGGCCCGACGATCAGCGTCCTCAGGATCAGCATGTCCAGGGTCCCTTGCAGCAGCTCGGTGCGTTCGGAGGTCTTCGCCATGAAGGAAGCCATTCTACCCATATTGAGGTAGCGCGTCTACCCTCACCGCGCCCCTGGGGGCCCAGGCGAGCCGGATCATTCAATCGCAAGAAGCGGATGGCGGGTCGCTCCGTGCTCCAGCACAATGGCAGGGGGCCGAGTTGTTATCATGGACCGAATGGTCGACGACCGGGTGGCGGATTCCGAATCGGCAGCCGGCTTCCGGATCGATTCGCTCGCGTGGGGCGACATCAAACAGTCACTGGACACGAAAGGGTTTGCCGTGCTGCCTCCCCTCGTTTCTGCGAGCCACTGCACGGAGTTGCGTGCGTTGTACGACGATGCCGCACGGTTCCGGAGCCGGGTTGAAATGGAGCGATTCAGGTTCGGCGTAGGTGAGTACAAATACTTCGCTGCGCCGCTGCCCGAGCTCGTTCGACGATTGCGTCACGAGCTGTATCCGCATCTCGCGCCGATCGCGAATCGGTGGATGGCGACGCTTCGAGAGAAGGTGCGGTATCCCGGAGCGCTCGACGAGTTTCTCGAGCGCTGCCATCGCGCCGGACAGCGGCGGCCGACGCCGTTGCTGTTGTCGTACACGGCCGGCGGCTACAACTGTCTTCACCAGGACATCTACGGCGAGATCGCCTTTCCGCTGCAGGTTGTCTTCGGCTTGAGCCGCCCTGGCGTCGACTACACCGGCGGCGAGCTGCTGCTCGTCGAGCAGCGGCCGCGAGCCCAGTCGCGCGGCCACGCCGTGGCCATCGAGCAAGGGGCTGCCGTCATCTTTGCGACGCGCGAGCGACCGGTCCCAGGCGTGCGCGGCGCTTACCGTGTTGTCATGCGACACGGCGTCAGCACCATCACCTCAGGCGCTCGCATGACCCTCGGCATCATCTTTCACGACGCCAAGTAGCATCAGCAGGGTTGAGCCCAATTAGGCCGGCTCGATTGACCCTTTTGACCCATTAGATGGGTCTTGACTTTCGTTTTTTGTTCGCTATCAAATGGTCGGGTGAAACGACTCTCACTTCTGCGGCCGGCCACCCTGGCCGAGGCCCCCAGCGCCTCGCCCAAGCCGGATGCTGCGCCAGATCTCGCATGGAATCTTGACGCGCTGTCAAGCCGCCTGGTCGAGCTGTCAGGGTCCGAGAGCGCAGCCCGCTTGAGCGCAGCCTTCGGCCTCGTCCTCGAAGCACAACTTCGCGCTGACCGCGCAGCCTGGGTCACGCTGAAGTGCAGCTCGTTCTTTCCCCCCGATGTGGCCGACGGCGGCATCGATCTCGAGGCCTTGCCCGTCGTGCGAGTGCCCGATGCGCGCGCCGCGGGGCGTGCCGCTGATCATCTCGTCAGGTCCAACGCATTTGGGCTTGTCGTTCTCGATCTCTCGAGCGGGCCTTTTCCCGACGGCCACACGCGCCGGCGGCCGCGTGAAGACGACCACTGGCCCATGACGCTTCCGGTGCCGTTGCTGACGCGGCTCTTAGGGCTTGCGTGCGCGCACGATGTGGCCGTGCTGATCCTGACCAGGAAATCGTCTGACGCTCCCTCCCTGAACTCCCTGATTTCTCTCCGCGCCGAGGCGCAGTGGTCGGGAGACGACGGGCGATACGAGGTGCGCATCAGCGTGCTCAAAGACAAACGCGGCGGTCCGGGCTGGACCCATCTCGAGGCGTGCCGTGGACCGGCTGGCGTGCGTTAACATCGCGGCGCTTCCGCTTCAGCTCCTGCTCAGGACCGAGCCGGGATGGATTCGCGTTCCAGCCGTCGTGGTCGAGGACGATCGGCCGCAGGCCCTCGTGCTGTTCGTGAACGCGCATGCGCGCCGGCTCGGGGTGCGTCCCGGACAGTGTTACGCCACGGCGCTCGCCCTGGCCAAAGATCTGCGCGCCGGCACGATTTCACAGCTACAGATCATCCGGTCGGTCCAGACCCTCGTGGACGGCCTGCGTCGATATTCGCCGCACGTGGAGCCATCTGTCGAGATACCGGGGGTCTTCTGGCTCGACGCGCAGGGACTCAATCGGTTGTATCCCTCGATGCAGGACTGGGCGCAAGCTGTGTATCGCGGGCTTCAAGGCGCGGGCGTCAGGGCGGCAATCGCGGTCGGCTTTTCCCGCTTCGGCACCTACGCCTTGGCCAGATGTCATCAGGGCACGACGGTCTGCGCGGACGCGGCCGAGGAACGCGCGGCGGTCCAGCGTGTCCCGCTCACGTCTGTGGATCTCGATCCCGACGTCCGAGCGCGTCTCCACGTGCTCGGTGTCGAAACCGTTGGAGAGTTCCTGCGCCTGCCGGGCCATGGCATCCAGCAGCGATTCGGCGACCGAACGCACGCGCTGTACCAGCTCGCGTCCGGCCGACGGTGGGCGCCGCTTGTGCCGGTGCCGGCGGACGAACCGCAGGCACGAGAGATCCATTTCGATGCGCCCGAGACCAACACCGAGCGACTGGTCTTCATCGTGAAGCGCCTGCTCGATTCGCTGCTGGCGGCCCTTGTGCGCCAGTCGCGCGCCGTGGTCGAGCTGACGTTGTGGATGAAGCTCGACGACCGAACGACGCGGACCGAGCGCATTCGACCGGCGGCCTCGACGCTCGATGCCGCCGAGCTCGTGACGCTCGTCCGCCTCCGTCTCGACACGCTTGGCCTCTCGGCAGGGATCGTGACACTGCGGGTGCTGGCGGAGACCTGTCCCGCCTCCTCTCATCAGAGTCGACTGTTCAGCCGTCATGCCTGTCGCGATCTCGATGCGGCGAATCAGGCGTTTGCGCGTCTGCGCGCGGAATTTCACGAGGACGTGGTCGTGCGCGCGCGTTTGCATCCCGCGCATCTCCCCGCCGCGCAGTTTGCGTGGGAGCGTCTCGATCGGATGCCGGTCCTGGCAGCTCCACGAGTCGTGACGTCGCGCCCGCTCGTGCGGCGCATCTACGCGAAGCCGGTGCCCATCCGCTATCCGCAATTCACAACCCGCAATCCGCGATCCGCAATCCGCAATGGAGAACGCCCTTTCCTTGGTCCCTACGTCGTGTCAGGAGGATGGTGGGCGGGTGGTGTGCATCGCGACTATTACTTCATGCCGATCGATCGCGGCAACCTGGGGTGGGTGTACTTCGACCATCGCGTGAGGGGCGTGTTCCTGCAAGGCTGTGTGGAATGACGGGGGAAATGGCCGTGCCGCTCTACCTCCCCTTGTGGTGCAAGAGCAACGGGTCGTTCCTCGAGGGCGCCAGCCATCCTGAAGATCTCGTCGATTGCGCGGCAGAGCTCGGCCTGCCTGCGCTCGCGCTCACGGACCGCGACGGCGTATACGGCATCGTGCGCGCACACATGAGAGCCGCGGAACGGGGCCTTCAGCTTCTGATCGGCGCGCAGGTGACCGTCGAAGATTCCACGCTCGTGTTGATTGCGCAGGACAGAAGTGGCTACGCGAACCTGTGCCGTCTTCTCACCGCGGGACGCCGGCGCCGGCCGAAAGGCGAGTCAGCCGTCACATGGGACGAGGTCTGCAGTCACGCCAGCGGCCTGCTGGCGCTGTGGGGGGGCGATGCGAGCCTTCTCGTCCGCGAACCGGAGCCGGACGAGGTGGCGGGGAGCGTGCGCGACGCATTCGGCGATCGCCTCTACGCGATGGCGGCGCGCCATCGCCGCGACACCGAAGTGGCGGAAGAAATGCGACTGCGGGCGCGAGCCACCCGCTATGGTCTTCCCATTGTCGCCGCGGTGGAAGTGCTCTACGCCCGTCCCGCTGAGCGCGCGCTGCAGGACGTGATGACGTGCATTCGTCATGGCGTGACGGTCCACACTGCGGGCCGGTTGCTGAAGCCCAACGCCGAGCACGCGCTCCTTGCCCCGGATCGGTTCCAGGCGCTCTTTGCCGACGATCCAGCGGCCGTCGCGCTCACGCGTGAGATAGCCCACCGCTCGGCCTTTTCACTGAGCCAGATTCGGTATCGCTATCCCGCAGAACGGGTGCCCGGAGGCATGACGTCTTCAGGGTGGCTCCGCCAGCTCGCACATGAGGGCGTCCAAACGCGATGCAGGGGCGAGGTGCCGGAACACATCGCCACACAACTCGAAAAGGAGCTGTGTCTCATCGATGAGATGGATTATGTCGGCTACTTCCTCACGATGCGCGACATCGTCCAGTTCTGTGAGTCGAAGGCCATCCTCTGTCAAGGCCGGGGATCGGCCGCGAACTCGGTGGTCTGCTACGCGCTCGGCGTGACATCGGTCGATCCGACGCGGATCGATCTGCTGTTCGAGCGATTTCTCTCCAAGGAGCGGAACGAGCCGCCGGACATCGATCTCGACGTCATGCACGAGCGGCGCGAGGAGGTGATTCAGCACATCTATGAGAAGTACGGCCGCACCCACGCCGCCATGGTGGCGAACGTCGTTCGTTACCAGCCGCGATCGGCCGTACGCGACGTCGGCAAGGCGCTGGGTCTCTCGATGACGGCGCTCGATCGGCTGGCCAAGCTGCTGTCGCACCATGGAGGGCTTACATTCCGGGGGGCAGGGGCCCCCGGAGTGATCGAAGTCGCTCTTAAGCAAGCCGGCCTCGATCCTGAGACGCCGCTCCATCGCCTTCTCCTGAAGTTGAGCGAGGCGATCCTGCAAGCGCCGCGGCACTTGTCCATCCATCCCGGCGGCTTTCTGCTGGGGCACGAGCCGGTCCACGATATCGTGCCGATCGAAAACGCGACGATGGCCGATCGCACGGTCATTCAGTGGGACAAAGACGACGTCGAGGCCGTCGGGTTGTTCAAGGTGGACATCCTCGGCCTCGGCGCGCTGTCGCAGCTCGATCGGTCGTTCCACTTGCTCGAGCGGCATCGCGGGTGCCGTCTGTCGATCGCGTCCATTCCCGAAGGGGACGAGGAGACCTACGAGATGATCTGCCGCGCCGAGACGGTCGGCATCTTCCAGATCGAGTCGCGCGCGCAGATGTCGATGCTGCCCCGGTTACGTCCCAAGTCGTATTACGACCTCGTCATTCAGATCAGCATTGTCCGGCCCGGCCCCATCTCCGGCGACATGGTCCATCCCTACCTGCGCCGGCGCGCCGGCGAAGAAGACATCATCTATCCGCATCAGTGCCTGGAGCCGGTGCTGCGCAAAACGTTGGGAGTCCCGCTGTTTCAGGAGCAGGTCATGCGCATCGCGATCGTCGCCGCCGACTACACGCCCGGCGAGGCCGATCAACTGCGGCGCGACATGGCCGCCTGGCGCCGCTCCGGACGACTCGAGGGGCATCGCGAGCGGCTCGTGTCGCGGATGCAGGCGAAGGGGATTGCCCCGGACTTCGCGGAGCGGATTTTTCACCAGATTCAAGGCTTCGGGGAATACGGCTTTCCGGAAAGCCACGCCGCCTCGTTCGCGATCATCAGCTACGCGTCCGCGTATCTGCGGCGGCACTATCCGGCGGAGTTCACCTGCGGGCTTCTGAACGCGCAGCCCATGGGGTTCTACTCGATCGCCACGATCGTCGAAGACGCCAAGCGGCAAGGCGTTGAGGTCCGACCCGTGGACGTGCAGTGGAGCGAGTGGGACTGCACGCTGGAGGAAATACCTGGCAAGGCCGCGCCTGGTGAGCCCGATCCCCGCTTTGCCGTGCGCATGGGACTGCGCTTCGTGAAAGGGCTCAGCGAGGCGGATGGAGAGCGGATGGCGGCGGCGCGCGCCGAGTCGCCGTATACGTCGCTGTCGGATTTCGCGCGACGGACCCGGCTGAGCGAACGAGCGCTCGCGAGGGTCGCCGAGGCGGGCGGCTTCGACAGGCTCGATCTCGCGCGGCGGGCCGCATTGTGGGAGGTGCCCGGCGTGGCGCGCGACGCGCGCATGCCGTTGTCGCTGACGAGCCAAGAAGAAAATACTCCGGTGTTCACGTCGCTCGATGCCGCCGAGACGGTCGGGTGGGACTACCGGTCGTCTTCTCACAGCGTGCGCGGGCATCCGCTGGCGGCGCTGCGGCCGGCCCTCGAGCGGCAGGGGCTTCCCGATGCGCGAACCGTGCGGACGCTGCCCTCCGGCACGCGCGTGCGCTATGCCGGGCTCGTCATTTGCAGGCAGCGCCCGTCCACCGCCGCCAACGTAACGTTCATGACCCTCGAGGACGAGACCGGCTTCGTGAATCTCGTCTTGTGGGATCGGGTGTTCCAGTCGTTCTCGGTGCTGGCGCGGATGGCACATTGGCTCGGCGTGACCGGAACGATCGACGCGCAGCAGGGCGTCGTGCACGTCATCGCGCAGCGCTTGTGGATCCCTCGAGGAGTCCCGGCCCCCGAGCCTCTCGAGAGCCGTGATTTTCACTGACGCTATACTGCCCGGTGCCGGATCCACGGCCCGCCGGACCGGCCACAGGTGACGCCTTGCTGAACGGAGTTGGCCTCGACGCGGCGGCGCGGCGCCGGATGATGGTCCGTGCCGTCACGGTTTCGGCAATCGGCACGACGATCGAGTGGTACGACTTCTTCCTGTACGGCGTCGCAGCGGCGCTGGTCTTCCCGCAGAAGTTCTTCCCGAAATCGGATCCGTTCACCGGCACGCTGCTGTCGTTCACGACGTTCTTCGTCGGGTTCGTGGCGCGGCCGGTCGGTGGAGCGCTGTTCGGCCACTATGGGGACAAGGTTGGCCGAAAGGCCCTCATGATCATCACGATGCTGACGATGGGGCTTGCCACGGTCGGCATCGGGCTCGTGCCCGACTACAGCGTCATCGGCAGTTGGGGCGCGGTGCTGCTCACGATCGGCCGCGTGCTGCAAGGGCTCGCCGTCGGAGGGGCCTGGAGCGGATCGGTGCTGCTGGCCGGCGAGTGGACCGATCCCGCGCGGCGCGGCTTCAGCACGAGCTTCGCGCAATTCGGCGCTCCTGCAGGGTACCTGCTCGCCAACGGCGCCCTGGCCTTCATGACGGCCGTTCAGTCGGACACGGCGTTCCTCGACTGGGGCTGGCGGGTGCCGTTTCTTCTCAGCCTGGTGCTCGTTCTGGTCGGCCTGTGGATCCGGATGGGGATTCTGGAGACGCCGGTATTTGCCAGGTTGAAGGCGGAGCAGCGCATCGAACGGGCGCCCATCGTGGAAGTGCTCCGCAGCAACTGGCGCGAGGTCGCCCTGACGGCGCTCGTGCGGACGGGACAGCACGTGCCGTTCTACCTCTTCGGCACCTACATTCTCAGCTACGGCACGACGGTGCTCGGATTCAGCCGCGCCATGATCCTGGTCCTTGTGATGATCATGTCGTCCATTTCGTTGTTGACGATTCCCGCGTTCGGGTACCTTTCCGACATCTATGGCCGCCGGACGATCACGGCGATCGGCTGTGTCGCGATGATGATCTTTCCGTTCCTCTACTTCGCGATGCTCGACACCAGGCGGGGGCCGCTCGTGTTTCTGGCAATCCTGATGAGCCTTCCGCTCCACGATCTGCAGTACGGGCCGCAGGCCGCGCTGATCTCCGAGAGCTTCCCGGGTCGGATCCGCTACAGTGGTTCGGCGCTGGGCTATCAGCTCGCGTCGCTGACTGCAGGGGGGCCCGCGCCGCTTGTCGCCACGATTCTCTATCAGACGTACAAGACGTCGACGGCCATCGCGATCTACATCGCGCTGTCAGCGCTCATCAGCCTCGTGTGCGTCGGCATGTTGAGAGACCAGGCGGGCTCGCTCGACGAGCACTAGTCGAGAACGGCCCGCCCTTCTTTACTGTCTGGCCTGGTCGTGGCTTCCCGCGCTGAACGAGCTCGGAATCTCGAATCCTTTGCGGTACTCGCGGGTCAGCAGACCATCGGCCTGCTGGTCGCCGACGAACTTCTCGGCCTTCCCGTCGAAGACCAGCGCCCGTCCCACTAAGTACGAAATGTTGCCGAGATGGGGCAACGAGGATGACAGGTGCCCTTCGAGAACGTCGCAGGTGAGCACCTTCGGATCGCCCGCGCGGATGGCGTCGATGAAGTTCTGGTAGTGCGGATACTCCGTCGTCGTGAGACCGGTCGGCTCCTGGTTCGGATCGGCCGAGTCGGCGCCGGGGCCCTTTTCGTTCTTTGGCCCGAAGTAGGACTGCCATTTGCGCCCGCTCTCCTCGATCCACAGCCAGCCGTTCGAGCCGTAGAACAGGTTGCCGATTCTCACGCCGGCCTCGTCGTTGGTGAAGCCGCCGCGCGTCGCGAACTCGAGGATCTTGCCGTCGGCGTACTCGAAGACGCTGGTCTGGGTATCGGGCGTTTCCTGGGAGGACTCGGCGCCGAAATATCCGCCCACCGAGCGAATCTTGATCGGGTGCTCCGCTTTCTGCAGACCCCAGCGCGCGATGTCGAACTGGTGCGGCCCCTGGTTCCCGCTGTCGCCGTTGCCGTAGTCCCAGTGCCAGTGCCAGTTGTAGTGAAAGCGGTTGCGATTGAACGGACGTTTCGGCGCCGGCCCGAGCCACAGATCGTAGTCGACTTTCGACAGATACTCCTGATCGTAAGTCGGTTCGTACGACTTCG
>DATKHR010000341.1:0-2371 GCA_035510155.1 Vicinamibacterales bacterium
CCACGCCGTCCGCGTCGGCGACGATCACGTCGCCCGGGTTGACGAGCGCCCCGGCACACACGACCGGCACGTTGACCGACCCGCCGGTGGCCTTCACCGTTCCCTGAGCGCTGATGGCCTTCGCCCACACGGGAAAATTCATGGCGGCGATATCGGTCACGTCGCGGACGCCGGCGTCGATCACGAGACCGACGACGCCTCGCGCGCGCGCCGATACGGCGAGCAGCTCGCCGAACATCCCGTCGGTCGACTCCGACGTCGTGGTCACGACGAGGACGTCGCCGGCCTGAACGAGCTCCAGCGCCGCGTGGATCATCAGGTTGTCGCCGGCCTGGCAGGACACGGTCACCGCGCTGCCGGCAACTTTGGCCGTAATGTAAATCGGGCGCAGGTACGGCCGCATCAGGCCTGTGCGCCCCTGCGCCTCGTGAACGGTGGCAACGCCGAGATCGTTCAGCGCGTGGATCGTCTCTTTGTCGGCGCGGTAGATTTTTCGAACGACGGTGGGTTTCACAGCGTGCTCATTTTCGCTGCAAGATAACATGAATGGTCGACCGCGTGGTTCAGGAGACCGCGCAAGCGATGACTTACATCGATTCAGCAGTCTTGAGTCTCACCGAACGGATCTGTCGACGGTTTCAGACGTGGACCGGCCGATCGAACGTGTGGGTCGCCTTCCAGCTCACGAACCTGAGCATCGTCGTCTACTTCGTCTGGGTGACGCGCCTCTACTTCCTGAGCGGCGACGTCCTGCTGCGTGCGTTCGTCGCGTTGTTCTGCGGAGGGGTCTTCTTTGTGCTCACCCGGACCATCTTCAAGGCCTCGGTCGAGTTCGCTGAAACCGAGGCCTATCGGCGCGTCGCCAGGGGACTCCGAAACCCGCGGCGCATCCGGGACGCCCAGCTGCGGATCGCATTCCTCACGCTGTCGATCATGCTCTCGTATCCGCTCTGGCTGGTGTTCGTCCACTTGCACGTGAGCTTCGCCTTGTTCACCGAAGCGCTCATCATCCTGACCACCGTGGTCCTGTACGTCCTCGCCTGCGACCCGCTGCCGCCGTGCGCAGGCAGGGTGAAAGAGTGGTTTCGCCGGCTGGCGCCCGCGCGGAGCGCGAAGGCGCAACCGGCCGGCAGCTCACTGGGAACCCACACGTTTCTCGGTCGCCGCGCGGCCTGAAACGGAGCCCCCCTGATCAGCTCAGGATCGATGCGGCAAGCCGGGCCCGCCAGGGGTTCAAACCATCGACCCACGCCGCAGGCGTTTCGTTCGGCCCGCGATCCGGTACCGGTTAAACCTCGTCGGGAACGACAAACGGCGCGCGATACCCTCGGTCTGCGCCGGCCAGGAGTCGATTCGCCTCTTGGTCGGCGACGACCGTCTCGGTGCCGGGATCGAACACGAGTGCTCTGCCGAGACGGTAGGAGGCGTTCGCCAGATGGACCAGGCCGCAGGAGATGTGGCCCTCTCGAATGGGCGCGCTCAACTCGTCCGCCTTTCGATTGCGCACGCAGTTGATGAAGTTGCCAAAATGGTCGCCACCCGATTTGCCGTGAGGTCCAGGACGCTCATCGGACTCGAGCCAGCTCTCGTAGCTGAAGCTGTCCTCGTTGCCCGACGCCAGATAGCCGTTCGACCCGTAAAAGATATTCCCGATTGCGTTGTGGCGGTTGAGCAGACCGCGGCCGAGGCCCGCTTCATTGTTCGTGATCCAGTGCCGCACCTCGAACTCCATCATCTTGCGATGGCCGCCGGCCTGGTCGAACTCGAAGGCGCAATTGAGCGTGTTCGGCGTCTCCTGGTCGTCATCGAACATGAAATGGCCGCCAACCGCGGAGACGCGGTTGGGGAACCCGACGCGGAGCGCCCATCGCGCGACATCGACCTGATGCACGCCCTGGTTGCCCAGGTCCCCGTTTCCCGTGTCCCAGATCCAGTGCCAGTTGTAGTGAAAGCGGTTGCGGGTGAACGGCTTCATCGGCGCCGGCCCCGTCCACAGGTCATAGTCGACCCCGCGAGGAACCGGCTCGGCCGATGCTCGTCCAATCGTGTCCCGTCGCTTGAAGCAGACCCCCCGCGCCAGGTAGACCTCGCCGAAGGTGCCGTTGTGCAGATGGTCGATCGCCTCAATCTGCGCGCGAATCGAACGGCTCTGCGTGCCGTGCTGCACGATCCGCTGGTACTTTTCGGCGGCGCGCACCAGCTGGCGCCCTTCCCACAGGTTGTGCGAGCACGGCTTCTCGACGTACACGTCTTTGCCCGCCTGGCAGGCCCAGATTGCTATCAGCGCGTGCCAATGGTTGGGCGTGGCGATCGAGATGGCGTCGATGCCCGGATCCTCGAGCAGCCGGCGGACATCGACAAACGTCCGCGG
>DATKHR010000342.1:0-5976 GCA_035510155.1 Vicinamibacterales bacterium
CCACTGCGAGGCCTGCTTCTGTCGTTTCCGGCGTGATACCCGCGGCATGCGGCGTGAGCGCCACGTTGTCCAGCGCGCGCAGAGGCGACTCTGCTGGTAACGGCTCGGTTTCGAACACATCCAGGCCTGCTGCGGCAATCCGATTCACCCGAAGCGCGTCGATCAGGTCCGCTTCTCTGACGATCGCCCCGCGAGCGGTGTTCACGAACACCGCGTGCGGCTTCATGAGCTCGAAATGTTCACGGCCGATCAACCCGGTTGTTTCCGGCGATTGGCGGACGTGAACGCTGACGACGTCGGACTGCCGGAAGACGTTTTCGAACGACACGTATTCGATGCCATCGGCGCGTGGCCGAAAGGTCCACGCGATCACGTGCATTCCAATCGCCTTTCCAAGTGCGGCAACTTCCCGGCCGATAGCGCCCGTGCCGATGAGCCCGAGCGTCTTTCCGCGAAGCTGGGTCACCATCGCACGCGGCCACTCGCCGCGTCGCACCTGGCGATCCACGACGACGATTTGTTTGACGACGGCCATGATGAGCGCGATTGTGTGTTCCGCCACAGCGATTGCCGCTACGCCTGGAGTGTTTGTGATACGAATGCCAGCCGCCTGCGCGGCCGCCAAATCGACATTGTCGGTGCCGGTCCCCCAAATGGAGATCAACCGGAGCTTCGAGCTCCCGTTCAACACGTCGGCCGTGAACTTCGTGCTGGCTCGGATGTTGATGACGACGGAGGCGTCGCCGACACGCCGGAGGAGGTCATCGGCATTCGCGGGTCGATCTGTGAACAGAGCGACCTGATAGCCATCGAGCTTCCTGTACGCTGTGCTCAGCGACATCACCGGCGGGGCGTCATCGGGTATCACAATGCGCGTGTCGGGCGAACGAGTCATTCGCGACGACCGATCGCAGAATGCATTCTCGTATCGCGCATCGCGAGCGACACAAGGAGTGCCACGGCGATCACCAGCGTGAGGTAATAGGAGAACCAGGCCTCGTGACCGATCGACTTGAACCAGAGGGCGATCGATTCCGCCGGACCACCGAAGATGGAGGTCGTGATCGCGTACGGCAAGCCGACGCCGGTTGCGCGCACGTTCGTAGGGAAGAGCTCCGCTTTGACCACGGCGTTAATGGAGGTATAGCCGGCGATGATCATCCACGCGGCTGCGATCAGCAGGAAGGCGCCAATGACACTCGTCGTCGCCTGAAGTGCACGAAGCAACGGAATTGTGAAGAGCGTGCCCATCAGACCGAACCAGATCAACAAAGGTTTCCGCCCGATGCGGTCGGATATCGCCCCGTAGATCGGCTGCAGAAGCGAAGCGAAGACGAGCGTGGCGGCGCTGACCACTGTTGTCTGATTGTCCGTCAGCCCCACCGACAGCTTGAGGAACTTCTGCATATATGTCGTGTAGGTGTAAAAGCAGGTCGTTCCTCCGGCGGTGAGGCCCACGACAATCAATATCTGGCGCGGATACCTGCGCAAGGCCATCACCGAGCTTTCCCGCCGCTCGGGCGTTTTGGCTCCGATGAAGTCGGCGGTCTCGTGCAAGTTGCGCCGCATCATGAGCGCAGTGATCGCCAGCAGCGCGCCGATCCCAAACGGGATCCGCCAGCCCCATGCCCTCATCTGCGATGGCGTCAGAAACATCGTCTGCAGCACGAGCAGCACGAGGAGGGCGCCCAGCTGGCCGCCGATGAGCGTCACGTAGTGGAAACTGACGTAGAAGCCGCGATGTCTCTCGCCGGCCACCTCGGTCAGATACGTTGCGCTTGCGCCATATTCACCGCCGAGGCTGAGGCCCTGGAGGATGCGTGCCACGCCAAGGACGATGGGCGCCCCGACGCCGATCGCGGCGTACGTCGGCGTCGTCGCAATCACGAGCGAGCCGAAGCACATCAGCAACACCGACAGCATCAGGGCGTTCCGCCGTCCATGGTGATCGGCGAGCAGTCCAAACAGGAGTCCCCCAATAGGTCGCATGATGAACCCGATGGCGAAGACTATCGCCGCATTCAGCTGCTGAACGACGGGTTCGTTGCCAGGGAAAAACGAATTCGCGAAGTACAGCGCAAAGGCCGTGTACGCGTAGAAATCGTACCACTCGACGAGGTTGCCAATCGATCCGATGAACATCGCTTTCAGCCTGCGACGTACGTCGGTGAACCTGAGCGTCTCGTCTTCTACTGCGGCTTGCATTCAGTTGCTGCGGAGGCGCGGGCGATTCTAGCGCTGAAAACGCGGACTTGCACTGGTGGGTCTGAAAACGGCAAGACGGCGTTCGGGATTCGAACAAGTGTCACTCGCGTCAAGTTCCTGCGTTACCAGTGGTTACGCGCTCGTATCGCTGACGGCTCATCCGCGCAGCGTAGGAACACCGCGTGAGCGGCGTCAGGCTCTCTTGGGCAGCCTCTCCACTCTGAGGTTCAGTTCATCTTCAAGAGGCTCGATTTCCGTGTCTCCTGAGGGGTGCCAGTACCAGGCCCTGGTCGGAGTCGGTAACGTGCAGGCGCGTTCCCGAGGTCAGCCGGTACTTCTCTCGCAGGGCGCGCGGAATCACGACCTGTCCCTTGGACGAAACGGTAGTCGTCGCCATCATTGCATCTTACCATTCGTGGTAAGACGAGGATTTGGCCCCCGCCAGGCACGCGGATCTAAATCCGCGCCGCGTGTCACACAGCGACTTCCGGATCCGCTAGAGGTACCGCGTTCAAGCCGTCATTACTTGTTCGGCGACACCACGATGAGGGCCGGCAGCTTTACGCCGCCGCCGTGAGCCAAATAGACGGTCCCATCTCTTGTGACGACGCCATTTCGAGCACCGTTCTGCGTGGCAACCTGTGCGACGGTCGTCAACTTGCCTGCGCTGTCGGCACGAGCGATCGTGAGCTTGGCCGCCCGAGCTGCACCGACAAACAACAGATGTGTGGCGGAGTCGTAATGGATGTCGTCGACGCCATCGCCGGTCTCCACCTTTGAGAGCACGGCACCATCGCCGCCAACGTTCATCACCTCGGCGGCCGCGTCACAACCGATGAACAAGTGGCCTGCCGCGACGTCCAGGCCCAAGCCGTGGGGTCCCCCTCCTCCACATGCCGGATTCCACGTCGCTACGGTCTCGTGCGTCTTGAGATCGATGGCGACCGTGCGATCTTTGTCTTCCAGGTTCGTATAGAACCGACCGCGTTTGGCGTCCACTGCGTAGCCTTCCGGGTTGCCCGGATAGGTGAGCTTCGTCTTTTGCGCCAACGTGGTCCCGTCAAGGATCCGAATTCCCTGTTCTCCGGGTGTGGTCACCCACACCTCTTTAGTCGGTGCGACGTAGGCAACACCGTCTGGCCTGGAGTCGAGGTGCTGACACGCCACTCCCGCGAGGGACCGGGCGTTGAACGCACAGACCTCGGAGCCGCCGCGATTGCCGATGTACACGACACCCTCGCCAATGCTGACACCGGATGGCCCCAAGACGCGGGTACCGCCGCGAGCCTGGACCTCCGCGGTCGGCAGATTTTGAATTTGCCGAACCTTCCCTGTTGCGACATCCACCACGTCCACTGCGGCGGTATTGCCACCAGGCACCCACAAGCTGTTCGTGGACGGGTCGAACGCGATGTAGTCCATCGAAACGTCTCCCGTGCCGTTGTCTGGCAGTGGGAGCGTATGGACTGTGTACTTCGGAGACGTGGCGTTCTGGGCTGATGTCGAGATTGCCACGATCCCGACGGCGATCACGACCACCCCGATGGTCATCAACCGGAAAATCATTCCGCGCGCCATGATTGATCTCCTTTTGCGCCTGCTTTTGGAACCCTTTGATATCTGACGAGGTGTCCCGCCGCCACCTATGCGCCGTGCGTCAACAACGCAACGAGCTTCTCTTTGAAGGTGTCGATGTCGCCGCCCAATGCCTGGGTGGAGCCAGTGTAGACCAGTCGGCCCTTGGCGATGACGGGGATCTCGCTGCACAGCGTCCGGATTTCCTGGACATTGTGGCTGCTGAGGCACGTGGTCACGCTCTCCGTGGTGGCGAGGCGTCGGTCCTGCGTGCCGATCGTGGCGCCTGCGCCAACCCCCTGCAGCACGACGGCCGCGCCCAGCCACGCGAAACCGCCCGCGCATGGCCGCCTTCAGTTCTTCGAGATACAGTGTCGCCACGCGGTTAGAATGCTACGGCCTATTCACCTCTTGGGAAGATCTAGGAGTTTTGGCATGAGACGACCTTCATTCGCCCCACTCGTCCTGATCGCGCTCTTCACGTCGGCGGCACTCGCCCAACCAGGAACAGACGGCCCCTACAAAGTCCTGAAAACCGCACGGGTCGGCGGCGAGGGCGGCACCGACTACATCTACGCCGACTCGGTCGGCCGGCGCCTGTACATCACGCGCGGCGCGACGCAAGCGCAGCCGGCGACGGACACGCGGCCCGAGGTGCCCGCCTTCGAGAAGCGGTTGACCATCTTCGATCTCGACACGCTTGAGTCTGTGGGCGTGATCCCGGGCGTCGGCGGCAACGGTGCGGCTGTGTGCCCGAACACCGGCCACGGCTTCACCAGCGACCATCCCAAGCCCTCGATGTTCGACGTCAAGACGATGCAGTTGATCAAGACGATCGACGTCCCGGAGCGATTCAGCGCCGACGGCATCTACTGCGACACGTCGAGCGATCGCGTCTACATCGGCAGCCCCCCGACGAAGAGCCTGCTGGTCGTCGACGCAAAAGACGGCAGCGTCCTCGGGCACATCGATCTCGGTGGCACGCCGGAGCAGACGGTCGGCGACGACAAGGGCAACATCTACCAGGTCCTGCAGGAGCGGCCGGGCGCCGTTGCGGTGGTCGACGCGAAGACGATGAAGGTGACCGCCACCTATCCGTTCGGCGACAACGGCGGCTGCAACGGGCTCGCGCTCGACGCGAAGAATCAGATTCTGTTCGCGGCGTGCAGCGTCATCGGTCCGGCGGGAACGCCAGTCGATCCTGCAAATCCGTCGCAGAGGTTTGTGATTCTGAGCGCGAAGGACGGGAAGATTCTCGAGCGGCTGCCGCTTGCCGGCAGCTCCGACGGCGCGGCGTTCAATCCGCAGACGATGGAGGCCTTCAGCACGCAGGGCAACGGGACGATGACCATCGTCAAGGAGAAGAGCGCGACGAGTTTCGAAGTGGAACAAAATCTGAAGACGTGGGCAGGCAATGGGGCGCGCACGATCGCGTTCGACAGCAAGACGGGCCATCTGTTCGCGATGGCGTCCGAGGCTGGTCCGCCCCCGCCCCCGCCGCCCGCGGGAACGCCTTCGGCACCGGGCGGCCGAGGCGGCCGCGGCTCCGTCGTTCCCGGCTCGTTCACGATCATCATGGTCGGCACCAAGTGACTGGAGCCCCTAGAAGCTCGGTGCCACGCTTCAGCGCCGAGAACCGGAAGGCGAACCGAGCTGCGCTGCAAGTCATTGAAAACACAGGGCAAATTTCGTGGCTGGGAGGCAGAGATTCGAACCCCAATACCGTGGTCCAGAGAACCGTGCACGGGGTTCCGTCCGTTCCTGTCCGTGCGTTTTCAGGCCGTTTTCGTCGCGACGACCTCGCGTCCGCTTCTTTCCGTTCGGTGTGTTCTCGTGCTGCGTGGCTCATTGTGTCTCGCCCCAGCGAGGCATCAGGGCACGAGCACTGTTTGCATCAACGCGGCTGGGGCAGCCATAACACCTCCAAGTCCTGCTCGCCTTCGAGCGGCTTGATTTCGGGATCACCGGTCAGGAGTGTCGCATGAAATTCGAGCGCCGTCGCGACTGCAAAAGCGTCAGCGTACGCAATGGCATGATTGGCCTTCAGCTCGGCCGCCCGTCGCACTCTTCGGTGCGTAGCCTCCTTCACGGAGACAGGTAGCGTACGTCGCAGTGCCATCCGCCAGAGCGACTCCGCCTGTTCACGCCGGTCGACACGGATCAGCCGATAGTACGCCTCCCCCAAATTGATGATGG
>DATKHR010000343.1:0-7345 GCA_035510155.1 Vicinamibacterales bacterium
CGGCATTTGCGAGGCGACGATGCCGTCTCCTGAGACGTGTGCGTTGATTCCGAGCTTGAACAGCGTGCGGACCGCGTCGCGTGCACCCATGCCGCGCACGTCCGGGACGGTCCCAGCGTCAACGACGAGCGTGACGACCTGCGGCGTCGTAAGACTGATCGCGGACGACGGTGGCGTCGTGGAGGCACCTGGAAGTCGAGTCGAAGGGGTGGTCGACGCGTCCGTCAAGCGGGCTTCAGCTTGTGGCGCCGGCACATCGCGACTGTCAGTGTCCTGTTGCCGCGCGACGAGAACCGGCGGCGCGGGATTCACGTTAGGCGCGACACCCAGGTAGCGCAAGGAGGCTTCCGCGATGCGCTGGAAAATCGGCGCGGCCACCGCTCCACCGTGATCGCCGTTGGGCCCCTTGGGCGAGTCGATCACGACGACGATGGCGAGCGCCGGGTTTCGGGAGGGCATGAACCCGACGAATGAGGCCATGTGGTCGCTGTGCGAGTAGTGACCGTTGACGACTTTCTGCGCCGTACCCGTCTTTCCCGCGACGGTATAACCGGGAATCTGGGCCTTCTTCGCGGTGCCGCGCGCGACCACCTGTTCCATGATCGTCGTCAGCGTCGCGTCGGTTTCCTGATTAATCGTCCGCCGCAGGACGTTCGGCCGGACGACGAAACGGCGATCGTCGCGATAGGTCGCTCGAATCACACGCGGCTCGATGAGCTCGCCGCCGTTGGCCACCGAGCTCACGGCCGTCACCATCTGCAGCGGCGTCACGCCGATCTGGTAACCCATCGCGACGGAGGCCAGCGCGCTTTCGGTCCACTTGTTGGGACTCCAGACGATGCCGCGGCTTTCGGCAGGAAAGTCCTGTGAGGAAGGGTGCCCGAAGCCGTAGAGCGAGACGAAACGGCTGAGGCGTTCGGCTCCGACCTTGAAACCGATGCGGATCGCGCCGACGTTGCTGGATTTGACGATCACGTCGGTGAACGAGAGGACGCCGTAATTGCGGTTGCCGTCTTCGCGAATCGCGGGGCGTCCCGCGAGCTTCACCTGTCCCGGATTGGTGTCGATGATCGCGTCGGGCCGCAGCACGCGCTCTTCAATCGCGGCTGAGGCGGTGACGACCTTGAAGGTTGAGCCGGGTTCATACAGATCCTGGACCGCGCGATTTCTGCGCGCGATCTCGTCGACATCGCGGTATGCGTTGGGATTGAATGTGGGTTGATTCGCCATCGCGATAATCTCGCCGGTATGCGGATTCATCACGATCGCGGTGCCGCCCGCGGCCCGATTTTCAACGACGCCAGCCTGCAGCTCGCGCTCGGCGATATGCTGTAAGTAGTCGTCAATCGTCAGCTCAACGGTCGACCCTGCCGTGGGCAGACGCTCGATGCGGCTGAAGGCCTTCCGGCGCGCGTCCGTCTGAATGAGAATCGTGCCTTTCTTACCGCGAATGTCCGCGTCATACGTGGATTCGATGCCCGCGAGCCCGACGTTGTCCACACCGACCCATCCAAGCAGATGCGCCGCAAGCTCCCGGTTCGGATAGAAACGCTTGCTCTCCTTCACGAACCCGATGCCCTCGAGATTCAGATCGGCCACCCGCCGGGCGACGTCGGGTGACACCTGTCGCCGCACGTAGGCGAATTGCTTCTGGTTGTTGAGCTTTTCGGCGAGGGCCTGGCGCTCTTTCTTGGTGCAATCGCCGAACGCCCGGCACAGATTGGCGACGACGTTGCCCGGGTCGGATAACTCGGACGGGACGGCGTAGATCGTATCCGCGTCAACACTGGTCGCGAGGACGCGACCGCGACGATCGAGGATATCGCCCCGTTTGGCGGGCGACTCCTGTGTCCGGCTGTGCTGTCGTTCGGCGAGCGCCGCGAGACGGTTGTGACTCACGACCTGCAGAAACACCAGGCGCGCCTCGATTCCGGCGACCCAAAAGGCGAGCAATGCCGTCACGACGGTCAGTCGTCGTTTGAGAGCGAGGCGCCAGGCTGGAACGGTCATGATCGAATCACCGCTGGGCGACGATCGACTTGGGCGGCGGTTCCGGCACCAGCACCCGCTCGATGACAATGGCCTCGTCGCGGGAAGGCGCGACCAGGTGGAGCTTTTTCGCGAGCGTCTCGATCCGCGTGGGAGATTTGAGCGTCTCGATTTCGAGACGCAGCCGCCGTCCGGCTTCTTCCTCGACGGCTTTCTCGCGCTGCATCTCCTCGATCTGGTAGCCGTGGCGCAGGAGCTCGAAGTGCTGCCAAGCGGAGAACAGCAGCACGAGGACGAGGAAGCCTGCGACGCTGACGGATTTCCAGAGCTCACGCTGGCGCGCTTCGTCCACCTCGCGGACGATCGGATTGTTTCGAACGTCTTTCTTGATGGCGTATTCGAAAGGCTCAGCCATTGTGAATCACGCCACTTTCTCGGCGACACGAAGCTTGGCGCTTCGCGCACGGGGATTGCGTTCAAGCTCGTCATTGCCCGGGGTAATCGGCTTTTTCGTGAGAATCCTCACGGCGGCCGGCTGGGTTTTTGGGACGTCGCCTGCGAGGTCCCGGAATGTGCGCTTGATGATGCGATCCTCGAGCGAGTGGAAGGTGATCACCGCGAGGCGGCCGCCGATGCGCAGGCGATTGGCGATGGCGGCGACGAAGTGGTCGAGGCCTTCGAGCTCGCGGTTCAGCCAGATGCGAAGCGCCTGAAACGTGCGTGTTGCGGGGTCGATGCGCATGAATCCCCGCCGTGGAATGGCGCGGCGGACGATTGATGCCAGGCGGCCGGTCGTGCTCACCGGGGCGTCCTGGCGCGCCGCGACGAGGGCCCTGGCGATCCGCCGGGAGTACCGTTCTTCCCCGTATTGGAAGATCGCGTCTGCCAGCTCGCGCTCCGTGGCGCGGGCCAGAAGATCGGCCGCGCGGTCGCCGGAGGACTGGTCCATGCGCATATCGAGCGGCTCGTCGCGCTGGAAGCTGAATCCGCGGCCCGGGGCGTCGAGCTGGAGTGACGACACCCCGAGGTCAGCGAGGGCGCCGTCAATCGTCGCAATCTTGCGCGCGTCGAGGATGGTGTCGACTTCGCGGTAGTCGGCGTGTACCAGGTCGACGCGGGCGGCCCACGGCGCAAGCGTTTGCCGCGCGATGTCGAGCGCGTCGCGGTCGCGATCGAGCCCGAGAAGGCGCGTGGCGCCGGCTTCGAGCAGGGCGCGGGCGTGGCCGCCCAGTCCCACGGTGCAGTCGACGAACACGCCGCCCCGCTCGGGCTGCAGGTACTGGAGCACTTCGGCAGTCATGACAGGGGCGTGCGTCATCAGATGCCAAACTCCGCCAGGGCCCGCGCGTCGTCGTCGGTATAGGGTTCGCGCTGGAGCTTGGTGAGGAAGCGATCGTGGTTCCAGACGTCGAGGCAGTTGTAGAGACCGAGGACGTCGACGTCGCCGCTCATGGTGGCCGATTCGCGGAGGCGGGCGGGGATGATGACTCGCCCCTGAGCATCAAGTTCCCCGGCTTGGCCGAAGTAGCTGATGCGGTCGAGAAAGCGGAGGCGCGCCGGGTGCGAGGACGGCATGCGACCGAGCTTCTCTTCGGTTTCGAGCCAGACCGGCATGGGATAGATCCGGACGTACTCTCCGGTGAGGCTGGTGAGGAACAGATCTCGGCCATATTTCGACTCGAGGAGGGAACGAAACGCGTTCGGCACCTTGAGGCGACCTTTGTCGTCGATGCGTGCGGGCGCATTGCCTCTAAACACGCACGTTCACTCCACTTTGCTCCACAAAATTCCACAAGATGGTAGGGGACCGGTGTGTTCGAAGTCAACCGCAAAATATTGTGTGTCAGACAGTTACGCCGTCTTTTCGCCCTTTCCTCGCCCAGGGGGCTTGGCCAATCGTGATTGGGGGTTCGGGATTAGAGGTTTTGGGGGATCACGCTGTCACGCGGCTTCACACTGTCGCGCACTTTGGCCGAGCGGTCGAGCTGGCTCGCTTACATCTTGGGTCGTGCTAACGATGACGACTCGGCCGGTGCCGGCGGAATCTTCTGCAAAAGCTGCCGCGTCCGGCCCGCCAGGGCATCGAGCCACTGAATCTGCAGGCGCGTGCCCGTCCTGAACACGTCGATCAATGCTGCGGGCAACACGGACCATTCGATTGCGAGCGCGCCCCAATCGGGGACGCGGCCGTCATAGTCTGTGAACTTGTAGTCGCGTGCCAGTTCCCACGAGCTGAGCAATTGTCCGGTTCGATCGATGGCGTTGCGATCCGCAGCGAGCGCCGCGACGGCGCGCCCAACAAACAGAGGTGTCTCAGACTCGAGAAAGTTCGGATCCTTCTTGCCGGCCTCGCGCCAGTTCTCCTCCGTCACCCCCTGATTCTCCAGCATCGTTTCCGACCGGAGGAATCCAGGCGTGATCGCGACCGCTGCGACGCCATGCTGATACAACTCCGACGCCATGTTCATCGCGAGACCTTTGATCGCGAGCTTCACCGTCTGCGTCAGCGGGTTCCCCCCGGCAGACAGCGTGTCGCCTTCGGTGACCTCGACGATCAGACCGCGGCGTGCGCGGATCATCAAAGGGGCGGCGTGCTTCGACGTGATGATGTGCGACAGAATGCACTGGCGGAAGATCGCTTCGCCGTTCTGCACATCCGTTTTCCAGAACGAGTCCCACTGATGCATCATCGGATCTTCGCCAGCTACGCAGTTGACGAGCACGTCCAGCCGACCCTGTTCCCGATCGATGCGCTCGACGAGCGCTTTCACGGCCGATTCGACCGTGTGATCGACGCGGATTGAGACCGCGACGCCTCCGGCAGCCGTGATCATCTCCGCCGTTTCCTCGATCGTTTCCGGTCGGTTGTACGGAGAGGCCTGACCGCGGACGCTGCGGCCGGTGCAGTAGACACGGGCGCCCGCCTCGCCGAGAGCGCGGGCAATACCACGACCGGCGCCACGAGTAGCGCCAGCGACGAGGGCGATGTGGTCGGTGAGTGGCTGCGGCATGAGGGCACTATAACCCGCGTTGCTCTTCCAGCCTTCGTGTCCTACGATTCCTTTTGTGGCTCCCACTACGCGCAGAACTGGAGAAGCTCCGACATTCGGCGCTCCCATCTGACGCGGAGGGGAGCAAAAGCCAGTCGCGGCGTCGCGGCAGGCCGCGTTCAAGCCACCGGAGGCGCCGCTAGGGTCGGGGCTGCCGTTTCCGACGCTTGCTCTCCTGTGTCGCCCGCCCCGACGGCGATAGCAGCCACGTAGCGACTGAGTGCCACACCATGTTGCGTGGGAGATCCGGGGGAATCTCTGGCGCGAGGCTAATGAGGTGAAGCGACGCGTCGCGGTGTTCGCGATGAGCGTCGAGCAAGGCGCGGGTCTCGCGCTCGCGTGTGGCGGGGGTGTCGAGTTCCGCGCACACTTGGATCAACTCGCGGTCTCCCTCCGGATATCGAGCGAGAAAGTCGACTTCGAAGCCGCTCGCCGTGCGCACATAGGAAACGTCCGCGCCGCGCCGTTCTAGCTCGAGCAGCACAGCAGTCTCGAGCGCATGCCCGAGATTCGGCCGTCCAACGGCATCGTAGATGGGGATGAGCCCCGTATCGATTGGATAGACCTTGCGCGGATTGACCATCCGCTGACGCTCGGATTCCGAAGCCAGTGACACCATGCGAATCAAAAACGCATCTTCAAGATGCGCCAGATAACCGTGTAGCGTGTCCTTGGCGACCGCAATGCTCTGCGAGTGCAAGGCGGCGCGAAACTTGTTGATGCTGAAGGCACCACCCGCGTTACCGAGCAACTGGCGCACCATCCAGCGGAGCGCGACTGGATTCGAGACGGCATGTCGCTCAATCACATCGCGAAGGAGCGCGGTGTCCACGTAGCCCCGGAGCAAGGCAAACCGATCGCGGGCCACCACGCCAAGGGCTTCCGGGAATCCGCCCTGCACGAGATACGTACGCAGTTCTTTCTCGAGTGATGATCGCGCTGCTTTGGGAAGTCTTTCTGCCGGCTGCGACGGCTCACGATTCAGATGGCGCAGGTACTCACGAAAGCTGAAGGGGTGCACCAGCGCTTCCATCGCCCGACCGCGCATGCTGGTCGCTACCTCACGCGAGAGGAGGCGCGCCGAGGACCCGGATAGGAACAGCTCGATTCGCTCGGTGTCGAGCAATCGCCGCGCGAACGCTTCCCAGCCGGGGACTACCTGAATCTCATCGAGGAAGAACACGGCACGCCTGACACCGTCGCGCCACTCCGGGTAGAGACGGTAGTATTCCTCGACGACGAGGTGCAGATCGGCGGCCGTCATACCCGCCAGCCGCTCGTCTTCAAAGCCGAAGTAGAGGAGTCCCTCGCGGCTCGTGCCGTCCCGCAACTTGTCAGCGAGCACCTGCCACAAGAACGTCGTCTTGCCGGTGCGACGCATCCCGATTACCGCTACCGCCTTGTTTGCCACGCCGGGCAGTCGAACGTCTCGGCGGGTGAACGGCGGAACGAGGGCCACGAGTGCGTCGACGATCTTCTGCCTGATGAGCTCCCGATATTGTCCGTCCATTGAGGACAATATAGCACACTATTGTCCTTATTATAAGGACAATTTACCGAGAGTTTGTCCTTCTAGCGGTGAACCTGCGAAGCCCACGCTGGTGAAGCGGGTCGCACGGCGCAGGCACGCCGGGTCAAGGCCACCGGAGGCGCCGTTAGAGTCGGGACAGCCATGGGCGCCAGGTGGGTCGCCTGAGATTCGCGTGTTACCATCCGAGACTTCCAACGCATGCTCAGGGCAGCTCTTATCGGCTTCGGGTCCAGCGGCAAGTCCACCCTCTTCCAGCTCATGACGAGCGCGCACAGCACGGCCCGGACGACGCACGGCAAAGGTGAGACGTCCGTCGGCATCTCAAAAGTCCCGGATGCGCGTCTCGACAAGCTGACTGAGATGTACAACCCGCGGAAGCGCGTGCCTGCCACGGTCGAGTTCACCGATCTGGCTGCGATGGCCGCGGGCGCCAAAGCGCTCGTCGATGTCGTCGCCTACAAGAACGCCGATGCGCTCGCGCACGTCCTGCGTGCCTTCAGCGACCCTTCGGTGCCGCATCCGTCCGGATCGATCGATCCAGCGCGCGACGCGCGCGCGATGGAGGACGAACTGATCCTCGCGGATCTCGGTGTCGCCGAGCGGCGGCTCGAGCGTTTGGAGAAAGACCTGAAGAAATCGAAGTCGGCCGAGCTCGAGCGCGAGCGGGACGTGCTTGTCATCTGCAGGAGCGCGCTCGAACAGGGCAAGCCGCTTCGAGCCCTGGATCTCAAGGGCGAGGATCTCAAGCGCCTGCGGGGCTTTCAATTCCTGTCAG
>DATKHR010000344.1:0-8132 GCA_035510155.1 Vicinamibacterales bacterium
GAGGCGTTGTTGACGAGCAGGCGAAGGCCGCCGAACGTTCCCACGCTGAACTCGACCAGCTTGCGCACCTGCGCTTCTTCGCGCACGTCCGCGCGAACAAATGCCGCCCGGCCGCCCTGCCCGCTGATGAGGCGAACCGTTTCTTCACCGCCGGCCTCGTTGACATCGCAGACGACGACTGCTGCGCCCTCGGCGGCACAACGGAGCGCAATTGCGCGGCCGCACCCGCCGCCGCCCGCGCCGGTCACGACCGCCACGCCGCCCAGCAGCCGCGCCGTCCGAGGCGTTTGGTCCGGGGACGTCGCCTGGCGCGTCGATTCAGTTGAGTCCATCAGCCGCTCCAACCGGGCGGCCGCAGTGTCGGCCCCCGGTTGGCGAGCCGAGTCTAACGCGATTCGGCCTGATAAGACGCATCCAGCTGGTGCAGCCAGATTAGGTGGGACCTGGCGGGTGCGGTGGGAGACGAGGCTATGATCTTCTGGTGCGATTGCTCTTGCTGGCCGCCCTGGTTGCCGGCGCCGGGACGGCGCATTCAGGTCGGGCGCCCATCGACGCCTCGCCGCCGCTCGCCGTCGCCGCCGCCGCTGATCTGCAGTCCGCGCTTCCGCCCATAGCCGCGCAATTCGAGAGAGAGAGCGGCCACCATGTCAATTTGACGTTCGGCTCATCCGGCAACTTCTATACACAGATTCAAAATGGCGCGCCGTTCGACGTCTTCCTCTCAGCGGACATCGACTATCCGCGCCGGCTCGAGGCCGACGGACTGGCGGAGCCCGGCAGCCTGTACGAATACGCAGCGGGCCGCCTCGTGCTGTGGGTTCGGACCGATTCGGGGCTGGATGTGCGGCGCGGCCTCGCGCTGCTGGCCGACGCGTCGGTTCGGCGGATTGCCGTGGCCAACCCGGCCCACGCGCCGTACGGGCGCGCGGCGGTGGCCGCGCTCCAACACGCGGGACTGTACGACGTCACGCGGCCCAAGCTGGTGTTGGGAGAGAACATCTCTCAGGCCGCCCACTTCGCCCAGTCGGGCAATGCGGATGCCGGCGTCATCGCGTTGTCACTCGCCCTTGCTCCGGGCATGAAGGCGGTCGGCCGTTATTACGAGATCGCCGACGGCTCGTATCCGCCGATTGCGCAGGGAGTCATTGTGATAGGAGCGTCGAAACAGAAGACACTCGCCCACCAACTCGTCGACTACTTGAAGACGCCGGCCGCGAAGTCACAGCTCGAATCGTTCGGCTTCGCCGCGGGTCGCCCTTGATACACTTCGACACGTGGACTGGACCGCCATTCTGCTCAGCCTCGAGCTCGCCACGGTCGTCTGCGTGATTCTGCTCGTCGTCGGCCTGCCCATCGCTTATTGGCTGGCGTTCTCGTCGTTCCGCTGGAAGTTTCTGATCGAATCCGTCATCGCGCTGCCGCTCGTCCTTCCGCCGACCGTGCTCGGCTTCTACGTCCTCATAGCGCTCGGGTCACGCAGCCCGGTTGGACGGCTCTGGATCGCGTGGACGGGCCATCCTCTGGCGTTCACGTTCGAGGCGCTGGTCATCGCGTCGATCATCTACAGCCTGCCGTTTGCCGTGCAGCCGATTGCGTCGGCGTTCTCTCAAGTCGATCGCAGTCTGCTCGACGCCTCGGAGACCTTGGGGGCGGGTCGTCTGAGAACGTTCCGGCACGTGATCCTCCCGCTCTCCCTGGAAGGCGTGCTCGCCGGCGCCGTGCTGAGCTTCGCGCACACGGTCGGTGAATTCGGTGTCGTGCTGATGGTCGGCGGCAACCTGCCGGGCGTCACGCGCACCGTTTCCATCTCGATCTACGACGAGGTGCAGAGCCTGAACTTCGCCGCGGCCAACCAGACCGCGTTGGCGCTGCTGCTGTTCTCCTTTACGGTGCTCGCGCTCGTCTACGCGCTCCTCCGGAAGCCGTGGGCGGTCGTGCCGATCCAATGACGCTCGACATCCGCGCCAGGAAGCGCCTGACACAGCAGTTCACGCTCGACGTCGACTTCACGGTGCCCCCGGGCGTGACCATCCTGTTCGGGGCCTCCGGATCGGGCAAAACGACGCTGCTCCGCTGTGTGGCCGGCCTGCTCCGGCCCGATGCCGGATCGCTGGTCGTCGGCGGCGACGTGCTCTTCGACGCGGACCGCGGCATCGACGTCCGGCCGTCGCAGCGCCGTTTCGGGTTCGTCTTCCAGCATCTGGCGCTCTTCCCGCATCTGACGGCCGCCGAAAACATCGGCTACGGCCTCTCCGGGGTCACGGCATCCGAGCGACGCAGCCGCGTCGCCGAGATCGCAGAGTCGCTGCGCATCTCGGCCGTCCTGAACCGGCGGCCCGGTGAAATCTCCGGCGGTCAACGCCAGCGCGTCGGCCTCGCGAGATCGGTGGTGACAGCCCCCCGCGTCCTGCTGCTGGACGAGCCGCTGTCTGCGCTCGACCACGACACACAATCGCGCATCATCGAGGATCTTCGCCGATGGAACAGCGCGCACCGGATTCCCATCCTGTACGTCACTCATTCGCATCGCGAAGTGTTCGCGCTGGGCGAGCGCGTGATCGTGCTCTCGAACGGCGCGGTCGTCGCCGACGGCGCTCCGGACGAGGTCATGAACGCCCCAGAGACCGACCTGATGGCCCTGCTGACCGGCTTCGAGAACGTCCTCGACGCGGTCGTCGAGACCAGATCCGTCACGGCCGGCGTGATGCGCGTCCGCCTGCCAACGCCGACGGGACTGCCGCCACTGGGAGCCAGAGGCGAGGAAGGCACGAGCGACGGCGGGCGGCCCCCGCACAGCCGAGGGGGAGGCATTGCGGAGCGCGGCGTCGAGCTGGAAGTCCCCTTGACATCCTCGCACCCAAGCGCGCCCATTCGTGTGGCGATTCGCGCCGGCGACATCATCGTCGCCACCGAACCGCCACGGGGGCTGAGCGCGCGGAACGTGCTGCCCGGCCGCATCATCGCGCTGACGGCGGAGGGATCACGCGTCACGCTGTCGGTCGACGTCGGGGCGCACCTGCTGGTTCACGTCACGCCAACCGCACGCGAGACGCTGCGGCTTCAGGCAGGGTCGGCCGTCTGGCTCGTCATCAAGACGCACTCATGTCGCGTCGTGTCCGCGGACGAGCCGCGCGTCGCGAGTTAAGCGCCGATTAGCCGGCGCCTCTCATCCCGCATCAGCCCGTAGCATTCGCACGTCGCCGCCTCCAGCCCCGATCGATTGCGAATCACGATGTGCGCGCGCCCGTGCGCGACGAGCCCGCGGGCATCCAGCGATCCAAGGGCAACCGTGACGCTCTCGCGTCGCACGCCCATCATGTGCGCGAGCTGATCGTGGGTCAGCGGGAGCTCGGTCGACGACAGCAGATCGCTTGCCACGAGCAAGCAGCGGGCGCATCGCCGGCTCGCCGGGTGAAAAGCGATGCACGCTGCCGACGTCACGCACTGCGCGACCGTAAACTGGGCATGACGTGCGAGGAGTCCCGCCAGATGCGGCTCCGACGCCGTCTGGGCGCGCAGCACGTCGGCCTCGATCTTGAGCGCGACGCCTTGAACGCGGACCGCGCCTTCAAACGGCATGTCGGCCGTGCCCGTCGCGGCGAGAGCGCCTACGACGCTGTCGCAGCCGACGAGGCCGACATCCATCGTCTCGCCTGTTCGTACTGAAGTCAGCAGAGAGACCAGCCCCGATTCAGGGAAATACGCGGGGGCGGCCGGCGCCCTGGCCCGGAAGAGCACATCGCCGACGCGCAGCGCGACCGGTCGAACATGCTGCGCGAGGCGCTCCTGGACGCCGCGCGGCAGCTGCGCCAGCAGCCGATTGCGAATGGGCGTCACGTCCGTTTGCCGAAGTCTGCCACGAAAACTGCAGACTTCGTACGGTAACTAACAGACACGCTCGACGGAGTGGCTCATAATCAGTATGTTCCTAGAAATAGTGTTTCCAGCCACTATGGATGAGCATCTCCTGCGGCGAATCCGGGGCGAGTTCACCGAGATGCCTGGGTTGCTGCTGACGGTGGCCCAAGCGAAACGACTGTGGCACCTTGACGAGCGCACCTGCATCGCGGCGCTGACGGCTCTGGTCGACGACCACTTCCTCATCGAGCGGCGTAGGGGAGCGTTCACGCGGGCCGCCGACGGTCAACCTGAGCCCAAAACAGCGCCGGCGAAGGCTCACCCGGTGCAGATGACTCGGGCCTCTTAGGCACCTCGGCCGCCTGCCTACGGCGCAGGCGTGAAGGCGTGGAACGCGTAGCCGACGGTAAATGCCGCGCCTAGGTGGCCGTCCGGCACGGTCAAGCCGCGCGTTCCATCGAGCTCCACCCGTACGGGGCCCCGCGCCCACTCGATTCCTGCCCGCGCAATGGCCCGAGATTCGAGGCCGGGCTCCCTCGGTCCCGTTCGCCCATCAACACCGGCGACCAGCGTAACCCGTGACGCGATCGGCCCACGGATCGCCACGCCGTACAGAAACGACGCCACGCGTCGGTCGCCCCGCAGCGGGTCCCCAAGGACTCCAAAGCCGGCATTGGCGGTGACGTGCGCGCGCGAGATGGGTTGCCCAACGATCAAGCTGCCGTAGAAGTCCGTGGTGTCCTGGCCAAGCCCACTTGGATGTTTGGCGTTCGGCAGGCGCGTTCCGAAGCGGACAGCCAGTCCAGGCGCTTCGGGGCGCTCGGCCCGCAATCGGATCTTCGTGGCGACGACAATGTCATCGAAGGCGCTCGTAGACGTCGGATCGGACAGCTGGAGCACGTCGGAGAAGACGGCTGGCACACGGGCCTTGATGCTGAGATGGTCTCGGAGACCTCCGCTCAACTCGAAGTCGGCAATGGAGCTCAAGCCCATGTCGATGCGAATGAGGGCCAACCGCCACAAGTCTCCTCCCAGCCCCGACAACGTGTAAAAAACGTCTCGTGTGTAATCCACGCTGGTTTCAAGCGTGACGTTGCCCGCACCGGCGCCCTCCACCGTGGCGATTGGCAGCGGGCGGGGTTGCGCGCTGGCGGAACCGGGGTGGAAGGCAGGCAGGATCATGCTCGCGGCCACGAACAATCGACGAAACATGGGCGACAATCATACTGTCGTCTCGAAACTCAGGCGAAAGATGTATGATCGGTGCCAGCCATCTTCAATCTGGAGACGATCATGTTTGGATCGCTTGGAATGCCGGAGCTCATCGTCATTTTCGTGATTGCGCTGATTGTATTCGGCCCGCGCAAGCTGCCGGAGCTCGGACGGTCGCTCGGAAGAGGCATTGCCGAGTTCAAGAAGGCCACGAACGACCTGCAGAGCTCGCTCGAGAACGAAATCCGACTCGAGGAGCAGCGCACGGCGCGTGAGGCTTCATCGGCATCCTCGCAGTCGTCAACCTCGCAAGCGACGACTTCGCCGGCCAATCCAGCCGAGAGCGCCAAGGTCGGCTAGAGCCTGCCATCGGCGGCGAGGGTCAGGTCGGTCCGGTGAGGACTGGCCGAAAGATACCTAGCCGAAAGATAGCTGGAACGGGGCGCCGCCACTCTGCGAGAATGCAGGCTCTCCGTGCAGAACCGATTTTCGCGGGCTATACTCGGCGCGCTCGCCCTTATCGCCCTCACCGCGGTCACGCGAAGGGCGCCCACGTTCACTCCGTTCGTCCCTCACCCGCTTCCACAACGCGCGCAAGGCGATTTCGACGGGGACGGGCGTTCCGACGTGGCGCTCGTTCAGGACCGCGCCGACAGCGGGCGCCTTTCCGTCAGGCTCTCGGGATCACCCAACGCAATCGATCTCGAGGCCACGGTCACCGGGGTGATCGAAGGCGACATCGATCAGGACGGGGACCTCGACCTGGTTGCCCTCAGCCCCTCGAGCGATGTGCTCGTGTGGATCAACGACGGGCACGGCCATTTCACGCGGCAGGACACGCCGCGCGCTCCAGGTCTGTGCGAAGAGCCCGCCATGGGCGATACCGTCTTGATTTGCCCGATTGCGCTCGGGACGACGGCTCCTGTCGTCGCGTGTCGCAATCGCGCCGACACTGGCGTCGTCGTCACACATATCCGCCCGCCGACCTCTCCAGAATCGTTCGACTTCGCGTTCCTCCTCCTGGCTTCCCTGCGCGCGCCGCCACAGCCGTTCACGTTCATCTCATTCCGGTTCATTTGATTGGCGTAGCCATCAGCGCCGAGTGATCAGCGCTGCAAGGCTGGGAAGGCGGGGCCGTCCCGTGCCGCGCTCGGACCGCGTCCAGGTCCACGGCGCTGCTGCGGCACGAGACCTGAGTTCGACGCCGTCGCAAAGGGCGCGAGAGACTGAGGGGATCGCCCATGTCGCAATGGGGCGTGCAGTTGGTGATTGGCAAGCTCATCACAGATGAGGAGTTCCGGTTGCGCTTTCAGGCGCATGGAGTCGAGTGGCTCCACCTGTTGTGTAAACGAGGGATCGAGCTGGACGACACGGACATCGCCGCGCTCGTCGGCACCGATCCGCATCTTTGGGCACGCACGGCGAGGCGGATCGATCATCGGCTGCGAAAATCGGCGACCCGTACGCACAAGCCGCTCACGCCGCGGGAACAGAAGGTCCTTCGCGGCGTCGTCGAGGGGCTGACCAACAAGGAAATAGCCGATCAGGTCGGCGCCTCCGAGAGTGCCATCAAGGCTACGCTTCAACACCTGTTTCGCAAGGCCCACGTGCGAAGGCGCACCCAACTCGTGCGAATCGCCATCGAGGGCGAACTCGACGGTAGGAAGACACCATGATTCGCCGAGTTGTTGACTACGCGCTGAACAACCGTTTCCTCGTGCTGGCGATGGCCCTTCTGCTGTTCATCTGGGGCATCATCTCGTTCCACAACCTGCCAGTCGAAGCGTATCCGGACGTCGCGAACAATTACGTCAACATCATCACGCAGTGGCCGGGCCGCGCGGCGGAAGAAGTCGAACAGCAGGTCACCATCCCGATCGAGACGGTGATGAATGGCCTTCCTCACCTCGCCCATCTCAGGTCGACATCGCTCTTCGGCCTGTCAAGCCTGATGCTGATCTTCGACGATGAATCGGAGAACGACTGGAACCGCCAGAAGGTGCTCGAGCGGCTGTCGCAAGTGAATCTGCCGCAGAACCTCCAGCCGGTGATGGGCACCGACTGGAGCCCTGTCGGGCAGATCTACTTCTACACCCTCCACAGCACGAACCCGGCCTACGACGTGATGGAGCTGAAATCGATCGAAGACTGGGTGCTCGAAAAGCAGTTCAAGTCGGTCCCCAATGTCGTGGACGTGTCCAGCCTCGGCGGCGAGACCAAGGAGTACCAGGTCCGAATCGATCCAAACCGGCTGGTCTCGTACGGCTTGAACATCGGACAGGTCGAGCTCCAGCTCGCCGGCAACAACGTCAACGCCGGCGGCAGCTTCATCCAGGAGGGGCTCCAGCAGGTCAATGTCCGGGCTCTCGGTCTCGTGCGCAACGTCCACGACATCGAGCAGACCGTCATCAAGACGCAGAACGGCACCCCGCTCCTCGTGCGCGACATCGCCACAGTCACCCAGGGAGCAAAGATCCGTCTCGGCCAGAACGGCAAAGCTATCCACCGTGCCGACGGCCGGATTCTCGACAACGACGACGTCGTCGAAGGGATTGTCCTCCTGCGAAAAGGCGCCGAAGCCGACTCCACACTGAAGGCGATCGAAGCCAAGGTGCGCGAGATGAACGAACACATTTTGCCTCCCGGCGTCACGATCGTCCCCTTCCTGGATCGCAGCGATCTGGTGCACTACACCACGCATACGGTCCTGCACAACCTGACAGAAGGGATCATTCTCGTTGTCGTCGTTCTTTTCGCGTTCCTGGGTAACGCGCGCGGCGCGCTGATTGTCGCGCTGACGATTCCGTTTTCGCTGCTCTTCGCGTCTATTTGCCTCAATCTGAGACAAATTCCGGCCAACCTCCTGTCGCTCGGCGCGCTCGATTTCGGCATGGTCGTCGACGGCGCCGTCGTCATGGTCGAAAACATCGTCAGGCACCTCGGACACAACGACGTTCCCCAGCCCCCCCAGCAGCGCATTCGCGAAGCCGCGCACGAAGTGCAGCGGCCGGTCTTTTACGCGATCGCGATCATCATTACCGCCTACCTCCCGATCTTCACCC
>DATKHR010000345.1:0-2083 GCA_035510155.1 Vicinamibacterales bacterium
GTGCCGGCAATAGCCGATTCGATGGGCGATGACGCGAGGCCTGTTGAGGAGTGGTTTGCGCCGCGGCGACGACCGGCGACGAGAGAAACAACTAAAAGGCGGCTCTTGACAAGCGACGCCGTTTCAGAGAAGGAACGACGAGCGTCGACCGGGTCGACCTGTGCCCCCCAAGAATTGCACCGTTATGCTTTTCCTTTTCCATTCCGTCGCGTTTTCGGATCACGCATCGTCGGGCCTTTCAGCGTGACGCGTGAACATCGGCGAGGAAGCGAGCGAAGAAGGGATCGAGGAGCACGAAGACAGCGAATGGCTTGGGAGGTTCTGAACATGCTGATTTCGATCGGTCTCTTGCTCGTAGCGTCTCTGAAGCTTCGGCGCGGAACGATCAATGAATCCGCGTACGGTCCGGAAACTCCACGGCCACGTAGTCGTCGCCCCGGCCGATGCGTACCACCATCGACGTACACGCGACATGCTCCGCAATGCGCTCAATGAGGTCCTGGCGCTCGGATGAGCCGCGTTCGGTGTCTGCGATGACCAGCAACACGAGAAACACCGCCAGTACGTCCATGTCCCGCTCGGTCCCGCCAGCCGCCAGCATGGCCGTCCGCCAGGCGGCGCAGTACTCGTCATCGATGGTACGCGCCACGGGCCGCTCGAAGCTAGCAGGTGCGGGTACGCACGCCGCACCACGGCCAGCGTCGAAAGTCTTTCGCCCGGAGCACTCGGGCCACATGGAGAAAACGGCGGACGAAGCGCTTGTCGTCCGAGCGCAGAGGCATCGAAGTCTGGCTGTCCGCGTTGGCCGTTCCCAGAGAACGAAGCTGCGACGAGCCCTCTCTCATTGCTGTGTCGCTGCTCTTTTTACTCGTGCGAGCATCTTGTCCAGCGCTTCCCTGTCCAAAAGCCGGCCCGCAGCGATCACGCCGCGAATGCGACGAACGTTCGCAATGTCCGCCAGGGGATTTTCGTCGAGAAGTACCAGATCGGCTCTTCGCCCGGACGCCACGCTCCCGGCCGTTTGCTCAAGACGAAAGTATCGCGCGGGATTGATCGTGGCGGTCTGCAACGCCGCCCGCGGCGTCATGCCTCCGCGCACCATGGCGCCAAGTTCATCGTGCAGGCAGAAACCGGCAATCATGCCATCGCATCCCGCGAGAATCCGGACGCCAGCCTTTGCCATGTCGCTCGTCACTCGGGCTCCAACCTCGGCGCGGGTTCTCATAATCCGAATCGCTTCGGGCGCCGTGCCCCCCAGACTCTGATTTCCCGCCCACATTGCTTTCAGCGACTTGCCGGCGTACGCAATCTGGTCGGGGCTGATGTTGGAGGCGGGACTACCGATCGTCGCCACCTCGGCGGCCGCCACAAGAGTCGGTGTCTGCCAGATACCGCGGCGGGCAAGCATCTCGAAAAACGGCTGGCGGAGGTCCGGTCGATAGACTGTGTCTTCCGTGCAGCGTCTCCAGAGCGTCCAGTTGTCCAGGTGTTCGATGTCACGCTGTCCCGCGTCGATGACCTCTTCGACGGTGAGGCCCATGGGAATGTGGCCTGCAAGCGGCAGGTTCTGCCGGTGCGCCTCATCCGCGAGCGCGAAGAACGCCTCGCGCGGTGTGTGGTCGTGGACTTTGATGAGATCGACGCTACGTCGCCTCAAGAGTTGAACAGCCGCGCGAGCGTCTTCGGCGGTCTTGACGCGCAGCCTGAACGGCCAGTCTCCGGGCGCGTCATCGAGGATCGGGCCGGCAGCAAAAATGCGAGGTCCGAGCACGCGGCCCGACGCCGTGTCGTCGCGCATCTTCAGGATGAGATCCAGATCGGAGCCCATGTCGCGGATGGCCGTCACCCCGTTGGCCACATGGAGCTGGAGCCACGATGCGCCAGTCATTTCCATGTGCGTATGCATGTCCCAGAGACCGGGAATGAGGAACTTGCTCCGGCCGTCCACAGTCTGCGCGCCTCCGAGCGGAGCGCTGTTCTGAGCGACGCTGGCAATCGTCTCGCCGCGGATCGTCACCGTGCTGTTCGGAACAATCCATCCGTCGACGACATCGACGACGTTGACATGGGTGATCGCTAGCAC
>DATKHR010000346.1:0-16750 GCA_035510155.1 Vicinamibacterales bacterium
TGGCGCAGCGCGAGAAAGAGGAAGAGCTCGTTTTCCGCGGGCAGCAATACGTGCGAGCTCTGCGACTGTTTTCCAGGAAGTACGCCAACGTAAGTCCCCCCAATCTCGATGTGCTGGTCGAACAGCGGTTTCTCCGCAAGAAATACAAAGACCCCATCACTAACGACGACTTTCAGGTTCTCCTGGCCGGGCAGGCCGTTCCCGGTTCGCCGACGCAGCCTGGGGCGGGTCAGCCGGGACGCGGTGGCGCTCGTGGGGGCTTCCCCACGAGTCCCACGACTGCGGGCGGCGCGGGCGCCGCATCGCCATCGTCGACGCCTTCGAGCCCATTCGGGGGCGGAATCGGGCGTGGCGGTGTCGGGAACACGGGCATGGGCAGTACTGGGAGAGCGGGAAGTGGCACGGAGGGAAGCCCGATGGGGAGAAGCGGAATCGGAGGAACCGGGATCGGCTCCACGGGCGGATTTTCCCCAATTGGCACGCCCGGGGCCGGCTCGACCGGCGGCATCATTGGCGTCGCGAGCAAGAGCAAGGACAAGTCGATCCGGATCTACAACGGCAGGAATCACTATAACGAGTGGGCGTTCGTGAATACTCCGCAGACTCTGGCGCCAGGCGTGGGCGCCGGCGGAACTGCGGCGCCGGGCCAGCGCGGGCGGCAGGGGCAGCCGGCGAACCCGAGCACGAATCCGTTCGGGACAGGGATCGGGGGACAGCGCGGGCCCAATCCAACCCAACCTAGTGGGCCGACGTCGCCCGTCCAACCAGCGCGGCCGATTCAACCGGGAAGAGGGCGCGGAATTTAGGCGTCGACATTCTTGGCGATAGCGAGACCGCTCAGCGCGGACACGCCGACGAGCAGCGCTCCGACGGGCGCGCTGCGTAGCAAGAGTTCACCCACCCCGAAAAGCGCGGCGTAAACAAGCACGCAGCCGAGCGCTGCGTTCATCAGCTCGCCCTGAAGGGACCCGAGAGGGGCCACGCCAGTCGCGCGCGCAACGGGCCGCCACCCGGCGCCGTGTGGACGCACACGCACGTAGAACTTCCGGAGCGTCTCGTCGGGCTCCGGTGCGGTCAACAGCGTGACCGCGAGCCACGCGATGGTTGTGACGCCCACTGTGACGAGCATGATGAGCGCAAAGTCGCGCGGCTCGTCGCTGTCCCAGCCGCGCGCAATCTGCAGATACAGCGATACGACGGCCGCCGTAGACATCGCAGCGATTTCCGACCACGCGTTAATCCGCCACCAGAACCAGCGGAGCAGCAGCACTGCGCCTGTGCCCGCGCCGGTCACGATCAGGAGCTTCCATGCCTGTTCAATCGAAGCGAGGTGCAACGTCACGTAGATTGACGCCACCGTCAGCGCGAGGGTGACCGACTGTGAGACGGCGACGTACTCGCGCTCGCTGCCGCGTGAGCGCACGAAACGCCGGTAGAAGTCGTTGACGATGTACGACGCGCCCCAGTTCAGCTGGGTGCCGACGGTGGACATGTACGCTGCGGCGAACGCCGCCAGCATGATGCCGCGCAGGGCAGGGGGGAAGACCGCCGGGTCCATCAGCGTTCGGACGTAGCCTGATTCCTTGTCCGCCAGGGTTGGATAGAGGACCAGCGAAGCGAGTGCCGTAAGGATCCACGGCCATGGGCGGACGGCGTAGTGCGCGATGTTGAACCACAGCGTCGCGAACAGCCCGTGGCGCTCGTTCCTGGCGGAAAAGATCCGCTGCGCCACGTAGCCTCCGCCGCCCGGCTCAGCGCCCGGGTACCAACTGGCCCACCAGTTCACGCCGAGATAGACGAACAAGGTAATCGCGGGCATCCAGGCGGAGCCGGCCGCCGGAAAGAACGCCAGGCGTGAGCCGGATCCGGCCGCCGCGTCCAGCAGGCGAATCTTCGACTCCAGCGCGCCGAGCCCGCCCACAGCGCGCACAGAGAAGTAGGCGAGCGCGATGACCATCCCCATCTTGAGGGCGAACTGCACCAGATCGGTGACGAGTACGCCCCACAGCCCCGCCAGTGTCGTGTAGAACGCGGTGAAGGCCAGGATCGCGAGAAGCGTCCACAGCGCGCCGGACTGGTCCAGGCCGAGCGTCACCTGAAGGATCTTCATCATCGCCAGGTTGACCCAGCCGATGATGATGCAGTTGATTGGCGCGCCGAGGTAGAGCGCGCGGAACCCGCGAAGGAAAGCCGCGGGTCGTCCCGAGTACCTCAGCTCCGCAAACTCGACGTCGGTCATGACGCCCGCACGGCGCCAGAGGCGAGCGTACACGAACACGGTGAGCATCCCGCTGGCGGCCATGTTCCACCAGAGCCAGTTGCCCGCGATGCCGTTGCGCGCGACGATGCCGGTCACAAGGAGCGGTGTGTCCGCCGCGAAGGTGGTCGCCACCATCGAGGTGCCGGCCAGCCACCATGGCACGTCGCGTCCGGACAGGAAGAATTCGCTGGTGCTCCCGCGGGCGCGCCGCATGTAGTACAGACCGATCGCGAGGTTGAGTGCGAAGTAGCCCGCAATCACCAGCGAATCGGTCCAGCTGAGAGTCATGTGTGGCTTGAATCGCAGGTCGGCGTCAGCCTGGGGTCAGACGTCTCCAAGCGCATCGTGAAAGGCCCGCCGCACCAACCGCATGTCGTCGAGCGTCCCTCCGCCCGCCGCGCGGTTCGTCAAGAGCACGAAGTAGCGGTCTCGGGTCGGATCGATCCACAGCGACGTTCCCGTGAAGCCAACGTGTCCGAACGCGGCGGGTGACATCCGTGTGCCGCACGACGAGCTGGGGAGCATGGTGTCCCACCCGAGCGCGCGCGAGCTGCCGGGCACGCTCGATCGCGTCGTGAACTGCCTGATGCGCTCGGGAGCAAGCACACCGTGCGGAACGCCGCGCACGGCGGCGAGGATCGCGCGCGCGAACCGACCAACGGCCGGTGCGGTCCCGAACAGCCCCGCATGTCCGGCGACACCGCCAAGTGCGGCCGCATAGTTGTCGTGCACTTCGCCGACGAGCATGCGGCCGCGGCGACCATCGTCGTCCAGCGGGCGCGTGGGCGCAGCGCGCCGCCTGACACTGCGAGTAAGCCCGAACGCGAGAGACGGGTCTGGCCAGATCCTCGAGAAGCGCGCGTCGAGCGCTTCGCCTGCGAGATCGGCGGCGAGAAAGCCGAGCAGAATGAAGCCGAGGTCGCTGTAGACCGACTGCGTCCGCGGCGGGAACTCCAGAGGCATGCCGCAGATGTCGTGCTCGAACTCCCGCCGCACGCTCGGCGGTGCGCTGGGGGAGGGGGCCCCGGGGGGAGCATCCACCAGCCGTGCCGGAAGGCCTGAGGCGTGCTCGAGCAGGTCGCGAACCGTGACGCCCTCGCGATCCTCCCCGCGCCATTCGCTGAAGTACCGTCCGACAAGGTCGCCGACGCGGACGCCGCCTGCATCGACGAGGGTCGCGATGACGCTGGCGGTCGCAATGACCTTCGTCAGCGACGCCAAATCGAACGGGGTGTGGAGATCGACCGGCGTCGGATCGTCGAACGTGAGCGAGCCAACGGCGTCTCGCCAGAGCATAGCGTCGCTCGTCCCGACTTCCGCGGTCGCCGCGGGGAAGACCCGCGACGCCCGGGCGCTCACAAGGATCCGTCGCGCCTCGTCAGTCATGCCCGCTGAACAACAGACCGACGGTCCAGCAGATAGCCGCGCCGACCACGACGTACCAGGTCCAGGCCAGCGGCGTGAACAGCCGGACCGCGACCATGACGCCAAGCGACGCGCCGACGCCCGCCATCACGCCCCGCTCAGTAGCGCGGGTGGTGAGCGTCCCCAGCAGAAACGCCCCGAGCATCGGCCCGTACACGATCGACGCGATCGTCAAGCCCACCGTGAAGACGGAGCCCCAATTGCGCGAGAGCACCGCGATTCCGATGAGGACCACCCCCCATGCGGCGGTCAGCCACCGCGAGAGGTTCAGAAGCCGCCGATCCTCAGTTGCGCCGGCAGTCGCCGGCTGGGGAAGAGGCGGCCGATGGGAAGGCTGGAGGGAAGGCGGGCGGAAGAGCCACTGGAAGTCGAGCACCGTGATCGATGCGAGCGAATTGAGCGATCCGCTCAGGTTCGACATCGCCGCCGCGAAAATCGAGGCAATCACCAACCCCGCGACGCCGCGCGGCAGGCCGCGCACGATGAAGGCGGGGAAGATCTCGTCGTTGGTTTCCATCGGCGGCAGCGGGTGGACCGCGTAGTACGCGTGCAGCATCAACCCGATCGTCAGGAACAGGGCGAATTGTGCAAACACCACGAACCCGCTCGCGACGAGCGCCAGCCGGCTCTCGCCCTGATTGCGGCACGTAAGCAACCGCTGGACCAGCAATTGATCCACGCCGTGAGAGGCCATGGTCAAAAAGCAGCCGCCGACGAACCCCGCCCAGAACGTGAAGGGCAGCGTTGGGTCGAACGACCACGAGATCACGTGGAGCTTTCCGGACGCCCGCGCGTCGCTCACGATTGCGCTCCATCCGCCGGGAACGAGACGGAGCAGCATATAGGCCGCGAGGATCGATCCCGCGATATAGATCACGAGCTGCACAAGATCCGTCCAAATCACCGCCGCAATACCGCCCTCGAACGTGTACACCATCGTGAGGGACCCCACGATGACGATCGACCAGAGCCACAGATGCGGCAGCCCGGGCACGCTCGCGCTCAGGACCGCCGCGAGGACGAGCGATGCCGCGAAGACGCGGACGCCTTCGGCCAGCGCCCGCATCACGAGAAACAGCGACGCGGCGAAGTGCTTAGCGCGGGGCCCGAAACGCCTGTTGAGCAGCTCGTAGGCGGTCACCAAATCGCCTTTGAAGTAGGCGGGAATGAACAGCCAACTGATGACAAATCGGGCGATGATGTAGCCGGCGACGACTTGGAGATAGGTGAAGCTGCCGCCGTCTTCCGGGCGCGCGTACACCGTATAGGCAAGCGCTGGCACGCCAATGAGGGTCAGCGTGCTCGTCTCGGTCGCGACGATGGACAGGCTGATGACCGGCCAGGGTGTGTCACGATTGCCGAGGAAGTAGTCTTTGACGGAGCGGTGGCCTCGGCGGAAGCGGCTGCCGAACCATGTGATCCCGATCAGATAGGCGGCCAGAACGGCGTAGTCGAGGGCCGAGAAGCCCATCTACGGGTGGCTGAAGGCGGCGCGGCCCACGTGCGCGAAGCCTAACATAGAATCCGACACTCCATGTTCGTGCTGGGCATCGACGCCGGCGGAACCAAGACCGTGTGCTTACTCGCCGACGGCGCGGGCACGATTATCGCCGAAGCGCGCGGACCCGGCGCGAACCTTCACGCCGCGGGCGAGCTGGCTGTCGAGAAAGTCTTGCACGAGGTGATGGAGTCGGCGATTGGCGATCGGCAGATCATCCCCGCCGCGGTCTGCCTCGGCATCGCCGGCGTCGACCGGGACGACGAAGCGAGCACGGTCCGGGCGATCATGCGCCGCCTCGGGCACCGGTCCCACGCGGTCGTCGTCAACGACGCGCTCATCGCGCTGGTGGCCGGCGCGGGCGATGCTCCCGGAGTCGTCATCATCGCGGGAACCGGGTCGATTGCCTACGGTCGCAACCGCGAGGGCGAAGCGGCGCGCGCAGGTGGCTGGGGGCACATGATCGGCGACGAGGGGAGCGGTTATTGGATCGGTCGCGAAGCGCTGGCCGCCGTGATGCGTGCCGCCGACGAGCGCGGCCCCGAAACCCGCTTGACCGCCGATATCCTGGCGCATTTCGGCATCAGTGACGTCTCACGGCTGCCGCGCATCGTGTACGACCGCGAGCAGCCGCGGACGGCGGTCGCCGCGCTGGGACCGCTGGTACAACGGGTCAGTGAGCAGGGCGATGCCGTCGCGACGCGCATCCTCGAGCGCGCGGTCGACGAGCTCGTTCTCGCGGCGCGGTCGGTGACCACGCGCCTCGAAATGCGTGGCGAAGCCTTCACCTTCTATCTGGCCGGGGGCATGTTCCGGGTCGTGCCACGGCTTGCAGCCGATCTGCCCCCGAAGCTGGCGGAAGTCGCGCCGCGGTGTCAGGTGGAACGTCTGGACAAGGAGCCGGCGGCCGGCGCCGTATGGCTCGCGCTCGCCGAGGCTCGGGGGGGCGCGCAGGTGCCGAGATACAAAGTCGCCGTCAATCGGCAATGAGGATACGCGTGTTTCGAACGCCAGAGGCCGTCGCCCGTTCGTTGGCGGGGGACGTCATGCGCTCGATTGCTTCAAAGCCTGATGCTGTACTCGGGCTTCCCGCCGGCAGGACCCCCACGCTGTTCTACCACCACCTGATCGGGTCGTACACGGCACACCGCGTCGATTTCGCACGCGTGACGACGTTCAATCTCGACGAGTTCCTCGGGCTGGGCCGTCAGGATGCCGCCAGCTATCACCGCTTCATGCGCGCGCATCTGTTCGATCACATCAACATCCCCCGGCGACGAGCACACTCTCTCAACGGCCGTGCCCGCGACGTCGAGCGAGAGTGCCGGCGCTACGAGCGCGCGATCGCGCGAGTCGGCGGGATCGACGTTCAGGTTCTCGGTCTGGGAACCAACGGCCACATAGGCTTCAATGAGCCCGCCGCCGCCCTGTGCGCATCCACTCATCGGACGACGCTCCGTCCCGCGACGCGCCGCGCGAACGCGCCGCTCTTCGGCGATCGTGTGAACGCAGTCCCGAAGGAAGGCCTGTCGATGGGGATGGGGACCATCCTGCGATCGCGCCGCATCGTTCTCGTCGCGACCGGATCCCGCAAGGCTCGGTGCGTTGAGCGGATGATTCTGGGGCCTGTGACGCCCAGACTGCCGGCCTCATTCCTGCAGCTCCACCCGAACGCCGAGGTGTGGCTGGATCGCGACGCGGCTAGCCGACTTTCAAGAGCTCCTTCAATCGCGCCTCCACGTCCTCGCCAATCGCGTCCTTGACGAAATCGTGCGCGCGTCGCAGGCGCGAGAGCGATTGCACGTAGCTCAACCCCGTCTTCTGCATGACGATCGCGGCCTTGACGTCCCAGTGTGCCTTGCGCAGCAGCTTGTCCGCGTCGTCATACTCGAGCCCGGTGACGATCGTGATGATGCGGCGGGCGCGATCCTTGAGCTTCTCGGAGCCCATCTGCACGTCGACCATCAGGTTCCCGTACGTCTTGCCAATGCGAATCATCGACGCTGTCGTCAGCATGTTGAGCACCATTTTCGTCGCGGTGCCCGCTTTCAGGCGCGTCGAGCCGGCAATCACTTCGGGGCCGACGGCCGGCGCGATCGTCAGGTCGACGAACGTCTGGAGCTCGGTGCGCGGATCGCAGGTGACGAAGATGATTTTGGACCCGGCCCGCCGTGCGCGCGTCAGTGAACCCCGCACGAACGGCGTCATCCCGCTCGCTGACACGCCGATGACCACGTCGCGCCTGGTTGGGCGGAGCCGATTGACCGACCGCGCGCCCTCCTCATAGTTGTCCTCGACGCCTTCCCGAGCGCGCAGGACCGCGCTCTGGCCACCGGCCATGATCGCTTGCACAATATCCGGACTCGTTCCGAACGTCGGGGGCATCTCGGCAGACTCAAGCACGCCAAGCCGGCCGCTCGTCCCCGCCCCGACGAAGATGATCCGGCCGCCCTTGCGCAGCGCCTGGGTAATGATCTCCACGCCCACCGCGATCCGATCTTTCTCGCGCTGCACGGCCGCGAGCATCTTGCGGTCCTCGTTGAGCATGGTTTCGACGATGTCGGCGGGATCGAGCTTGTCAACGGCCAGCGTGGCGGGATTGATCTGCTCGGTGGGAAGCGACTGCCACTTGGACCGGGACGACATTTCACTGACCTCAAAAACGAACCGCGAATACTATCATAGTCGTTCGACGATGAGCGTCGGGTCGAGATTTGTTGACGCGTACCTCGATCATCTGCGTGTCGAGCGGCGGCTGGCCGAGCACACGATCGAGAGCTATGCGCGCGATCTTGCGGCACTGGCCGAATTTGCTGCGGCCGAGGAGCGGCCGCTCGAAGCTCTGGAGCGCGCGGACCTCGAAACGTTCGTTCGTGAACAGCGGTCCAGTGGGCTCTCTCCCCGGTCAGTCGCGCGGAGAGTTGCGGCCGTTCGGGGGTTCTACCGCTTTCTGACCGTCGATCGCCAGATCGATCGCAATCCGGCTGATGACCTCCAGCCGCCTCGCGCCTGGCCCTCGCTGCCGAAATTCCTTTCCCTTGCCGAGGTCGACGCGCTCATGGCGCAGCCTGACGTCACTACCGCGCTCGGGTTGCGCGACCGCGCGATGATCGAGCTCCTGTACGCTACGGGGCTTCGCGTCTCGGAGCTGGTGGCCGTTCGCCGTGCGGATCTTCACCTCGACGAAAGCTACATGACGTGCGTCGGCAAGGGCAGCAAGGAACGACTCGTGCCGATCGGTGACGAAGCGGCGTTATGGATCAGGAAGTACGAGCAAACAGCCAGACCCGAACTGGTCAAGCATCGAGTGTCGCCGCGCCTGTTTGTCAACGCACGCGGCGGGGCGCTCAGTCGCGTCGGTTTCTGGAAGATCCTCAAGAGACACGGTCGTGGCGCGGGTGTCCCACGGATGCTCAGCCCGCACGTGATCCGTCACTCGTTCGCGACGCACCTGTTGGAGCGGGGCGCCGATCTTCGCGCCATCCAGATGATGCTGGGCCATGCGGACCTTTCGACCACGCAGATCTACACGCACGTCCTCGACGCGCGGCTGCGAATGATTTACGAGCGCTTCCATCCAAGGCCATGATAGAGTTAAGTGTTTGCGGGTCAGGCATTTTTGAGCGAAGGAGCACACGGCATGAGCCGGAACGGACGGCATCTCTTCACGTCGGAGTCGGTCACGGAAGGGCATCCCGACAAGATTGCTGATCAGATTTCCGATTCGATTCTCGACGCGATACTGGCGCAGGATCCCGTAAGTCGGGTTGCCTGCGAGACCCTGGTCACGACTGGCCTCGCCATCGTCGCCGGAGAGATCACGACGAGCGCCTACGTGGACTTCCAGGAGGTCGTGCGCGACACGATCAAGGAGGTCGGCTACAACCGCGGCAAATACGGCTTCGACGCCGAGACGTGCGCTGTCCTGTCTTCGATTCACAGCCAGTCGCCGGACATCGCCATGGGCGTGGACACGGGCGGCGCCGGCGACCAGGGAATGATGTTCGGCTTTGCCTGCACCGAGACCGAGGAGCTGATGCCGCTGCCGATCATGCTGGCGCACAGGCTGACTCGGGGGCTGTCGTGCGCGCGGCGTGACGGCGTCCTCGACTACCTCCGCCCGGACGGCAAATCACAAGTGACCGTCGAATACGACGGCAACCGGCCCGTCCGCGTCGACGCCGTCGTCGTCTCGAGCCAGCACAGTCCGCTTGTCACGCAGGAGACCATGAAGGAAGACGTCCTCGAGAAAATCATCGCTCGAGTGATTCCCGAGAATCTCCGCGACAAGAAGACCAAGGTGTACGTCAACCCCACCGGCCGGTTTGTCGTCGGTGGACCGCACGGCGACGCCGGGGTCACGGGGCGCAAGATCATCGTCGACACCTACGGCGGGGCGGCACCGCACGGAGGCGGTGCTTTCTCAGGCAAGGATCCGACGAAAGTCGATCGGTCGGCCTGCTACATGGCTCGCTATATTGCCAAGAACGTCGTGGCCGCGGGCATCGCCGAGCGGGCGCTCGTGCAGCTGGCCTACGCGATCGGCGTCGCGGATCCCGTCTCGGTGATGGTGCACACCGAGGGGACCGGCCGAGTCCCCGAAGAGAAGATCACGCAGGTCGTGCGCGATTATTTCAAGCTGACGCCGCGCGGCATCATGGAGGAGCTCGACCTTCGCCGGCCGATTTACAAGAAGACCGCGTCGTTCGGCCATTTCGGCCGGACTGAGCCCGAGTTCACCTGGGAACGCACGGACAAGGCTGCAGCGCTCAAGACAGCAGCGGGCGTGTGAGCCCTCAGTCGTTCACGTCAGCGCCGCCCGGTGGGCGGCCCCTTCGCGGTCGGCCCCGTGGCGTCGATGATGCCTGTTCGGTGACGACCCTTTTCCGGTGACGAGAGTTCTGCTCGGAACGGCGGCCATCCTGGCCGCCGTTGTCGTCTGGGTCCTGCTCACGCTCCCACCCAAACATGCCGCTCTCGCGCCGTCAGGGGACGGAACCGTCGCCGGCATCCTACACGTTCACACCAATCGATCCGATGGCCTGGGCACCCCCGAAGAGGTCGCGGCGGCCGCCGCCCGCGCCGGCCTGAAGTTCCTGGTCTTTACGGATCATGGGGATGCGACGCGACGTTCCGATCCGCCGGCGTACCGGGCGGGGGTGTTGTGCCTGGATGGGGTCGAGATCAGTACAACGGGCGGGCACTACATCGCGATCGACATGCCGGCTTCGCCGTATCCGCTCGCCGGGGAACCCAGAGACGTCGTCCAGGACGTTCGCCGCCTCGGCGGCTTCGGGATCGTCGCCCATCCCGACTCTCCAAAACCTCAGCTCCACTGGGGAGACTGGACCGTGCCGTTCGACGGCGTCGAGTTGCTCAATTTGGACACAAGCTGGCGGGTGCTGGCGGCCGAACCCGGCTGGGCCTCGAAGCGCCGACTCGTGACCGGGTTGCTCGACTATCCGTTGCGCCCGCCTGAAGCGATCGCGCGTTTGATTCAACCGACGGCCGCGCTCGAACAGTGGGAGACGGTGACGCGGCAGCGAAGGGTCGTGACGATCGCTGGTGCGGACGCGCATGCGCGCCTGGCGCCACCCAGCGTGGAGCCGCGCGACGGCCGATTTGTGCTGCCGCTGCCCAGTTACGAGGCTTCGTTTCGCGCGATCTCGGTGCACGTGCGGACCGAGCAGCCGTTCACCGGCGGGGCTGCAGGGGACGCCGCGTTGCTGACGCGGGCGATTCGAAACGGACACCTCTACACCGCGGTGGACGGCATCGCCTCACCGCCATCGTTCGAGCTCACCGCAACGAATGCGCGGGGCACGGTGCGGGAGGGTGACGTCCTGGGGGTTGGCGGGCCTGGAGATCCCGTCCTGCTGCGCGTACGGAGCAACGCTCCGGCCGACTTCACGACGATCGTTCACGACGGGCCGCGAGTCCTCGCGAGCGTTCGCGATACGCAGGACCTGGTCGTGCACGCTGGCACAGGGCCGGCCGTGTATTGGACCGAAATCGTTGCGCCGGGCGGTTCGCCGCCGGTGACCTGGATCAGAAGCAACCCGATATATGTCCGGGGGGTCGACGCGAAGGTCGCCGATGCCCCCGGCGTAGAGACCAGGGGCATGGAGACCAAGATCACCTTCGACGGACCGAACGCGAGCCAGTGGAGTGTCGAGCACGATCCCCAATCTCTGGGCGCCTTCGAGGTGTTGCCCGGACCGGGTGGCTCCGAGCTGCGTTACCGCTTCGGCCTGGCGCCTGGACCATCGATCGGGCAGTACACGTCCCTCGTGCTGCCGCTGCCGGGCGGTGTTCACGCGTTCGATGCGGTCGGCTTCACGATCCGTGGCGAGAAGCCGATGCGAATCTCTCTTCAGATCCGCGACACGACGGCGGACCGCTGGCAGCGATCCGTGTACCTGGATGCGGCGCCCCACGAGCGCACTGTCGCATTCGACGATTTCGTTCCGGTCGGCTCCACGCACGTGCCCAAAGCGGTGAAAGCCGACATCAGGAGCGTGATGTTCGTCGTCGATACGATCAACACGAAACCCGGAACGTCCGGAAGGATCTGGATTGGCGATCCAAGACTCGTGACGTTCGCCGAACCGACACCCGTTACGTCCGGACGGTGAGAATCATGTACGACGCGCCCGCGGCGAAAAGAATATTCGGCGCCCACGCGGCGAGCGTGGGAGAGAGGAGCCCGGCCCCTCCCATGGCGCCAAAGACGCTCTGGGCGGTCCAGTAGACAATCGCCAGAGAGATCCCGATCCCGATGCCATAGAGGGCGCCGCTCCGCCCGGTCGTCACCGCGAACGGCACGGCCAGCAGCGTCATGACCAGCGTCACGAACGGGAAGGCGATCTTCTTCTGCAGCTGCACCTGGTAGGGGACCGCGTAGTATCCGCTCTTCTGCAGCCGCGTCACGTAGTCGCGCAGCTCGTTGTAGGACATCCTGTCGGCATCAGGGTCATCGGATTTGAAGTAGCTCGGCGCCTCGAGCGCCACCTGGCGTTCCGAGAACGGTCGATAGGCGACCGCGGGAGCCGCCGTCATGCCTTTTCGGGGCCTCACGAAGTCCCGGTCCCACCCGTCCCGCGCGCTCCACGCGAGTCCCCTCTCGGATTTCGTGTACGCCACCTCCTTCGCGAACATCAACGCCGACAATCGCCACCGCGACGGGTCCGTATGGTACCTGGAGAACTGACTGAACCGGTTGCCCTTCGGATCGAAGAACTCGTAGTAGTACAAGTCCCCTTGCTGCCCGACCATCCATCGACGGCTCAACATCGCGGAAAACGTCTGCGTGGGCCATCCTCGAATGACGGCATTCAAGCGCTGGGCCTCCCGGTTCGACTCCGCGAGCACCCGCTCCTGGAGCTCGTACAGCGCGACGCTCAGGAGGACGCCGAACAGCACGAGCGGCATCGCCGATCGATAGATGCTGATGCCACAGGCCCGCATGACAATCAGCTCGCTGTTCTTCGTGAGCACGCCAATGGTGACGAGCGTGGACAGGAGCGCAGCCAGGGGGATGACGAAATAGACGTACTGCGGGGTCTGAAAATAAAAATATCGGACCAGCATCCCTCCTGTGGTCGACCCCCGGAACAGCTTGTCGGCCAGGTCGATGAAGGTCGCGATGTAGAAGATGCCGATGAGCGAGACGAATGCCAGGAGGAACACAGAGAGGTACCGTCTGACGATGTAGATATCCAGGAGATTCGGGCGGGGCCAGTCAATCTGCGGAACTCGGATGACGAGCACCACGCGACCGCCTCGGCCGGCCGTCACACGCGCTCGCGCGCCGGCGTTTGGCCAGCCGGTTGTGTCGGTCCCTCCGCCGGCATCGGCCATCCCGCCCTCGCCACCGTCACGAGCGTCATTCGCGCCGTCTCCCTCAGTGCCGGCGAGCAACCCGGCTCGCGACCTGAACAGCGTCGGCAGGGGAATGCGGACCGCCTCGCCCGAGGCGCCCGTGCGCCACAAGACCAGCGCCGCGCCGGCCAGGCCGAGGACGACGTTGACGATCCAGGGGGCGAGGGTGGGGGAGAGGCGGCCGCCGTTGGCCGCGGCGCGGGCGGTGTAGAGCAGCACGTAGTAGACGAAGATCACGCCGGACCCGAGCGCGAAGCTCGCGAGCGTTCCCTCCTTCCGGCTGCTGGCGCCCAACGCGAGGCCGATGGCCGCGAGCACCAGGCAGGACACCGGAATCGAGAACTTTTGCTGAATCGTGAAGAGCTGGCTGGCGTACGGTTGCCCCTGCTTGATCCGCGCGGCCACGTCGGCGCGGAGCTCCGCGACCGTCATTTCGTTGTCGCCCTTCAGCAGTTGGGTGCGTTTGAAGACCGATTCGGCTTCCAGGTTCAGCACCAGCTGGTCGAACGAATCGACGTCGTACTTGTCCGGCGTCGCGGCGTAGGTGGTGTGGCGCGTGCCGTTCTCCAGCTGAAGCCGCGCCGTCCGCCGATCGCGATCGATGAGCAGGTGCCCGCCGCTGGCGAAGTAGACCGACGTCTGATCGCTTTTGGTCGTGTCGGCGAGAAACACGTCCTGCCACCCGCGATCGGGCAGCACGTCACGAACGTAGACGACCCGGTCTGGGAATCCCTGATAAAACGTGCGCGCCTTGACGTCGGATTCCGCCTTCGAGGCCACGACGTTGAAGGTGATCTCGCGAAACGTCTGGTTGGCGTCGGGGAGCGCGACGAGGAGGACGTACTGGTCGGCGGCAAAGGCCACGACGGCGAGAACCGCGATCGGTCGTAACGCCCGGAGGATGCTGACCCCGCAGGCCTGAAGCGCCACGAACTCGCGGTCTGCGGACATCCGTCCCAATCCCATGAGAATGCCGTAGAGGAGCGCCATCGGAATCGTCACGGCGAGCGCCTGAGGCGTGAGCGTGACGAGAATGCGGGCGATCGTGGGGGCGTCGACACCCTTGGCAATGAGCTGCTGCGCATTCTCCAGAATCGGCGGCATCAGCAGGATGAACGTCAGGACCAGGAGCGCCAGGACGTAGGGCGCCAGGATCTGGCGTACGAGGTAGCGGTCGAAGATCTTGAACACCAGGTTCACGTCTAGACTACACCGTATGACCCGCGTCGCCATTCTCTGGCACATGCATCAGCCGTTCTATGAAGACCTCGCGACGAGGGAGCACATCCTGCCGTGGGTGCGGCTGCACGCGCTCAAGGACTACTACGGGATGGTGGCGCTCCTGCGGGAGTTTCCCGACGTGAAGGTGACCTTCAACCTCGTGCCGTCCCTCCTCGTCCAGCTCGAGGCGTTCGCCGAAGATCGCGCGCGGGATCGGACGCTCGAGCTCGGTCTCAAGCCGGCGGTCGATCTGACCCCGTCCGAGGTCGAGTTCATTCGCACCAACTTTTTCCACGCTCAGCGGCAGCGGATGATCGACATCTATCCGCGCTACGCCGACCTGTTTGCCAGACGCGGATCGCCCTACGACGTGGACGATCTTCGGGACCTTCAAGTCTGGCAGAAGCTGGCCTGGGTCGATCCGTTGTATCTGGAGGCCGACCCGCGCGTCCGGCGCCTGGTGGAGCTCGGACGCGGCTTTTCGGAGGACGACAAGGCCCGACTCCGGCAGGTCGAGCTCGAGATCCTGAACGGCATCATTCCGGAGTACCGGGCGTCGGCCGCAAGGGGGCAGATCGAGATCTCGGCGTCCCCGTTCTATCACCCGATTCTGCCGCTTCTGTGCGACACCGATATCTACTTGCGGACGCACCCCGACGCGCGCCGGCCGCGGCAGCGGTTCGCTCATCGGGAGGATGCCGCCGAGCAGCTCACGCGGGCCGTCGAGTACCACGCCCGCGTGTTCGGTCGTCCGCCGGGGGGGCTGTGGCCGTCGGAGGGTTCTGTCTCCGATGACATGGTGCCGCTCGCGGTCAACGCCGGTTTTCGATGGATGGCCACCGACGAATTGATCCTGGCGAAAACGCTGGGCATGACGTTTTCACGAGACGGTGACGGGCACTTCGAGCAGCCCGAACGGCTCTACGCGCCGTACATCGTCCGGGTCGGCGGCGCATCCATCGTCTGCGCGTTTCGCGACCACGTGCTGTCCGACCTCATTGGCTTTACGTATGCGGGATGGTCCGCCGAGGCGGCAGCCGGCGACTTCACTGGGAGGCTGGCGGAGGCGGGGCGCCGGTTTCATGCGCGCGCCGGCGGGGAAGAGGCGACGATCTTCGTGATCCTGGACGGCGAAAACGCCTGGGAGCACTTCGAGGGCGGCGGGCGCCTCTTCCTTCGAGCGCTGTATCGGCGCCTGACCGGACATGCGGAGCTGCGCACGGTCACCATGGCCCAGGCCTGCGTCAAGACGACCCGTGAACTCCGGAGCATCTTTCCGGGATCGTGGATCGACGGCAATTTCTACATCTGGATCGGCCATCCCGACGACCAGAAGGCCTGGAGCCAGCTGGCGGACGCGCGGGCGGCGCTCGACGTGGCGCCCGCAAGCGCGCCCAATATGGCCGGGGCACGCGAGGAAATTCTGATCGCCGAAGGGAGCGACTGGTGCTGGTGGTATGGCGACGACCACTCGTCGGCCCACGACGTGGAGTTCGACGATCTCTTCCGCCGGCATCTCCGGAATGCGTACCGCCTGATGGATCGACCCACCCCCGACGAACTCTTCGTGAGCAACATCTCGGCCGTGCCCCGCACCGCGCAGCGCGAGCCGACGGCGCTCATCGACCCGACGCTCGACGGCGAGGAGACGAGCTATTTCGAATGGCTTGGCGCCGGCGCGTTCGAGGTTCGCGAGGCGGCGGGAGCCATGCACCAGATCGACCGCCCGACGTCGCTGCTGACGGCCGTGCGCTACGGGTTCAGCCGCGAGTGTCTGTTTCTGAGGGTGGACGGGCGCCAGCCCATGGCCGACCTGCTGGCGGACGGCTACGAGATCTCCTTCAAGTTTCTGGCGCCGGCCGGGCTGCGATTTTCCGTTCAGCAGACGGCGGGACAGCTGACCAGCGGGTTCTGGCTGAGATACCCGGACGTGCCGTACTGGCGCAGGCGAGGGCCGGGAGCTGCCCGGGCCGCCGCGGGGCGCGTGCTCGAGCTCGCCGTCCCGTTCAGCGACCTGGGCGTCTCGCCGGGCGCGGTCGTGTCCTTCTTCCTGGCGGTGTATGACCGGGCGAACGTCGAACGGGAGCGGCACCCGCCGCACCGGCCGCTCGACGTCCAGTTGCCCGACGATCTGTTCGCGGCCCGGCACTGGAGCGCCTAGCTCCCGATTCCTTCATCCCCAAGGCCAGGACCAATTAGCACCCGCCTCAGGCACCACCGGAGCCGGTCCACAGATCGTGCACAGGCGCGTTTTCCGGCGGATTCCCAGTGAGTCTGATAACAGATATTATGTTAACCTAAGCCGGCGATCGCCTCCCAGCCCAGCGACCCGTTCACGCCTTTAACTACCCTGCTCAGCGTCCGAATGACCTCGAACCCTCCGACTTGGTGCCGCCAATTCCACGTAACCGACTTGCGCGGTGCCGCTGCCACAGTAGCAACCCCGACCGAACCTTCGGATCGGC
>DATKHR010000347.1:0-8158 GCA_035510155.1 Vicinamibacterales bacterium
ATCGGACGCTTCGAGTGGCGGGGCCTCCCTGTGTCGGTCTGGTTGTTTCGCATCGCGTCGAACGCGCTCGCGGACCACTGGCGCGAACGTGCCCGCACTGGCCAGGAGGCCGGAACGGGGGGGGTGGAGGCGGCATGCACCGCGAGGTGCGCGTCGGGGACTCAATGGTCATCGTTGGCGAAGGTGGTGGGGCCGGCGTGATGCCCCTCAGGCCCGTCGCGTTTCACGTCCTCGTGAAAGACGCTGACGCCACGTTCAAACGGGCGATTGCCGCGGGCGCGCGATCGCTCGGCGAACCCGCCGACCGTAGTTACGGCGAGCGCTCCGGCTTCGTCGCCGATCCATTCGGGAATCACTGGTATATCTCCACACCGATCGGTCCGGAGTCCTTTACCGGCGCGGCTCGCACGGTGACGCCGGTCCTCCATGTCCAGGGTGCCGCGGACTACCTTGGATTCCTGAAGCAGGCGCTCGGCGCGGTCGAAGACATGCGGCACGATGAGGGTGGGCGCCTCCGGTACGCGAGGCTGCGTATCGGCGACGCTGCTGTTGAATTGGGGGAAGGCGAGCCAATGCCCGGATCGTTCCTCCTTTATGTTCCCGATCCGGATGCCCGATATGAACAAGCGATGGCTTCCGGCGCAACGTCGCTCATGCCTCCGGCGGACCAGCCTTACGGCCGCATCGGCGGTGTTGAGGATGCGCGGGGCAACCAGTGGTTCTTTTCGCGGCCCTAGCGTTTGGCGCCAACGAAGAAGTGGAGCAGAAACAATATCGTGAGGGTATAGGTGACCAGGTTGTTCTCGCGGTGGCGCCCCGCGAGCAGCTTGACGACCGTGTAGGACACGAAACCGAACGCGAGCCCCTGGGCAATTGAGTAGGTCAGCGGCATCATCGCGATGGTGAGGAATGCAGGGACAGCGTCCGTGAAATCGTCGAACCGGATATGCACGATCTCCACCATCATCAACGCTCCGATCAGGATCAGGACAGGTGCCGTCGCCTGTGTCGGGATGAAGCCGACGAGCGGGGCGAACGCCAGCGCGATCAGGAACAGGAGCCCGACGACGACCGCCGTCAGGCCGGTGCGACCTCCCTCGGACACGCCCGCCGCGCTCTCGATGTAGCTCGTGACCGTGCTCGTGCCCAGCAGAGCGCCGAACATCGTTCCCACTGAATCTGCCACGAGCGCCCTGCCAATCCGCGGCAGCCGGCCGATGTCGTCGAGCAGCCTTGCCTTGCGCGACACGCCGATCAGCGTGCCGATATTGTCGAAGAGATCCACGAACGTAAACGAGAAAAGGATTGGGACCAGGCCGAACCTGAGCGCACCCGGGACATCGAGCTTGAATGCCGTTGGCTGCAGTGCGGCGAACGGGTTCGTCATTGTGATGAGGCTGGATGGGCCTTTGGGTATTGGAGCCACGCCGGCGGTCATTGCGATTGCGGTCGTGGCGGCAACGCCGAGCAGCAGGGCACCGCGAACATGGCGCGCGACCAGACCGGCGGTCACGAGGAGGCCGGCCAGCGCGACCAGCACGCCGGGCGTGTTCATCGCACCCAGCGTGACCAGCGTCGCATCGCTCCGGACGATGATGCCGGCGTTGCGAAGGCCAATGAAGGCAATGAACAGGCCGATCCCGACACCGATGGCCGAGCGCAGCACGCCAGGCACGCCGTCGACGATCCACTGGCGCACTCGCGTGACCGTGAGCAGGAAGAAGACGAGCCCCGATATGAAGACGGCGCCCAGGGCCGTCTGCCATGGGAGACGCATCCCTATCACGACCGCGTATGTGAAGAACGCGTTCAGGCCCATGCCCGGAGCGACGGCTATCGGGTAGTTCGCGTAGACTCCCATCAGAACCGTCGCAAATGCCGACGCCAGGCACGTGGCGGCGAAGGTCGCCTCCACGGGCATCCCGGCATCTTTCAAGATGTTCGGGTTGACGAAGAGGATATAGGCGAGCGTGACGAACGTGGTCGCGCCGGCCAGGACCTCGGTTCGCACGTCCGTCCGGTTCTCGCGCAGGCGAAAGATCCGGTCGAGCCGGGTCCTGCGCGGTTCGTCGACATTGGCAGCCGTGAGTGCCGCAGACATCGATGCTGTTCAGCGCGTGAGGGTCGCGATGTAGGCCTTGACGACCTGAAAGACGTAGTCCTCGCACGCTTCGCCCGTTCGGGGATCATAGGCGCCGCCGTTGGTCACGTTGTCGGACACGACACGAATACCAAGGAACGGGACGTTGAAGACCGACGCGATCTGCGCGGCCGAGGCAGTCTCCATCTCTTCCACTGTGGTGCCGAACCGGGTGTGGAGCCAAGCTATTCGATCGATCTCGTCGTTCCACATGTCGGCGGACCCGATCACCCCTTCGACAATCCGCCCCCGGGTGTAGTCTTTTCTCGCGTATCGGGCCGCCGCCAGCAGAGGTCCGTCCGCCTGGAACCGTGCAGGCCTTCGCGCGTTGGGATCGTTCCCGGCGCTTCCCTCGGAGGCAGTCAGATCCAGCGGCACCCAGTCGAGCGGGCTGCTTCCCTCTCCGGCCAGCCGAACGCGGCTCCTGAACGCGCCAATGTTCACCGAGCTGGTGCCGAGCACGATGTCGAAGAGATGCAGGGCCGGATCGTGGCCGCCGGCCGTCCCCTGGTTGACGATCGCAACCGGATGGTAGTGTTCAACCGCGATGACGGTCGCGGCGGCGGCGTTGGACATCCCCTTCAGAGTCTTCGACACGATGACCGGATAGCCGTCCAGCGTGCCGCGCCAGAAGGTCCATCCGCCGACCTGCTCGACGCCGACATTGTCCAATCGCCCGGCCAGCTTCTCGACTTCGATCGGCATGGCCCCCTGCACGACGATAGGCGGTGACCCTGTTGGTCGACCCTGCGCGAGGGCCGGCACCGGAACAGCCAGCCACACGATGAGCGGGAGCGTCGCAAAGCGGATCATCGAATCATCCTATCGTGAGCTTGAGTGCCGACTTGTACCCGCCGCGGTTGCGCGGGCTCTACTCGCTCATAGTCGCCGTCCCAGATTACTTTTGAGCCCCCTCTTCACCGTCCGCGATCACCGGCACCAGTCGGCCGTTTGCATCCAGTTCGAAGATCCGCCGCTCGGTCACCAATCGATCGGGGCCGGTTCTGCGGACAGTCGTCACAATCCGGCGGATCACTCGCAGAGATTCGCTGAGAGCAACTGGACTGCGGGCCTCTATTTCTTCGACGGTGTCGCGGCCGCCGTCGGCGGTGGCCGTCGTCGATATTCGGACGCGCTGGCGCACGCCCTGCGGGCTGTCGGGTCGAGGGAACCCGTCCATGCTTCGGGCATACGTTTCAACCATCACCTGCTCCCGTCCGTTCGCTTCGGATCGGCGGGTGACGTTTCTTTCACTGACCACCAAGTTCCCGGCTGTATCGCGACGGAGAACCGTCTCTTCCTCCAGGCGCTCCGAAGATCCGATGTCGCGGATGTCCGTGCTTCGAGTTTCCGTAGGCTGCCATCGCCCGTTCATGTCGAGAACCAGGTGAGTGATGCCGTGCCGGACAACGGCCGGGTTGATGCGGCGGTCGGTGGACTCTGTGCGCTCGGCTTCCCGGAGCGCTCCGTCAATGCCCTGTCGAAGGAAAGTCGTCTCCGTCCGGCGGGTATCGGGTGCGGCCAATCTCGTCTCTTCGATTCGCCGGGACTTCAAGCCAAGACGGCCGTTGACGTCAGAGACCCACGTATCTTGAACTGTCCTCGGATTCCCGCCTGCCGCGATCTCCTGCCGGGACAGCGTCATCTCCAACAGCTTTCGTTGTCCCTCAGCGCCGAACCCAAACACGTCACGTCTCGTCCGCGTGGTAGTGGCACCTGTGCGGGTGGTCTCGACGCTGATTTCCTGAACCGGTGCCATCCTGCCGTCAATGTCCGGCGTTTCGTCGGTTGCGACGACGAGTTCCCGGCCACCGGATTCCGATCGTGTTTCAGTACGCCGCCAAGGCAAGACGTCACCGCTGGGATAGGTCCGCTGAATCACGCTCGCAGGCAACGCCTGCGGCGGCTGCCCGGTTGTGTCGCTTCCCGGTTGGCTCGCGGCGCCAGCAGACGTAATCATGAGCCAAAGACAGACACCGACGATGCGTGGGGGCGTCATGAACTTCCTCCCTTTTGAAACCCGTCCCAACGTCCAGCCCTTAAGTAAACGACGTGCCCCGGTCGACCCCGGAACAGCTGACACAATAGTCCATCGCAAGCCCGCCCACACACGGAAGCGGTGGCGTGCGCGAATTACGATTTGCGTAGCATCGCTGCCGCTGCCGCTGCCGCGGACTGCCGCGGTCAGTTCAGCGGCAACTCACAGTGGAGGAACGAGATGACGGACACGTTGGCGGTCTGGCCGAAGGGAGCACCTGTGGTTGGACAACGCGCCGAGCGATCACGCGTGATCGGCCCCAGGGACATCGAGCTGTTCACCGCGATCAGCGGCGACCGCAACCCGTTGCACTACGACGCCGAACGCGCCGCTCGGACGCGTTTCGGAGGTATTGTCGTACAGGGGGGAATCACGAGCGCGATTCTCAACGCGGTCGTTGCCGAAGATCTCCCCGGTCCCGGCACGGTCTTTCTGAATGTGAACTGGAACTTCAAGGCCCCGGTGCGACCCGGCGACGTGATTACCGGCCAGGTGGAGATCACGCGAGTCCGCCACGACAAGCCCATCACCGAATTGCTCACACGAGTCGTTCGCGGCGACGGCACCGTGGCGCTCGAGGGCACGGAGGTCTGCTACACCGTACCCATGGCAGCGTAGGCACCGAGGGACCTGGCTACCGGGTGGCCTTCCGTCTCGCGGCCGAATACTTCTTCATCCTCGTCCCGACTGCTTTGCGCCCAGCGCGCGCCATCCTCCGACGCTTCCGGAGTGTCGCCTTCGGTCGACTGTGCTTCCCGGTACCATTAGAGCGGGTTCCGCGCTGAACTGTCGCGGCACTCGTCTCGTTTCCGAGCTGCCGTAACAATCCGCTGGCTGTCTCCCGGATACCTTCGAGCTTCTTGATGATTTGATGTTGCTGCGCCAGCCAGCCCTTCGCTCTCGCTTCCGCTGTACCGAGGAGCCTCCCAACGTCCTCGGCGAAGTGCCCGAGCTTAGATTCAGTCGTCGCCATTCGACCTCCGGCAGGAGTGCGGCTGTCACAGTTTGCGAGGATCAGGAAAACGTCGGGTGGGGCCGGCCGCAGGCTTGGTCTGCCGCGACCGTACGACGCCCCACCCTTCCCCTTGACCGCTCGGGCTCATCGTTGTCCAAAATTGAACGCCAGCGTGATGTCGAAAATCCTGTTGTTCTGCGTAAATCCGATGGGAATCTCGACGAGCGGCACGATGGCAATTCTTCGGTTGAGTACGACGCCCACTCCAATCATCGCGAGACCACCGGTCTGGCTGCTCGTCTGATCGACGCCGCCTAGAGACGCTTTCGTTCGCTGATAGAGCACTCCGCCACCGAACGTGGGCACGACATTCAACAGGTCCCAGTCGGTTACCGGAACACCGACGTTGACAGCGCCGAGGAACGACAACCCGTTCACTGTAACGTCGCCGACGTTGGGCCCGAAGCTGTAAGCCGCCTCGACATTCGGGCAGACATGAACGCGGTCGACCCAATAGTCTTGCCCGATGTTGCCGCTGACGACCTTCGATGATGTGCCCAAGTCGCTGTAATTGACGATCGACGCACCCACCCCGCCAAACACCTGGTCGCCCCCACCCCTCACGCCGACTCCAAACTCGCTGGCCCCCGTCTGAAACGCGCCACCCACGCTGACCTGCGTGGATGTGTCGCGAAACGAGGCTCTTCCCTGGCACATCTGGGCATGCGCTACGCTAGAGGAAAGCGCAAGCCCAACGACCGCAATTACAAGAGTCTTGGTCACCGTCGTCCACCTCCTGGACCAGCGGGGGGTTCGCGGTCTATCGACGTATCGGCGGCTTCTGAGGAGTCCTGCAAGCAGATAACGGAATTGCGCACCTTGTCACCGGCACAATTCGGCACACTCGAGATGACCCGCTACGGCTACAATCCTCGCCTCGGTTCACGCATCTGGTTCTCAGTGTTTTCGCGCTTCTCCACATCGAATAGAGGCGAGAGAAATTGACGTCCGTGGACTTTGGGTTCTCGAACGGCCAGGTCGAGACGGTGTCGCGTTGGCTGGACCAATCTGTGCGGATCGTTGCGTTGACCGGTGCCGGGATCTCCACCGAGTCGGGGATTCCGGATTTTCGCGGTCCTCAAGGCCTTTGGACCACGAACCCCAAGGCCGAGCGACTCTCCGACATCCATTACTACATGTCTGATCCCGATGTCCGCAGGCTGTCGTGGCAGAGCCGTCTCGATCACCCTGCCTGGAAAGCGGCGCCGAACGACGGCCACCGGGCCCTTGCCCACCTCGAGCGCCGCGGCAAGCTGCTCGCGATCGTCACGCAGAATATCGACGGCCTCCACCAGCAGGCCGGACACGCGCCCGACAAAGTCATCGAAGTCCACGGCACGATGCGCGACGTCATGTGCATGGCATGCCGGTGGCGCGGACCGATGGGACCCGTGCTCGATCGCGTGCGCGCAGGCGAGGACGATCCGGCTTGCGAGCACTGTGGGGGGATCCTGAAGAGCGCGACCATTTCGTTCGGGCAGCCGCTCGAGCCGGACGTGATCGAACGCGCGACGCGCGCCGCCGAACGCGCGGACCTCATGCTCGCCGTGGGCTCGAGCCTGCAGGTCTATCCCGTCGCAGGGATTGTCCCGCTTGCAAAACGGTGCGGATCGCGTGTCGTGATCGTCAACGCTCAGCCCACGCCATTCGACGACGTTGCGGATGCGGTCTTTCGTCAACCGATCGGCGAGATCCTGCCGGTGCTCTGCGACGTGCGGGGGACGAGGAAGCTGCCGGGCTTGTTGACTTAAGCCGCCGGTGCGTGACAACGGACCGTTGGACATCGCCGGTGCCCCATGACAAGCTCTCGCGGAGGAGGGTTATCGCATGACGCGTCGAGATCTGGGAGTTGCGGGCGTGGCCATTCTCGGCACGCTGGCGCTGATGCCGCGGGCACGATCGCAGGGCACCGAACAGGCCGTGATGGGATCGACCGCGGTCGATTGGGCGCGGATGACGGCGACGCCAACGAAAACCGGTGAGGTGCGCAGCGTGTTTCGAGCTGCGACCGCGACGCTGGATGAGCTCGAGGCGCATATTACAACGCTCAATCCAGGCGAGTCGCCGCACCCGCCCCACAAGCATCCAGACGAAGAGATCCTTTTCCTCAAAGAAGGAACCCTGGAGGCCACGCTCAACGGCCAGACCGTGCGAGTGGGCCCCGGCTCCGTTCTCTTTCAGGCGTCGAATCAGCTCCACGCTCTGCGCAATGTCGGCACGGCACCGGCGACCTACTTCGTGATGCGGTGGAACTCGCCCGGCATGCTGAAGAAGAACGCGATCGCCGAATAGCTTTGCCTGATTCTGCTTGACAACTCTTTGAACGCGTTTCTTCACCTTCACTGCAAAAGCATGCCCGAACCAACGCTGCTCCGCCTGGCCTATGCGTTCGAGCAGGCACCAAGAAGCGTGCCGCCGTTTGGTGCGCCACCGTTAGGAGACGATTCGGAAAAGGCGGGTTGACAGCCCGCGGGTGTCGATGTTACATCGAGCGCCGTGTGGAGGATCTCGCACGTGACTCTCGCCGCGATTTGGCTGGCAGCCGCGTCGATCACCGCGCAAGCACCACAAGGAGGTCGTGGCCGCGGCGTGGACAGCGGTGTCGACCGGCTTCGAGCGTTCGATCCTGCTGCCGTGGAGCGCGGACGGACCGCTTTTGGAGAGAAGTGCAGCGCATGTCACCGGGTGAACGCCCGGGGGGGAGAAGGTTTTGCCGGCCCCGATCTGATCCGATCCGTGATGGTGCTGCAGGACGTGAACGGCCATCAGATTGGCGAGCATCTGCAGGCTCGCCACAAACCACCGATCCAGCTTGCGCTCCCTGACATTTCCGATGTCGCCATGTTTCTGCACCGCGAGATCACGTACGCCGCAGAGCGCACGAGTTACCAATTGCAGTTCGCCCTGACCGGAAATGCCAAGGCGGGAGAGGCGTACTTCAACGGTGCCGGCGGCTGCAACCGAT
>DATKHR010000348.1:0-3720 GCA_035510155.1 Vicinamibacterales bacterium
TGCCGCCGGGGGATCCTGGGCGCGCGCTTGGCCTGCACAACACGTTGACGGCGATGTCGAAGTTGATTCCGCCCGAGGGGTCGCCGCGGCGGCTGAGCGGGTATCCCACGTACACGTTCGGGTATGGAAATCTGTTCGTCATCATGTTGGATTCGAACATCGCAAGCGACACGTTTCAGCTCGCCTGGGTAACCGATCAGCTCGAGCATCTCGACCGTTCGCGTTATGGGCATGTGATTGCCGTCTTCCACCATCCGCCTTTCACCTCCGGGCTGCATGGCGGATCGACGATCGAGCCCCAGTCCGCGGCCATCCGCGATCTGTACGCGCCGTTGTTTCGAAAACATCATGTACAGATGACCATTGCTGGTCACGATCATCTCCTCGATCACTGGGTCGAGCGGTATATGGAAGGCGGCGTGACGTTCCGCAGAGACGACGTGGTGACCGGTGGCGGAGGAGCGCCGATTTACACCTACACGGGCGAACCGGACTTATCGGCGTACTGCGCGGCGGGCGCCGGCGAGCATGTTCGAATGGAGCATCTCTTAAAGCCCGGGCGTACGCCCGAGGAGAACCCGCATCATTTCCTTGTCGTACAGGTCGACGGCGACCGTCTTTCGCTTGTAGTGGAGGCGATCGGCGGCATCCCGTACGCGCCGTATGGCGGGCGATCAGGCGTCGAGCTCACCGATCGGCAGTAGCGGCGCTCCCAACGCGTCTCGAGTAAAATCCTCGGCGAAAGGGCCTTCTTCATGCGAAAGCTTGTCTTCCTTGCCGCCATCGCCGCCACCCTTATAACGGCGGCGCGCACGATCCCCGGCACACGGCTGAGCGCGCAAGCCAACCCGAACACGATCGTCGATCCGAAGACGTACCAAGATCTTCGCTGGCGATCGGTCGGTCCGCATCGCGGCGGGCGGTCGACTGCTGCCGTCGGTGTCCGGACGCAGCCTGGCGTCTTCTACATGGGCGCGACAGGCGGGGGCGTGTGGAAAACGGAAAACTACGGCATCACATGGATGCCGATGACGGATGGGCAGATCGTGACCGGATCGATTGGCGCCATCGATGTTTCCGACTCCAATCCAACTATCCTGTACGTCGGCACAGGGAGCGAAGCGATTCGGTCGAACGTCATTGTCGGCCGAGGCGTGTACAAGTCGAGCGACGCGGGGAAAACATGGCAGCACGTCGGGCTTCACGAGGTCGGTCAGATCGGTCAACTGAAGATCAATCCGAAGAATCCGGATATCGCATATGTCGCAGCGGTGGGCCAACCATTTGGGTGGGGACCCGATCGCGGGGTGTACCGCACGCGAGACGGCGGCAAGACGTGGCAGAAGGTGTTGTTTATCAACGATCAGACAGGCGTCGTCTCCATTGCCATCAACTGGCAGAATCCCAACGAGCTCTATGCGGGCGCGTGGAGGGCTCAGCGGAAGCCGTGGACCATTATCAGCGGCGGCCCGGCATCCGAGGGCGGAGTCTATAAGACGATCGACGGCGGCGATCACTGGTCGCGCACGAGCAATGGCTTCCCGGACGACCTGATCGGGAAAGTATGGGTCGATATCGCGCAGTCCAACCCGAAGGTGGTTTACGCGCAAGTCGAAGCGAAGGGCGCGAAGGGCGGTCTGTACCGCACAACGGATGGCGGCTTGAGCTGGACGCTCGTCAACAGCAGTCAGACGCTGCGCGCGCGACCCTTCTACTTCAACAAGGTCTATGTCAACCCGAAGGACGAGAACGACGTCTATGTCACCGAGCTGGCGTTCCATCATTCGACTGACGGCGGGAAGACGTTCTCGACCATCGCGACGCCGCACGGCGACAACCACGTCGTGTGGATCCATCCCGACGACCCCAAGGTGATGATCGAAACGAACGACGGGGGCGCCGCGGTCACGCAGGATGGCGGCCGCAGCTGGTCGACGCTGTTGAACCAGCCGACAGCCGAGCTGTACATGGTGGACGCCGACAATCAGTTCCCGTACCGCCTGGTCGCGCCCCAACAGGACAACAGTACTTACGTCGTCGCGCACGTGCCGCCTTATGCGTGGCCGTCGGACGACCCGACGCAGACGTGGTTCCAAGCGTCGGGCTGCGAAAGCGGCCAGATTCGTACCGCGCCGGACGGCAAGGTCATCTACGGTGACTGCAAGGGCGAATTCGGGCGCTACAACGTCGAAACCGGGCAGGAACAGCACTACTGGATTTACCCGCAGCAGCGGTACGGCAAGAACCCCAAGGACATGCGGTATCGCTTCGTGCGACAGGCGCCGATCGAGATCTCGCCGCAGAATCCGAGAGTGGTCTACCACGGCTCGCAGTTTGTTCACCGGACGATCGATGGCGGCATCCACTGGACGCGGTTCAGTCCCGACGTCACCGCGAACGGAGCAGAAGGCCAGGTGACGTCGGGGGAACCGATCACTCGTGACATGACGGGCGAGGAAGTGTACGCCGCGCTCTATTCGATGCGGGCGTCGCGCCTCGATCCCAACGTCTTCTGGACCGGATCCAACGACGGTCCCGTGTGGGTGACGAAAGACAACGGCAGGTCGTGGAAGAACGTGACGCCCCCCGATCTTCCGCCGGGAGGGCGGGTGCACACGATTGAGGACTCCCCGCACCGACGAGGCTCCGCCTACATTTCCGTCTACCGGATGTACCTGAACGACTTCAAGCCGTACTTGTACATGACGAATGATTTCGGCGAGCATTGGACCCTGCTCACCGACGGGACGAACGGCATCCCGGTGGATCAGCCGATGCACGTCGTGCGAGAAGATCCGGAACAGGAGGGTCTCCTCTATGCCGGGACGCTGGAAGGCGCCTTCGTCTCATTCGATCAGGGGAAGCACTGGCAGACGCTGCAGATGAACCTGCCGGCGACGCCGGTCACCGATTTGAAGGTGCATCACGGCGATCTCCTGGCATCGACGATGGGACGGTCGTTCTGGATCATGGACGATGTCGCGCCGCTGCGCCAGATCGCGGCGAGCGTGATCAAGCCCGCTCGGGTGCGGCCGACCAACTCGAATGGGCAGCTGGGGCAGGTGGGTCAAGTAGGTCAGGTGGGCCAGGTGGGAAGTGGGGTCGAGAGGGCGTCCAGGAGCGCGCCTGCGAGTCCGCAGCAGGCGGGTGCGACGACACCACAGGCGAGCGCGAAGCCAGCGCCCGCAGTTCCCGCACCAGCACGCACGCCAATCAAGCCGTTTGATAGTTCGGGCGTTTTCCTGTTTACGCCGGCGGCCGCGTATCGGATGCATTACGTTGCGTCAACCGGCCGCCCGGACTGGCCGGAGTATCCGCCGGTCGGCGCCCGCATTGACTACTTTCTTCCCCGTCCTCCCGGCGAGCTGAAGCTCGAGATTCTCGATGCTGCAGGCAGGACCGTGCGTTCGTTCGGAAGCGCGGCGAGCGCTCCTCGGTCCGGTGGTCGCGGCGGCGGACGTCGGGGCGGGACACTTCCGACGGCGTTGCCAACCAGAGTCGGGATGAACCGGTTCGTCTGGGACCTTCGGTATACGGGCGGCGGTCCGCCAGCAGGAGCAGGCGATGCCGAGGGCGGCAGCGGGTTTGGGGGGCAAGGACCGCTCGTCCCGCCAGGCGTCTACAAAGCGAGGCTCACAGAAGGTGACGTGACGAAGATCGAGTCGTTCACGGTGAAGATCGATCCGCGCGTGGCGAAAGACGGGGTGACCGAAGCCGACC
>DATKHR010000349.1:0-9149 GCA_035510155.1 Vicinamibacterales bacterium
GCCAGGAAGAGATCATCGGCCTCTCGTGGTGATAGCGGGCTCCTGCTCTCGACCCAGCAATTCAGCACACGGATGAACGTCGAGACGATGTATTCCGTGAGAAGGTCTGGCGGAATCTTCGCCGTGCGTTCGTCCAAGGCCTGCGCCGCCGCCGAGACACCATCGCCGATCTGTTCGACAAGCGCGCAGCGAAGGTGCTGATGAACGATTGCCCGACCTCTTCGGCCCATCTTCGCCTCAGCAGCATGTCGACACTGGCCGACGTACGTGAACACCGGAAGGCTAAACCACAGGGTCTTGCCGAAAGGCCCGACTGACGGCGGAAGTGAACGCGGCGCTGTCGCGTGCAACATTTCGACGATGCCGCTCGCTAACAGTGCGTCTTTGTTGGAGAAGTGTGCGTAGAACGCAGAGCGGCCAACGTCGGCGCGTTCGAGGATCTCGTTGACGACAATCGCCGGGTAACTTTTTTCGTGAATCAGCGACACAAGGGCCTCTCGCAGGCGCCGCTCGGTCTTCCGGACGCGCGCATCCTTCTCGGGTAATCTCACGCCAGTGTGCTCCTCATCACGCACAAAAACGAACAAATGCGAAGCTCCTGTTCGCTAACGCATGCATCGCCGAAACATGTGCTTCGTTGCGGCGTCGTTCCAGTCTACGCTCAGAGTGGAGCGTGAGTCATGGAGCAACAAATCGCGCCGCGCACTCATGGGTTGCTCATCCGGTGGGCGGCTCAATACGACATGTTGGCATGGTTGCTGACGCATGGTAGAGAGGGGAGACTGCGTGAGCGCATGATCAGCATCGCTGGTCTCGAAGAGGGAGAATCAGTCCTCGATATCGGCTGTGGGACCGGGACGCTGGCGATTGCCGCTACCCGGCGCGTTGGGCCCATGGGCAGCGTCTGCGGTATCGACGCGTCGCCTCCGATGATCGCCAGAGCGATTCGAAAAGCGACGAGGGCAAGCGCACCTGTCCTTTTTCAGGTTGCGGTAGCCGAGGATCTCCCGTTTCCGAATCAACGTTTCGACGTCGTGCTGAGCACGCTGATGCTTCACCATCTGCCCAGGAACGCTCGCCAGCAGTGCGCGGCGGAAATCAAAAGAGTGTTGAAGGTTGGAGGGCGCGTTTTGGCGGTGGACTTCGGACGCGCGCAGCGACGAGGAGTACTGGCGCACTTTCATCGACACGGCCATGTTGACCGGTCCGAAATGGAGGGGCTGCTCCTGAACACGGGGCTCATCACGCTAAACGCGGGACCGCTTGGGATGAACAACCTCCACTTCGTTCTGGCGGAAGTCCACGACGCAGCGTTGGAGCAGAGGGTTAACGTGTGAACAGTCCTCGTCACGGCGCATGGTGGTTGCTGGTCACGATCGTGGCGCTGATCATTGGTTCGGTCCTTCTGTTCAGACTGACCCGAGGTACGGTCGGGGCAACGGTGCTTACGCCCGGATAACGATTGCTCTTGCCGGCGGCCAGAGGCACGGCTCTTCACATTCGATGGGCGCCCATCGGCTGCGACATGCGCATGTTCCACATGCGCCCCATCTTCCCGGTCGGCGGCCGAATCCGGACAAACACTTGAAAAGACACCGGGTGGTCTCCATACGCGACCTTCAACGCATCGGGGACGGCATAGAACGACACCGCAGCGCCAATTCCCCCCTCGAATCCGTGCCAGTCAACGAGATCTCTGACACCACCAATCGTGAACGCACCGACGGTGTCCTTGCGCGCCGCCGCCTCCGGTGTCGTGGGAATCGTGTCGTTCAGGAGCAGGTTCGTTTCGACTTGTAACACTTCGATCCGACCGAAGATCGAGTTCTCCCCAACGTGGCGCGTGGCCTCTCCGAAGACGGCGTGCCGGGTCGCGTCGTTGGTGACATTGACGCCGTAGCCCACCGTCACAGCCGTGAAATCGCTGCCGTTCCGAACCATCCATGATCCGGATGCTGTCGTGCGCTGAATGTCACCTGGATCGAGTGCTTCTGGTTGCGTCAGATGGCCCGTCGAGACTTGAAACTCCCACTGGTCGTTCGGTTTGTACCACAGGCGTCCGGACACGGAATCGAGCCGGCCGAAATCGAAATCCCAGCGGTTTTCGTCCGGCTCGCGCCCGTTGAAGACTGACCCTTCGACGACGAACGGGCCGTGGTCCATTGCGGCCGTGATCACGCCGTAGGCAATGTGGGTCGAATCAAACGTGTGATGCGAAAGGGGCGCAAAAGGGTACTCCGCAGCGGACGCGCGGTGCATGAATGCCACAGGCCCCAACGCCGGCTCGCCAGCCGGTGCGCCGACAAACGTCAATCCAGTGCTGCTGCTGAGCGGCATCCGCCAGATGGCGGCGAGCTGCATGAAGAAATCGTGCGGGTGCTGGCGGTCAATGAGAGGCCTGCCGTTGAGCGTTTCGCCCACCTGAAAGATTTCGGCATAGCCCTCCTTGCCGGCCGTGGCCGGGTCCAGACTGAACATGCCGTTCAGCGTCAGCTGCGTCGTGCCAACCTTTCGCGTCGCCATGCCCATCCACCAGTTCGGGGCCTTGAACTCGCTGTCGCCGCGTGGCCCGCCCTGATGATTGAACATGCCGAACAGCACGCCGTCCTGCATGAACTGCCACGCCGACGGCATGGCCATGTTCATGTGGTGATGATCGGGTTCTTGGGCCGTGATCGGGCTTGGGTCGGCGGTCGACGAAATCTCTTGTCCGTTCGCTGTGTATGACCCCAGCAACAGATAGGCAGTCGCGAAAACACAACCGGCAAGGTGCCGGATCCGGCAAACCATTGAGGAACCCCTCTCGACACGAGACACACTTCCGCTCTGGACGTCACCAGCGCGTGACGCGGCGACTTAACGTGATGAGGGTCTCAGATGCGAAGAATGGTCGAGAGGGTGAGAGGGCTCGACTGGATTAGAGGAGGCACGCGCGGACTCGCGCGCCCTGTCGTGTCGATGCGGTGCGTTGATGAAGCGTCTACATAGAGGTTTGATACAGCCGCTGGCTTCCACTGGTGCGGTGGGGCTGGCGGCGGACTCGGCGCGGCAACGCTGAGGACTCCATTGTGGTCGTGACTGCAGGCCTTTGGCCCGCCGCTCATCCATGCGACTGCGGCGCCAGTGTGGTGACACGTGGGAGCCGCTCCGACGGCCGTCGCGGCATGAGCCGCTTCGCAGGTCGCTGCGCACCAGTCGGCTGCGAGCGGCATGTTGCCGAACGCGAAGACCAGGAGAAAGGCGGTGGCCACCCGACTCGTGCGGGACATCTTCTGCAGTCTACCACCATCATAGGCTGAGGGCACGGATCGGGCGATCGGTTTACGCTCGTGGGCTCACGACGACTCTCGTTGGGATGCCGCCGCGAGCGCGAACTCGCGCTTCAGACCGAAATGCCATTTCCAGATTTCGTAGATGGCTGGATAGACGACGAGCTCGAGGACGAACGACGTGAAGATGCCGCCGATCATCGGCGCCGCAATGCGCTTCATGACGTCGGCGCCGGCCCCCACCGACCACATAATCGGCACCAAGCCCATGAACATGGTCGCAACGGTCATGAACTTCGGCCGAATCCGCTTGACCGCGCCGTGCAAGACCGCTTGCTGCAGATCAGCCAGGGAACGCAGGCGGCCTTCGCGTTTGGCATCTTCGTACGCCAGGTCCAGGTAGAGGAGCATGAAGACGCCGGTCTCGGCGTCGACCCCCAGGAGCGCGATCAAGCCCACCCAGACGCCGATGCTCATGTTGTAGCCGAGGAGATACAGCAGCCAGATCGCGCCAACGGCGGAAAACGGCACGGCAAGCACAATGATCGCGGTCTTCACGGTAGAGCGCGTGTTCACGTACAGCAGCATCAAGACGAGAAACAGCGTCACCGGCAGGACGACCTTCAGCCGCTCGCGGACCCGCTCCATCGCCTCGTACTGCCCACTCCACACGAGCGAGTAGCCGGCCGGCAGCTTGACCTGCTCGGCCACCATGCGCTTCGCTTCGGTGACATAGCTCCCGATATCGCGGCCTGCCACGTCGACATACACGTAGCCGTTCAACATGCCGTTCTCGTCGCGAAGCATGGCCGGTCCGCTCACCAGCTTCACCTCCGCCAGTTGGCTGACCGGAATCTGCATGCGCCCGTCCATCGCGGGGACGACGACACGGCGCAAGCGATCGAGGTCGCTGCGATAGTCACGGAAGTACCGGACGTTCACCGAGTAGCGCTCACGGCCTTCGACAGTGGTCGTCACCGTGTCACCGCCCACGGCCGACATGACGACCATCTGCGCGTCGTCGATCGTCATCCCGTAGCGGGCCAACGCGTCGCGCTTCCAGGTGAAGTCGACGAAGTACCCACCGGATGTCCGCTCCGCGAACGCGCTGCGCGTGCCGAAGACCGACGGCAGCACCGATTCGATGTGAGTGCCGATCCGCTCGATTTCGCGAATGTCGGAGCCGTAGATCTTGATGCCGACCGGTGTGCGCACGCCGGTGGTCAACATGTCGATGCGAGCCTTGATCGGCATCGTCCAGGCGTTTGTGGTCCCGGGCAACTTGAGCGCTTGATCCAGCTCCTCGACGAGCTGCTCGGTCGAGAGCCGATCGCTCGTGATGCGGCGCAGCGCCGGTCGCAGCCACTGCGGCGCCCAGTCGGAGTACCACGTGTCGACAAACCGCCACTGGTCGTGCGGCTTCAGGACGATGACCGTTTCCATCATTGAGAATGGCGCCGGGTCGGTCGATGTTTCGGCGCGCCCGGCCTTCCCGAGCACGCGATCGACTTCGGGAAACTGCTTGACGATCCGGTCCTGGACCTGCAGCAGCCGTTGCGCTTCGGTGACAGAAATGCCCGGCAGCGTCGACGGCATGTACAGCAGCGTCCCTTCGTCGAGCGGCGGCATGAATTCCGAGCCGAGGCGCTCGTACACCGGAACCGTCGCGACGACCACCGCGACCGCGCCGGTGAGGACGAGCCACTTCCAACGCAGCGACCACGCACAGATGGGCTCGTACGCATGGATCAAGATGCGGCTAATCGGATGCGACTCTTCGGAGTGAATCTTCCCGACAAGCACGGCATTGGCCACCCGTGCGAGCCATGCCGGCCTGAACGAGAAGTTCTTCATGTGCGTGAAGAGCAGCCGCATCGCCGGGTCGAGGGTGATCGCCAGCACCGCAGCGATGATCATCGAGAAGTTCTTCGTGTAGGCGAGCGGCCGAAAGAGGCGGCCCTCTTGCGCTTCGAGCGTGAGGACCGGCAGGAACGAGACGGCGATCACCAGCAGTGCGAAGAAGCTAGGCCCACCGACCTCCTTGACGGCGTTCACTACCACACGGTGGTAGTCCTCTTTGCGGCCGGTGCGATCCCACAGTTCGAGCTTCTTGTGGGTTTGTTCGACCACGACGATCGCCGCGTCCACCATTGCGCCAACGGCGATGGCAATGCCGCCGAGCGACATGATGTTCGAGGTGACGCCCAGCATCCGCATCGGAATGAACGAAATCAGCACCGCGACGGGAATCGTGACGATCGGGATGATCGCGCTCGGGATGTGCCACAGGAAGATCAGGATGATCACCGAGACGATCAGCAGCTCTTCGATTAACGTGTGCGTCAGGTTGTCAATGGAACGCAGGATCAGATCCGAGCGGTCGTACACGGTGACGACCCTAACGCCCTGCGGCAGCGTTGGCTCAAGCTCCGCCAGCTTCGCCTTGACGCGCTCGATCACGTTGAGGGCATTCTCACCTTCGCGCATCACCACGATGCCCGCAACCGTGTCGCCCATGCCGTCCAGATCGGCAATCCCGCGTCGGATGTCTGGCCCGAGCGTGACCTCTCCGACATCGCGCACGCGGACGGGCACGCCATTCTCGCTGCGCGCGAGGACGATGTCGCCGATGTCGGCTGGGGACTTCACATAGCCGCGGCCGCGGACCATGTACTCGGCACCGGTCATCTCGACGAGGCGGCCGCCGACGTCGTTGTTGCCGGCGCGGACGGCATCCAGCACTTTGGCGATGGGGATATTGAACGTCCGCAGCCGGTTGGGATCGACCTGGACTTGGTACTGCCGGACGAACCCGCCTAGCGGAGCCACCTCGGCGACGCCCGGTACGGCCTTCAGGTAATAGCGAAGCGTCCAGTCCTGGTAGCTCCGCAGCTCATCGAGTGCGTGCTGGTGAGTCGTGTCGACCAGCGCGTATTGGAACACCCACCCGATGCCGGTCGCATCCGGTCCTAGTTCCGTCCTGACGCCCTGGGGGAGCCGAGGCAGCACGCCGGACAGGTATTCCAGCGTCCGCGAGCGCGCCCAGTAGATGTCCGTCCCTTCTTCGAACACGATGTAGACGTACGAGAAGCCGAAGTCGGAGAACCCGCGCACCGCCTTCACTTTCGGCGCGCCGAGCATCGCGGTGACGATCGGGTAGGTGACCTGGTCCTCGACAATGTCCGGGCTGCGGTCCCACCGCGAGTAGACGATGACCTGCGTGTCGCTCAGATCCGGAATCGCGTCGAGTGGCACGGTCTTCAGCGCCCAGACACCCGTGACGACCGCGACGGTCACCAGCAGGATCACGACGAAACGGTTCTTCGCCGAAGATTCGATGATCGCGTTAATCACGGCGATGTCCCTCGTGCGGCGGTGGCGGCGTCGACTTCGTGGGAGCTGTCGACGTGCCGGTCGCTGGCATGTCTGGCATTCCGGGCATACTCGGCGTCGTTGCGCTGAGTGCGGGGCCGTGTTGATGTTGTGGGGCGCCCATCCCGCTGGCCGCCGCTTTGAGCTGGCTTTCCGAATCAACCAGGAAGGTGCCCGAGGAGACGACACGCTCGCCGGCCGCCAACCCGTGTGTCACCGTGACGCGATCGCCGAAGCGTTCGCCGACGGTGACTTGGCGCGGCTCAAGATAGCCATGGCCGAGATCGACGAACACGGTCTGCCGATCACCGGTGTCGAGGATCGCGTCGGCCGGCACGGTCAACTGCGGAGCGCTGGCGACGCCGAATTCGACGTTGACGAACATCTCGGGCTTCATCCGCAGCCCCGGATTATTCGCGTCGAGCCGAACTTTAAGCGTGCGCGTCATCGGATCGACCTGCGGCTGGATGTAGTTCACCTTCGCGGCGACTGACGGAGCGCTCCGGTTCTCGAACGTCACGTACGCCGGATCGCCGATCTTGATCGCCGTGATATCCGACTCGAACACATCGGCGACGATCCAGACGCGACTCAGGTCTGTGATCGTGTACAGATCGCTGTCCGGCGTGACCTTCTGATTCGGGAACGCCTTGCGCTCCGTCACGAAGCCGCTCATCGGTGCGGGCACGGTGATGTTCCGGATGGGCTGCCCCGTGCGCAGCACCTGATCAATCTGGTCGTCGCTCAGCTCCCAGAGCTGGAGCCGCCGCCGCGCAGCGTTGAAGAGCGAGGGCATGACGTCTCGCGCGCGCTCGGCGAGCAGGAGTTCTTCCTCCGAGGCGAGCATCTCGGGGCTGTAAATCGTCAGCATCGGCTCGTCCTTCTGCACGACATCGCCGGTGAAGTTGACGAATACCTGGTCAATCCACCCGTCGACCCGCGTGTGCACGTGGCCCACGCGCGTTTCATCGGCGGAGACTTTACCGACCGAGCGGATCTCGCGCGTCACGCCACCGGATTCCACGGTCGCGAACTTCACACCGATCAACTGCTGGCGTTCAGGCGCGACGTTGATCGCGCCGGGCGGGAGGCTCGGCTCCGACCCCCGCGCGTAGACCGGTTCGAGCGTGTTGCCCGTCTCCGGATTGAGGCCAGGTTTGTCCGCTCTGTAGTCGGGATGCCGTGGATCACGGAAGTAGAGAATCGTGCGCCCGTCCGTTCCCGTCGGCGTCGCGGTTTCATCGGCGTACACCGGCTGCAGGGCCATCCCGTCGGGGGCGATCCCCGGTTTGTCAGACCGGTAGGCCGGATTCATGGCATCGACGTAATACAGGACGCGCCGGCCGGTCTGTCCCGAAACTGGATGCTTCAGCACACGGACGACATAGCCGCCCGCAAAGACGCCGCCGAGCAGGACCAGCGCCAAGAACGTCTTGAGCAGTTTCTTCACCATGTCAGTGCACCAGCGGCGTGCCGGTCATCTCCTCGAGCCGGCTGACAGCCGTGTGATAGGACGCGAGCTCATCGACGTAACTCATTTCGTATTCGAGAACCGTCCCGAAGTTCGTCACAACCGACAGAAAATCGACGCGACCGGTCTGGTAGCTTGCCATCGACGATTCGAGGGCGAGCCGCGCCTGCGGCAGGACCGTGTCGCGATACAACCGCGCGAGGCGATTGGACGTTGACGCCATTTGGAAGTCTTCCTGGATACGGCCCTGCAGGCTGAGCCGTGTGCTGTCGTACGTGCTGCGCGCTTGCCCGACCGTACTAAGCTGCTCGGCGACGGCCGCCGCGCGACGGTCACGCTGGAGCGGCACTTTGACGTCGAAACGGACCTCATACATGGCGGGCATGGCGCCCATGTAGTAATAGCCGCCGCTCAAGGCAAAGTCCGGTTTGTATTCCTTGCGGGCGGCGTCGACGGCAAGCTGCGAGCGGTCGATCATGATCTGGTCGCGCCTCAGCATTGGCGCGTTGGCCTGCGCCGCGGCGACAAGAGCGTCGAGCGACAGCTCGAACGCGGTCAGCTCCATGTCTTCCGGCTCGCCGACCGAGCTATTAGCAGGACGGGCGAGCAGCGCGTTCAGCTCACCCTCGCGCGTCGCGCGCTCCTGGCGGACCCGCTCGAGCTGTAGATCGAGGATGCTGAGTTGCGTCTGCGCTTTGATGACGTCTTGCTGCGCCGCTTGGCCAACGGCGTACCGGTTCTCGCTGACGCGCCGAAGCGTTTCGAGCAAATCACGGTTCCGCGTCAACACATTACTCACGGCGTACGTATACGCCAGCCGGTAGTAGGCTTGTTTGACGCGGGCCGTGACGCTGAAGCGCGCGGCCTCAATCTGTTGGAACTCGGCGTCCGCTTCTCGCGAGGCAATCGACTCACGCAGATCGCGCTTGCCTGGATATGGGAATTCCTGACTGACCATAAAACCGATGTTCGCCGTTGGCTCGGTGCCGAGGCCCGCGCCCGGCAGCGGGTTGCCGCTGGAGTTGTAACCAGCGGAC
>DATKHR010000350.1:0-18305 GCA_035510155.1 Vicinamibacterales bacterium
GTCGCTTTTGTCTTCATTGCCGCGAATGTAACATGTAGGAGATAGAGGATATGATGCGCGCCGCACTCCTCGCCGGAATCCTGATGATGGCGCTGGCAAACGGGCGGGCAGCGATGCCCCAGGTCTCCTCGGCCACGCCCGCGCCGACCAAAGCGACGCGCTCCCAGTCGAAGGGCGACATCAATCTACCTCCGCTGTCCTACGTCTGCCCGATGGCGGGCGACGAGGAGGTGATCGAAGACAAGCCCGGTGTGTGCCGCAAATGCGGCATGCAGCTGCAACCGATTCGGCTCGACACGGTCTGGACGTGTCTGACCAATACGGCCTTCACGAGCGATCGGCCTGGAAAGTGCCCAACCGATGGCCGCCCCCTCGTGCAGATGACCATGTCGGTGTCATGGGGCTGTCCCGGAAATCCCGACGCCAAACTTGCGAAACCGTCGTTGACGCCTGGAACGTGCCCCGACGGGACGCCGATGCAGCGGCAGTATGCTCCGCGTCCTCACGGCAATCACAACCCCCAGCACGGCGGAGGGTTCTTCATGGCGCCGGACAACTGGCATCACCTGGAAGGCGGCTACTACGCGCCCGGCGTGTTCCACTTGTACTTGTACGATGATTTCACCAGGCCGCTGCCGCGTGCCCAAGCCCGGGAAGCCACGGCGCGCCTCATCGTCAGCCCAGACTCCAGCCGCCAGGAGTTCCCTCTGGTCCTCAACCGGCGCGGCGGCAGCAACGATACCTATTTGGAGGCCAGGATCGGCAAGCTCCCGTTTCCGGCAACAATGCAGGCGAGAGTGACGTTCCAACCGGCCACGCCGGAGCGTCTCTTTGATTTCACCTTCGAGAAGTACTCAAAGGATCTGCCGCCAGCCCCCGTGACGACGAGAAACGCTGCTCCGCCCGCGTCCCCGGCGGCCGCGCCGAGCGTGCCCGGCGCGTTAGCGGCTGCGCCCACAGCGGCGCCCCTCCCGGCAGACGCGCCCAACCCGGCAGCCGCACCCACTGGTCCCGACGTTGCAGCTGCTTCAGGCGGCTCCACCGGCGCTTCGGGCATTGACGCGGCGCTCGTGCCGGTGCCGATCCCGGACACGGTGCCGGAGATGCTCGCACAATTGCAGACGCGGAACACGCAGATCAAGATGTTCATCGATCGGGGCGCGTTCGCCAGTGTGTACGTGCCGGCCTTTCAAGCGAAGGACGTCGCCCTCGCGCTCGATGGCAAGAAGGGCGACCTCCCGCCTGATCGCCAGAGGATTGTCGGCCCGGCGGTCAATCGGCTGGTACGCACCGCGTACCTCCTCGACGCCTTCGGCGATCTCGGCAACAAGCAGCAGATCTCCGACGCATATGCGGAGTTCGCCGGCGCCGTCCGTGACATCGAATCGGCTTTTCCCAAGCAGCCATGAACGTGCGCGGGGTGGTCTCCATCGCGATTGTCCTGGGTGCCCTCGCGCTCGTCGTGCAGTCCGGCGAGGCCCACAAGCCGATCACCTCGAAATACACCTATAACGACGATGTGTTCCCGATCTTCAAAGAGCGATGCTCGCGGTGCCATGTACCGGGCGGTGTAGCGCCGATGTCCCTGATGACATACGAGGAAGCGTTCCCGTGGGCCGAGTCGATTCGCGCCGAGCTGGTCGCCGCGCACATGCCGCCTGCAACCGTGGACGAGAGCTTCGGTGACGTCGCGCATGCCCGCGGCCTCTCGCCGAAGGAGCTGGACATCATTCTGACGTGGGCGAGCGGCGGGAACCCGCGCGGATCGCTCGATCAACAGCTTCCCGCGGTGGAGCTGCAAAACGACTGGGTCCTTGGCACGCCGGATCTCGCGCTCCCCCTCCCCGAGTTCACGCTGGCTGCCGACACGATGGAGGACACGCACGAGTTCACGCTGCCGACCGGAACGAGCGACGCGCGATGGGTCCGCGCCGTCGATCTCCTCCCCGGCAATCCGGCCATCGTGCGAAGCGCGGTCGTGTCGGTGAAGGGCGCGCCGGACGAGATTCTTGCTCGTTGGCTGCCGAGCCAGGATCAATCGACGGTCCCGCAGCAGACCGCGGCGTTCCACCTCCCGCCCGGGGCCGAGCTCGTCGTGCGGATTCGCTACAAGAAGACGTGGTCCTATGAGGGGAAGGCCATGAAGGACCACAGCACGATAGGCCTCTACTTCGCGCGGGCGTCCGAGACGCGGGAATTGATGACGCTGACGTCGCTCCCCATCACGTCCTCGCAGATCCCGTCGGGGAAAGGTCAGACGTTCGCGTTCAGCCGCACGGTCGACCAGGACGTGAGGGCACTGGCCCTCAGCCCGGACCAGGTGCCGGACAACCTGACGCTGCAGGTTGAGGCCATCCGCCCGGACGGCTCGCGGACGCCTATGATCCGCTTTGCGACCCGCCCGGACTGGAAGCGCCGGTATTGGTTTTCGCAAGCGCTGTCGTTGCCGCGCGGCACGAAGATCGACGTCACAGGAACGGTCACCGATCCTGATCTCGTGGCAGCCGCCTTCGGTGGTCCCGTGTCGCCCGAGAAGACCGCCAGCCCGTCCAAGGTGACCCTCGCCCTCGACGTGGTTGCCGCTGCGGCTCGGGGGACTACAGGCGAGCGGTCATTGGCCCGGTAGACCCATCCTTCAGAAAACGACAGGCGTGCTGTCGACGATGAGTTCCGCGCCCGTGGCGGCCTGCGCTGCATCGATGGTCGTGCCAGAGGCGATCTCTCTGAGCACGAGCCCGCGCTCCGTCACGTCGATCACGGCGAGCTCGGTCACGATTCGACTCACGACTCCCATGCCGGTCAGCGGGAGGGTGCAGCGCTTCAAGATTTTGTGCTCGCCGTCTTTCGTCGTGTGCTCCATGGCGACAATGACCCGCTTGGCGCCCGCCACGAGGTCCATGGCGCCGCCCATGCCTTTCACCATCTTGCCGGGAATCATCCAGTTGGCCAGACTGCCCTGCTGGTCCACCTGCAGCGCGCCCAGGACGGTCAGGTCGATATGGCCGCCGCGGACCATGGCAAACGAGTCGGCGCTGTTGAAATACGAGCAGCCGGGCGTCTCTGTCACGGTCTCCTTGCCGGCATTGATCAGGTCCGGGTCGATCTCGAGCTCGGTTGGATAGGGACCGATGCCGAGCAGGCCGTTCTCCGAGTGCAGTGTGATCTGGACGCCCGGTGGAATATGGTTCGCGACGAGCGTCGGCATGCCGATGCCAAGGTTGACGTAGTCACCGTCGCGCAGCTCTCGAGCTATTCGCTTGACGATCCGATCGCGGGTAGTCATGTTTCCGCTGTCGCTGGGGCTTCCACGCGCAACGTCCGCTTTTCAATCCGCTTCTCGTACCTATCGCCCTTCAAGATGTGCCGCACGAAAATGCCCGGTGTGACCACATGATCCGGATCGAGCTGACCGGGCTCGACCAGTTGCTCGACCTCGGCGATCGTGACGGTCGCGGCGGTCGCCATGACGGGATTGAAGTTCCGCGCCGTCCGGCGGTACACGAGGTTGCCGGCGCGGTCGCCCTTCCAGGCTTTCACGAACGCAAAATCTGCGCGCAGCGGCCGCTCGAGCACATAATGCCGGCCGTCGAGCGTCCGCGTCTCCTTGCCTTCGGCCACGAGCGTGCCGTAGCCGGTGGGCGTGAAAAAGCCGCCAATTCCGGCGCCGCCCGCCCGAATCCGCTCGGCAAACGTCCCCTGCGGGACGAGCTCGACGTCGATCTCGCCTGTCAAGAATTGTCTCTCGAACTCCCTGTTCTCGCCGACGTAGGTCGAGATCATCTTGCGGATCTGGCGAGCCTTGAGCAGCACGCCGATGCCGAAATCGTCGACCCCGGCGTTATTGCTGATGACCGTGAGATTCCTGGTCCCGCGTGCGCGCAGGGCTGCGATCAGGTTCTCGGGAATGCCGCAGAGCCCGAATCCACCCATCATGATGCTGGCCCCGTCGGGGATGAGGGCGACGGCGTCCGCGGCGCTCGCCATGACTTTGTTCACTCGTCAAAACTCCCCGGAAAGCATTCTATCAAGTAACATAACGCTTCCCCGTGACCGCAGACCTCGAGCAAGCCATAAGCTTCCACGAGTCGATTGTTGCCGAAGGCGGAAAAGCCCTCGTCGGCTATGACACCGCGAAGGCGCTCGCCAACGTCGTGCTGATGTCGGAGATTCCCACGTCGTACGACAAAAAGGAACAGCGTCAAGTCAACGCCGGCAACCTGCTCCTGCGCGGAGTACCCGGCGTCGGCAAAACGTTCTTTGGCGTGATCCTCGCGGCAATCAGCAACGCGAAGTTCGTGCGGCTTCAGGGCCGCGCGGACCTGCAGCCGACCGAAGTCGTCGGCTTCCAGATGATCAACCCCGCGACGGGCGAGCTCATGACCGAGTTCGGTCCGCTGGCGCAGGCGGAGGTCATTCTGCTCGACGAGATCAATCGCATTCCGCTGAAGTCCCAGAGCGCGTTTCTCGAGGGGCTGCAGGACCGGACGGTTACCGTCGGCAACCAGACCTACGAACTGCCCGCATTCAGCTTTGCGATTGCGACGATGAACCCGATCGAGCTCGGGCAGGGCACGTTTCCACTATCCGAGGCGGCGACGGACCGGTTCGCCATCATGATCAATATCGGGTACCTGCCTCCGGAGGAAGAAACGAAGCTGGTTCACTTCGACTTCAAGCGCGTAAGGTTGAACGCGTTGATGTCCAAGGAGCGGATCATTCAGCTCCGCAGCGCCATCAACGACCAGGTGTTCCTGCACGAGCGGCTGGGCGTCTACATTCAGCGGCTGGTCGCCGCGACTCGTCCGTACAACCCTGAAACCGACTGGCACACACACTCCCCGTCCGAGCTCGTCGAGCACGGCGTCGACCTCGGCGCGTCTCCGCGGGCCATCATCTGCTGGGGTCGGCTGGCAAAGGTCTGGGCGCTCCTCGTGCGCCGGCGGACGGAGGTGTACCCGGAGGACATTCAGGATCTCGCGCAGTACGTGCTCCCGCACCGCATCTGGTTGGGGCCCCACGCCGCGAGCCATGGGCTGACGACGGAGTCGGTGATCGCGGACGTGATCGAGAGGGTGCCGATTCCATAGAAGCCGCGCCATGCGAACCAGAGAAACCGACGTCGAGCCCTTCGTGAACCTGTCCGAGCTGACCGAAATCGAGCTGCTCATCCTCAGGCGGATGCGGGAATACACCATCGGTGAGCACCGAAGCGTGTTCCACGGCACGGGCTTCGACTATGTGGGGCTGCGTGAGTGGCAGGCGGGCGACCGGATGTCGCAGATCGACTGGCCGCAGTCGTCTCTCACGAACTTCAGCCCCCTCATCGTCCGGGACTTCGAGCAGCCGAGCACCGCGTCGGTTGTCGCCGTTGCCGACGGGTCGCTGTCGACGCGGTGCGGCATCGACGGTGTCCCCATCGCGGCCGCTATCGCGCGCGCGATCGGGACGATTGGCATGTCGGCCGTGTTCTTCCAGGACATGTTCGGTTTGATCACGTTCGACGCGCGGTTCGATGAGCTGGCCGCGGTCCGCCCTCGGATCGGCAAGAATCAGGTGATCCATTGCCTGGAGGCTTATCAGTTTCAGAAGGGGCTGCAACCGCTCAGGCGCGCGACGAGCTTGAGCATGACGCTCGCCGGCTTCATGCGAAAAACGTCGATGGTGCCGGTGATTTCGGATTTCCTGTTCGACAATCCTGGCGAAGTGCTGGAGGAGCTCGCCCAGCTCAACTCCGTCCACGACGTTTTCATTGTCCTTATCGACAGCGCGTTTGCCTTCGAGCTGCCGCCGGTCTCTGCGGGCTGGATCGAAGCGTTCGACGTGGAAACCGGCCGCGCCCGTGTCATGTCTCGAGGGTCGCTCCGGGCGCTCTCCGCTAAGACCCGCGTATGGCAGGACGATGTGGCGCGGGAGGCAAAGGCACGGAATATGGATGTCCTGCGCATCGGCGTGGACGATTTGGAAACCGCGATTGCCATGAGTGAGTTCATCGCCGAGAGGCGCCTCAGAAAGGTGTGAATTGTGAGTGGCAGGTGGTGGTTCCGGGGGCGCGGCGCCGGGGGCGCGGTCGGCATGGCCATGGGCGGAGCCGCCGGCGCACTCGCGCTGATGGTGGCGGCACCGGCGTTCGGGCAGAACGTGCAGATCGACCCGCTGCAGTGCTGGTGGCGAACGAGCGCCGGCGCGATCCGCGCGGGTGAGACGTTCTCGGCGGTGTTGACCTGCGCCGTCATCGAGACACCCGACGTGAAGGTCGTCGTGGACGAGTCGCGCCTCGATCCGTCGGTTGTCCAGTTCCCGCCCTTCGAAGTCACCGGCGGATCGCACGCCGCCGACCTTCGGAACGGCGATCGGCGCTTCTTCCAGTACGAGTACCGGCTGCGGCTGATTGCTGAAAACCTGTTCGGCAAGGATGTCGCCCTGCCGGAAACGAAGCTGAGCTATCGGGTGCAAAGCCGGATCAGCCAGCGTCAGCCCGGCGGTCAGGGGCGCGACGAAGCGATCGCCGGACGCGACCAGACCTATCTCCTTCCCCCGCTGTCGCTGCGACTGTTGTCGCTCGTGCCGGCGGACGCCTCGGACATTCGCGACGCCTCGGCCGAGACGTTCGCCGATGTCGACCGCCGGACGTTCCGCGCGAACCTGTTGGTGGTCGTCGGCGGAGTGTTGTTCGCGCTCGCGGCGCTCGTCGCCTTGCTGACCCTCGTGCGGCTCTTTGTGCGTGCGCGGCGGTCCGCGACGGCAGGCGAACGTCTCGTGGGCGACGCCGCGATCCTGCGGGGGGTCGGCCGGGAGCTCGCCGCGGTGCAGCGTCAGCGCGAAGAGGGAGGGTGGACGGCAGAGCTTGCAGCGCGTGCACTGGCAGCGCTTCGGATCATCGGCACGTACGCCCTGGGCCGCCGCGCCGCGCGCGCGGCGATGAATGGGGTCGGCAAGCCCCGCACGGTCTCGAACGAGTCTGCCGCCGCCGGCCGAATCCTCGTCAACGTCGGCTGGCCGAAGAGGAGGCGCATCGCCGTGTCCGGGTCCGCGACCGCGCGATCGGTTGCCGACGTCATTGCGCGAGCCGGCAACGGAGCGCCCGTGATTGCGCGCCCCGGCGAGCTCGAGTCAATTGAGGAAGCCTTGTCGCGTTTCACGGTGGCCGAGTACGGGCAGGCGACGAACGGGACGTTCGACGATTCGGCACTGGACGAGTCGCTCAAGGCCGGACTGGAAGTGCTCCGCCGGCTGAAAATCGAGCAGACGTGGCTGATGAGGCGCCTCGGCCGAAATCGCCGGACGGCCGCGACGGAGAGTCGGGTGTGGTCCCACTGACCGCGGTGCCGGCGGCGCTCAGGCGCACGGTCCTCGACTGGCGCAATCTGCGAGCCGCCGACCTGCTGTTCACGCACCGCAGTGACGCGATCCTGGCGTTCGTCGTGCTCGTGGGCCTGGCTCTTGGCGTGTTGGTGATGCGTGCGATGGCGAGCCGGAAGGCCGGCCGTACGCAGGTGGCGCTGCCGGCGGTGCTCAACTGGAGCGGCGGGTCATGGCTGTCGCTCGTCCGGCACGGGGCGTTGATTCTGTTTCTGGCCGGGCTGCCTTTCTTCGTCATCGCCCTGGCCGATCCCTACACAGCGCTGACGCATCAGGACGTGTCGTTCCCGGGCCGGCGGATCGGGCTGTTGATCGATGCCTCTTCCAGCATGATGGCGCGCTTTCCGGCCGCGCAGTTGAACAAGAAGGCGCCGAACGAGGCAACGTTCTTCACCAACGTCGCGGCGGCGGAGGTGTTCATCCGCCAGCGAATGGCCGGCAAGTATCACGACCTCATCGGTCTGGTCGAATTCGGCGACGAGGCCTATGTCGTGACGCCGTTCACGACCGACTACGACAACATCTTGTTGAGCCTGTCGCTGGTCGGCGACTGGACCGAGTTCATGAAGTTTCCCGATCAAGGCACGACCATCGGGCTCGCGATGGAACAGGGCATCCAGCTGTTTCGCGCCTTCAACTTCCTCGAGGCGTCCGGGAATCTCATGCTGATCTTCAGCGACGGACAGGATACCCAAGTGATGATTCACGGCAAGCCGGTGTCTGAGGTGTTGAGGCTGGCGGTGGAGAACAAGGTGCCCGTTTACTTCGTCCGCACCAGCTACAACAAGGGGCTCGGAGGCGTGCTGCCCGACGACATCTGGAAGCCTGCCGTGGAGGCGACCGGCGGCAAGTTCTATCCGGCAGGCGACGAGGCGACCATTCTTAATGCCATCCACGACATTGACCGGCGCTCAGCCGGGCGTGTCGAGGTCAAAAGGTACAGCTCGCAGCAGCCTCGGTTCGCGCCTTATGCGTTTCTGGCGACGAGCCTGTGGACCTGCGCACTGGTGCTGCAGTTGACGGTGCCGTACTTTAGGAAGTTTCCGTGATTCGGGATTTTGGGATGCATGGTGTTGACCGTGATTCGGGATTCGGGAGAAAAGAATTATGAGGTCGATCATTGTTCCGGCGGTGCTTGCCGTCGTGCTGGCGGCGGCTGGCTTCGCGTTCTGGACCATGGGCAAAGCTGAGGGGCGGCTGGCAGATGCCCATCGAGAGCTGGCGATGCTGCAGTATGCCGACGCAAGCGCGGAGTCCGACCAAACCCTGGGCGCCCCATGGCTGGTTCAGCGCGTCGGCTGGTCCGGTGTCAACGGCCAGGTCGACGCGCGCCACCTGCGCACGACTGCTGATTACTGGCAGACCCAATACACGGCGCTCGAGCCGAAGCGCGACGCAAGCGGCGCGATCACTGAAACCGATCCTGATGTGTTGATGCTCGCCGCCAACGCCTCGTTTCGCTTGAGCCAGAGCGAGGGCGACCGGGCGAGCACTGTGCGCAGGCTCGATGCCGTGGTCAAGAGCTACGCGGACGTGCTGAAGAACGCCTCGGCACCATCTGACGCGGCCTACAACTATGAATATGCCATCCGCATGCGCGACGCGCTTGCGAAAGCGCGCCCGGCGGGGACCCAGAAGCCGGCGGCCGCAGCGGCGGCGAAGACAGCCACCGACGGCGACAGCGATTTACCGGCAGGGCCGACGCTGCACGGCCGTCCCGGCGGGCCGCCTGCGAAGTCGGACATGGCGCAGTTCAAGATCGTCATCCCCAAGCGCGGTGAAGAGCGGAAAGACGATCCGCAGGCGGGCAAAGGCAACGTCAAGGTTCGACGAGGGTAAGGACCCGGCGCGGTGCTGGCTGGCATTGATCTGAACACGGTTCGCTTCGCCGACCCGGTCTATCTCTGGCTTCTCATCGCTCCTGCCGCGCTGCTGTTCGTCTGGATCTGGCAACTCACGCGCCGGCGGCGCGATGCGCGTCAGTTCCGACAGCATCGCCGGCTCCCTGTGCGCGAGCGATTTCCCATCTTCGGCGGCCTGATGTTCTGGCTCTGTCTGATCGTTGCAAGCGCGTGGACGATCCTCGCGCTCGCGCGGCCGACGGCGGAGATATCGGTGCTGCGCACGGCCGGCGTGGACCTGGTCATTCTCCAGGACGGATCGGCATCGATGCGCACGCCGGATGTCGCCGGGGACCGCTGGCAGCGATCGATTCGATTCCTGCGCACGCTCGGGGAGTCGCTCGCGTGGAAGGACGACCGGATCGCGATGGCGCTCTTCGCGCACATTGCCGCGCCTCAGGTTCGACTCACGAAGGATCCGAACACATTCTTCTTTTTCCTCGATCACCTCGACCGTGAGTCGCCATTTCGGCTCGAGGACGACACGACCTGGGACACGAATATCGAGCTGGGCATCGCGTGGGGCCTGCACCTCATCGAGAAGGACGAAGAGCTCTACGGAAAGAGCCCGAACGCCAAGGCGTTCGTGTTGATTTCGGATGGCCAGGCGTGGAGCGGGCAGGTCGCCCGATCGATTCAGCTCGCCAGACAGCGCGGGTTGCCGGTGTACGTGGTCGGCGTCGGAACGTCCGCCGGCGGAATCATTCCGGAGCCGTCACAGAAGGCGCCAAACGCGCCCCCCGAACCGCCCCTCCGATCGTCGCTCGACCGCACGTCGCTCGCAATGATTGCGAATACCGGCGGAGGTGAATACCTCGAGCTCGATCGCGACGGCGATCGCGAGATCGCCAATCGCATCATCGACGCCGCGCGCCGGCGCGCGGGATCGCGCGGCCTGCAGGTCGGCACCGAGGAGCTCTACTGGCGTTGTCTCGCGGCGGCCGCTGTCTTCGTCGGCCTGGGGCTGCTGTTCATGCAGGAGCGCGGGGAGCTGCTCCTGCAGGCCGCAGGCGCCGGCGCCGCACTCGCCCTTGTCTGGTCGCTGACGCGATAGGGCTTGGTCTTCCGGCGTGATTTAGACTACGGCCATGAAATCCATCATGTGCGTGCTTGGCGCAGTTTGCGCGCTGGGCGTCGCGTGCACGCAAGGCACGTCAACCAAGGCTGTGACCGCGGCGACCGCCACGGCCGCCGACGCCAAAGCGTTCCTCAAGGACGCCAACGAATCGTTGCTACGGCTCGGCGTCGGGCAGAGCCGGGGCGGATGGGTCCATCAGACCTACATTACCGAAGACACCGAAGCCATCGACGCTCGGGCCAGCCAGGAATACATCGAGGCGGCCACGCGCCTGGCCAAGGACGCGACGAGGTTCGATCGCGTCGACCTGCCTGCGGACGAGCGGCGGCAGATGAACCTGTTGAAAGTGTCGCTCGTCATGGCTGCGCCGTCGAACCCGAGTGAATCCGACGAGCTTTCGATGATCATGGCCCGCCTCGAAACGACCTACGGGAAAGGCAAATGGTGTCCCGACGCGGCCAACACCGTATCGCCTTCAGGCGGTGCCGCCGCCCCGCCGTGCAAAAACATCGACGATGTGACGCGAATCATGGCGACGTCACGCAACGAGAGGGAGCTGCGCGCCGCGTGGGAAGGGTGGCACACCGTGTCGCCGCCCATGCGCAAGGACTACGCGCGCTTCGTGGAGCTCTCGAACAAAGGCGCGCGCGAGCTCGGGTTCGCCGACACCGGCGCGATGTGGCGCGCGAAGTACGACATGCCGCCCGAAGCGTTCACGAAAGAAGTCGACCGCCTCTGGGAGCAGGTTCGGCCGCTCTACGTCAAGCTGCACGCCTACACGCGTCTCAAGCTGCGCGAAAAATTCGGCGACCTCGTCCCAGCGAACGGGCCCATCCCGGCACATCTGCTGGGAAACATCTGGGCGCAGGAGTGGACGAACATCGATCCGCTCGTCGCGCCCGCGAATGCCGACCCCGGCTACTCGCTGACCGAGATTCTCAAGAAGCGCTATGCGTCGAAGCGGGGCGATTCAGAGTCGAAACCGTCCGATTCGGGAGCAGCTCTCTCCAGCGCCGCAGTCGATATGGTTCGCATGGGCGAGCGTTTCTACACGTCACTCGGTTTCGATCCGCTCCCAAAGACGTTCTGGGAGCGCTCGCTTCTCGTTCGTCCGAGAGACCGCGACGTAGTCTGCCACGCGAGCGCGTGGGACATCGACTATGCCGCCGACGTGCGGATCAAGGTGTGCCTCGAGCCCACGGCGGAAGATTTCACCACTATTCATCATGAGCTCGGGCACAACTTCTATCAGCGCGCCTATATGGGACAGCCCATGATCTTTCGTGACGGCGCCAACGATGGCTTCCACGAGGCCATCGGCGACACGATTGCGCTGTCGGTGACACCCGAGTATCTCGTCAAGATCGAACTGCTCGGGCAGGCGCCCGACACGTCGCGTGATGTGGGCCTGCTGATGGCCCGCGCGCTCGAGAAAATCGCCTTCCTGCCGTTCGGCCTGCTCGTCGACCAGTGGCGCTGGAAGGTGTTCGCCGGCGAGGTCACTGCGGCCGGCTACAACAAGGCGTGGTGGGACCTGCGGCTGAAATACCAGGGGATCGGGCCGCCGTCGCCGCGCGGCGAGGAGTTCTTCGATCCGGGCGCGAAGTACCACGTGCCGGACAACACGCCTTACATGCGTTACTTTCTCGCGGACATCCTCCAGTTTCAGTTCCACCGCGCACTGGCGAAAACCGCGGGCTGCACCCTGCCGCTCAACCGCTGCTCGATTTATGAGAGGAGGGACGCCGGCCGGAGGCTGAACACGATGCTGTCGATGGGACAGTCTCGCCCGTGGCCGGAAGCGCTGGAAGTGCTGGCGGGGACGAGGGAGATGGACGCAACAGCCATTCTCGACTACTTCGCGCCCCTGTCAAAATGGCTGGACGATCAGCTTGCCGGCAAGCCCGTTGGGTGGTAGATCGTTGGTGCTCGGGCCTTGGGGCTTGGTTGTTGGTCAGGGTTTGGTCCTTGGTCCCTGGTCCGGCCTTGGTCCCTGGTCCGGCCTTGGTCCCAGATCCTTCGTCCTGGTCCTTGGTCGTTTGTCCTTCTGGAGGAGGTTGTGATGACCGTGCTCGACCTCATCGGTTCACGCGCCGAGGTGTACTCCGTTCGCGACGATGTCACGGTCCACGAGGCGGCGAGGTATCTGCGCGAGCGTGAGGTGCGCGCGGCCGGCGTGCTCGATGCCAACGGCGCCCTGGCCGGCGTGGTGTCGCAGAGCGATATCTCCGACAAAGTCGCCGCCGAAAACAAATGCCCCGCTTGGATGCGCGTCAGCGAAATCATGAGCACGAGCCTGGTGACGGTCACCCCCGATCGACCCGTCGCCGATTGCCTGAGGCTGATGGAGCAGCACCGCATCTATCACCTGCTGGTCGTCGACGCGGGTGGTAGCTATCGCGGCATGCTGTCGGTCAGTGACCTGCTGCGAGTCATCGCGTCGGACGAAAAGGCGCGTGCGGACATGCTCGAGGCGTTTCTCTTCGAGCGAACCGCCGGACGCTGAGGCTCGTCTTAGAACCTGTATGGTCTCGCGCGCTCGTGCCGTGACACTCGGATGTGCGCTCGCGATCCTCGGGTTCTTCTTGGCACCTGGCGCCTTCGGTCTCCTGGCGCAAACCGACCTCGACGCGTTCATGCAGCAGGTGCTCGCGACACGCGACGAAAACTGGAAGAAGCTCCAGCAATACATTCTCGACGAGCGCGAGAACATCGACTTGCGGGGGCCGGGCCATTCGCCCATCTGGGGCGAGCGGCGCGAATACACGTGGTTCATCCGCGACGGTTTCTTCGTGCGAAGCCCGCTGAAAGTCAACGGCGTGACGATCGGCGAAGCCGACCGGCGGAAATACGAGGCCGCGTTCCTGAGCCGGCAGCAGCGGCGCGAGCAGCGGCGCGAGAACAATCAGCCAGGCGATCCACCGCCGGTTGACGTCGAAGGGCTCCTCAGGCAGACGCGCGAGCCCGCATTCATCTCGTCCGCGTACTTCCTCCGCTTCCGTTTCGAGGAGGGTAAGTACGCACTTGTGGGCCGCGAGCGCTTCGACCTCCCAGGCGGCCTCCCGCCGGTCGACGTCCTGCGCATCGAGTACTACCCGACCAATCTCTTCCGCATGACCGACCGGCGGCGCAACGGCCAGGGCGCGAGCGACAAGGAGAAGTCGTACGACGCCGAATTCAGGCGGCTCATGAACAAGACGGCGCTCGTGACGCTCTGGGTCGAGCCCACCGCGCACCAAATCGTCAAATACACCTTCGACAACATCGCGTTTGACTTCCTGCCGGCGCAGTGGCTCGTCCACGTCGACGATCTGCACGCGTCGATGACGATGGGCCGGCCGTTTCCCGATACCTGGCTGCCCAACGTACTCGAGTTTCAGGCCGCGGCGACGCTGGCCGCAGGGCAGTTCGACGTCCACTACGGCCTCGATTACCACGACTACCGCCGGGCGGACGTGACGACCAAGGTCACCGTCCCCAAGGGACGTTAGGTTGCTCGCGCTCGTCGTCTGGGCCCTGCTCGCCGCGCCCCAGTCGAGCGGCGAGACGATCGTCGCCATCCAGATTCACGGCAACACGGTCACACCGGACGACGAAGTCCGGCGTCTGGCCGGCATCGATGTCGGGTCGCCCATCAACCCCGACACGCTGGACGCCGTCGCGCAGCGCCTTCGCGCGACGAAGCGTTTTGAGAGCGTCCGCGTCCTCAAACGCTTCGCGTCCATCGCCGATCCCGCGCAAATCGTGCTCGTCATTATCGTGGACGAAGGCCCCGTCAGCATCGAAACGCCACGGGATCCCGATCAGCCTGCGCGAGCCGTCCGCACCCGTCGAAGCCGACTGCTCTTTCTTCCCGTCCTGAACTTCGAGGATGGCTACGGCTTCACGTACGGTGCGCGGTTCGCCTGGCCCGATCCGATCGGGAAGCAGAGCCGCGTCGCGTTTCCGCTCACGTGGGGGGGCGACAAGCGCGCGGCCGCCGAGCTCGAGAAGAACTTCGAGCGGGGACCGTTCGACCGCCTGTTGGCAAGCGGATCGATCTGGCGCCGGACGAACCCCTACTACGACGTCGATGACGCCCGCGTCGTCGTGTCGGCGCGAGGCGAGCGGGAAATCGTTCGGTGGGTCCGGGCCGGAGGCACTCTCGGCTGGCAGCGCGTGTCATTCCCCTCGGGGCTGGGCAATGCGGACCACTTCGGGTACGGCGGCGCCGACATCGTCTTCGACACACGCGCCGACGCGGTCTTGCCGCGCAACGCGGTGTACGCGCGCGCGGCGTGGGAGCACATCGTGGGCGCGAACCGCGCCGACCTTGAGGCGCGCGGCTACGTGGGCCTGTTCGGCCAGACCATTCTCGCGATCCGGGGTCAGCGTAGCAGCGCCGACCAGCCGCTGCCGCCGTATCTCAAGCCGCTGCTCGGCGGGATGTCGAACCTCCGCGGCTTCGAGGCAGGCACTGCCGCCGGTGACAACCTGGTCGTGGCATCGGCTGAGGTGATCGTCCCGCTGACTTCTCCTCTGAGCTTCGGACGATTCGGAGTGACCGGGTTCGCCGACACCGGGACGGTCTACAACTACGGCCAGCGACTGGCCGACCAGAAGTGGCTGGAGGGATTCGGCGGAAGCGTGTGGCTCTCCGCCGCCTTTTTTCGCGTGAGCCTTGCCGTGGCCCATGGGCGCGACGCGTCGACCCGGGTCCACCTCGGCGCCAACGTGACCTTCTAACCGTCTTTTCCTTCCTGACTTCCTGACGTTCCACCGATTTTCGCCAGCTCCAACTTCGCGATCGCCTCTCGATGCACCTCATCGGGGCCATCGGCCAGCCGAATCGTACGCGCGTGGGCCCACGCGCCGGCCAGGAAAAAATCGTCCGAGACGCCCGCGGCACCGTGGGCCTGAATCGCGCGGTCGAGCACGCGAAGAGCCACGCGCGGCACGACGACCTTTGCCATCGCGAGGTCACGGCGCGCGATCTTGTTCCCGCACGTATCCATCAGGTACGCCGCCTTCATCGTCAGCAGCCGCGCCTGCTCGATGTCCATCCGTGAATCCGCGATGTCAGCGCGAATCGTGCCCTGCTCGGCGAGTGCTTTGCCGAACGCCACGCGCGCCTTCACGCGCCGGCACATCGCCTCGAGCGCGCGCTCTGCCACCCCGACGAGGCGCATGCAGTGATGGATCCGGCCCGGGCCGAGACGCCCTTGCGCAATCTCGAAGCCGCGCCCCTCGCCAAGCAGCATATTTGACGCCGGGACGCGGACATCCTCGAAAGTGATTTCCGCGTGTCCGTGCGGCGCGTCGTCAAACCCGAAGACAGGCAGCATCCGCCGCACCGTCACTCCCGGTGCGCTCATGGGCACGAGGATCATCGACTGCTGCTTGTGACGCTCGGCGCGCGGATCCGACTTGCCCATGAAGATCGCGACCGCGCAGCGCGGGTCGCCGGCGCCCGATATCCACCACTTGTGGCCGTTGATGACGTAGTGGTCGCCGTCCCTGACAATGGCTGACGCGATGTTGGTTGCATCTGACGACGCGACCGCAGGCTCGGTCATCGCAAAGCACGATCGAATGCGCCCGGCCAGGAGCGGCTCGAGCCAGTGTTGCTTCTGCTCCGCGGTGCCGTAGCGAACGAGCACCTCCATGTTGCCTGTGTCCGGCGCGGAGCAGTTGAAGACTTCGGGAGCGAACGGCGCGGCGCGGCCCATGATTTCGCAGAGCGGCGCGTACTCGACGTTGGTCAACCCCGCGCCGTACTCGCTGTCGGGAAGAAACAGGTTCCACAGCCCGGCGGCGCGCGCCTTCGGCTTGAGGTCCTCGATGATCGGCACCGGCTCCCACCGATCGCCTTCACGGATCTGGCGCCGGTAGGCGCCTTCGTTGGGATAGATGTGCTCGTCCATGAACGCGGCGAGCCGCTGCTGCAGATCTTTGGCTTTCGGGGAGTGGTCGAAGTGCATGGCTGGATGATAGTTTAGGCAGTCGTGGAAGCACCTGTGGAAAACGACACGCGACCCGTCCGCGCCGGTGAAGAGGTCGATCAGACGCGTCTCGTCGCCTGGCTGCGCGAGCAATTACCACAGTGCCTCATCCCGGCACAGTCAGGACCTTTCGACGCAGGAATCGACGCCGCGAGCCTTTCGATTCCGCCCGTGATGACGCAGTTCCCGGGCGGCCACTCCAATCTCACCTACCTCCTGCAGTTCGGTGACTTGGAGGTGGTCGTCCGCCGGCCGCCAATCGGACCTGTCGCGCCGACGGCCCACGACATGGGGCGCGAGTTCCGGTGGCTTTCCGCCATGCATCGAGTCTTTCCGCTCGCGCCGCGCCCGTATCTGCTCTGCGAAGACACCAGCGTCATCGGCGTGGTGTTCTACGCCATGGAGCGCCGCAGGGGCATCGTCATCCGATCGGAGGAACCGCCGGTGCTCGCCGGCAAGCCGGCGGCGCGGCGGGCCGTCAGCGAAGCCATGATCGATACGCTCGCCGACCTTCACGCCGTTGACGTGTCCAGCCACGGCCTGAGCGGGCTGGGCAGGCCGTCAGGCTTCGTAGAGAGGCAAGTCCGCGGCTGGAGCGAACGGTGGGCGCGGTCGCAGACGACTCCTCTTCCCGAAATGGATCGGCTTGCGCGGTGGCTGCACGCGAACCTGCCGCCCGACCCCGCCGTGCCGTCCGTCGTTCACGGTGATTTCAAGCTGGACAACGTCATGTTCGATCCCGAGAACCTCGGCCGGATCGTCGCCGTGTTCGATTGGGAGATGAGTGCCCTCGGCGATCCGCTCGTCGACCTCGGGATTCTGCTCGCCTACTGGTCGCCGATGTCGCCACCCCAGCAGCAGGACGCGCTGACAACAGTCACTCATCGCCCTGGATACCTGACACGGGCGGAAGTCATCGACCGCTACGCTCGGCGTTCCGGCCGGGACGTCTCGGTGGTCCGGTATTACGAGATCTTCGCCATGTTCAAAGTCGCGGTGGTGATCCAGCAGATCTATTACCGGTGGACCACCGGTCAGACGACCGACGCACGCTTCGCGAACCTCGATGCGCGCGTGGCGTACTTCGCCGCCCACGCCACGCGACTCGCCGCGTTGTAAGCTACAATCCGCTTGCTGTTCCGCCAGGAGTGTTGAGGAGTTGTCATGCGACGCACGCCTCTTGCCGCTGCCGCTTTCCTGATCGCCGCGTTTCCCGCGGCCGCATTCGCGCAGGATGCGTACACGAAAGCCGCCAAGGCGCAATTCGACATGGTCAAGGAGTACCTCTCGAAAAGCGCCGCCAAAGTCCCTGACGATGTGTACGCGTTCAGGCCAACGCCCGAGGTCCGCACCTTCGGGCAGCTCATCGGGCACGTCGCCGATGCGAACTTCGGAATCTGCGCCCTCGCTGCCGGCACCAAGCCGCCGCAGGGCGGGTTCGAGAAAGGCAAGACCTCGAAAGCCGACCTCACCAAGGCGCTCGACGAGTCGCTCGCTTACTGCGACTCGGTCATTGCCGCTCTCGACGATGTGAAGGGAGCCGAGAGCGTCATGTTTTTCGGGAGGTCGATGCCGAAGCTCTCCGTGTTCAACTTCAACATCCAACACTGCAACGAGAGTTCCGGGACCCTCGTTGCCTATATGAGGCTGAAGGGCATCGTTCCACCGTCCAGTGAGGGGTCGCCGTGAGGCCGCGCTTCACTGTCGCGGTGCTTGCCCTGTCGAGCATGTACACCGCTGCCGCCGCCGGCGCCTTGATCCAGAACCAGTCAAAAAACACGTGGGACGGCGTCTTTACCGAGGCGCAGTCCAAACGCGGCGAGGGGTTGTACACGCAGTCATGTTCCATGTGCCACGGACCTGACCTTGCCGGCCTCGACACGGCGCCGGCGCTGACCGGAGGCGAGTTCAACACCGACTGGAACGATCTCCCGCTCGACGATCTATTCGAGCGCATGCGGACGACGATGCCGGCTGATGCGCCGG
>DATKHR010000351.1:0-3646 GCA_035510155.1 Vicinamibacterales bacterium
GTCAACCCGGGAGGCGGACCAGGACGAAACTCATCGGCGCGTGGAAGCGTAAAGGGAGTGACGCGAGACCAATGGGTGAACTGCGGCTGTGGCGGAAAATTCGGTGGCGTGGATTGGTAGTCCCCGGGCTTCGTGCCAAACACGAACGGGATGGGCGACGCGCTCGATCCGTCCTGGCTGCGAACGGCAAGAATGCGCGCCGCCGCGATTTGGCCCGTGCGAATGCCTTCGGGTTGGTCGGAGCCATCGGTAATCTGCGCCAACGACTCCTGTAACTGCATGTCCAGCGCGGCTTTGAACGACGGATATAAGGCCACGAGCACGTCGTGAGCGGCGGCCGCCGCGGCTGCGTCCTGCGACGCGGCGGGTGAAACGTCAAAGAGCCGCAAGAGGTACGGCCGGTGGCTCTTCTCGATGGCGTTGACCGCGTCATAGATGGCGGCGTGCATGATGGCGAAGCTTCGCGTCGGGTGGATCGTCGCGGGCTGCGCCCCCGGCGTGCGGACAATCGTCAGCAGGACTCGGTTCCACTCGATGACGGGGTTGACTCGTGTGGGTGACGCGCTCTCATGGGCCAGGACGCCGCCTGCCGAGAGTGCGAGGGCGGAGAGTGCGAGCGGGAAGAGTTTGAGCGGGATCGCGATCTGTTTCATGAGGACATCTGCACCTTTCGGCGGGAGGGCCGCTACAGCGACTCGAGGAACGTGAACAGCTGTTGCTTCTCGGCGGGACTCAAACCACGGAATCGCCTCGAGACATGCCGCGCCTCGCCACGGTGGCGCTCGATGGCATTCTGCAGGGTCAGCGATCCGAGGTCGTGCATGAATCGCGGCCTCATGCGCAGACCCCACAACGAGGCGGTGCGCAGCTTGTCAGCGGTGTCCTGCGGCGGCGTCTGCACGATGCCGTCCCCGGTTCCGATGTCGTGCAGCAGGAAGTCGCTGAACGGATGAATGATCTTGTTGCCAAGTGCCTCGGGGACGGCGAACGTCCCGCCGTTGATGAGCGTTCCGGCCGGGGCGGTCGTGATGGACTCGATGTGGCAGGCGTTGCAGCCGATCCTCGCGAAGAGGGCCTGACCCGCTCGCCCGTCTGCGCTCGCTGCCAGGACACTGTCGCGCGGCGGGACTTTTGTCCCGCGAATGAACTGCGCAAAGTGATCGACGTCCGCGAGCCCGAGGTCGTCTGGCACATCTTCGGGATCGGGTGTGATCTTCCCCACCGTCGTCGTGTCCTTCGGCCGCAGCCGACTGGTCACGCCCATCTCGTTCAAGTACGCGTCGGCTACGAAGGAGAGCAAGCTGGCGTGCTGATCCTTCCAACCGAAGCGGCCCACGCGGGTGTGGCCCGGCGCCTCAAGCACGGCGACTTGAATGGCCTCGCCGTGAATCGTGCCATCGCTCGCGTTCGGCTGACCGTCGGCAATCGCGAGAAGCGTGGTGTCGTCGATCGCTTCCACGAAGCCGTCGCCGAGGGTGTTCAAGGCCGCTCTCAGCGCTCGGATGTTTTCGGCGACCGGCACGTGCTCCTGCGCCTCCGGGATCACCGCCCGATCGTTCAGGATCGATCGACCCGAGATGCTGTCTGCGCCGTGGTTGATCGGGACGATGGGGTTGACGAAATTGCCTTGCGCGTCCAGGTGGCCGATGCGGATCTCGGTGAACTGGCTGGCGCCCCCGCTCACGGGGTTCTGATGGCACTCGGCGCACGCGCGCCCGTTGTAGACCGGACCAAGTCCAGTTGTGACGTCATGCGTCCGCTCGTACGTCTGCTGGTCGCGCGCGAAGGTATCACCCGGGGGCTCTTCGATCCCGTTGCTCGTGCTCTGCGACCCTGGATGATCGAGCAGCGTGGGGGTGTCGAAGCCGGCCGGCGCTTCGGTTGCGGCTTGTTGCGCCCCGCCCAACGCGGCCTCCGCGTCGGCGCGGAGTGCCTCGGGAGCGCGTGCGGCGAGCCTCAACATCGCAACACCGATCAGCATCGTGAAGACGGCCATTCGTGTACGTGTCATCGTGTCAGCCTCATCAACGTTCGGGGTTCCGGGATGAAGATTGAAATAGGGGGGCGTTTATTCCGGGCGCCACAGCGTTCGTGGGGGAGGCGCTCCGCGGTTCAGAGCTCTGTCAGACCTCTCGTGTGGTCAGTGTCGAAGCGCGCGCTCGAACTGAGCGAGCTCGGCGTCGTTCAGGTCCGAGACTGCCCAGAACGACATCCCGCCCCGCTCCCAATGTCGCGTCTGGAATCCCCTGGTCGAGCGGACGTCCTCTTTGTCCGGCTGCCCCGGTCTTCCGGAGGACGGCGCACCGGCAGCCTCCGGCCAGATGAACAGGTTGATGGTGTGCTGGCGCCGTTGGTAGACGAGCGCGGCCGCGGGCCGTCCTGCGATGTAGTCGAGGCGTCCGCCCACCAGTGGGAATCCAATCGACGAGAGATCGTCGACCGGCGGCGAAAAGTCCACCTTCCCGAGAAACCACGGCTTCACCATGTGCTGATCGGACGAGCGCACATCGAAGAGATGGTCAGCCATGAGCGAGCGGACATGGCTGCTGACGACGGCTTCGGCTACTGAGGCGGTCACGTCGACGCCTTGTCTCGCGCGCACCATCCTGACCGCCGCCACGCCGCCAAGCGACACCGCCAACGTCAGCGCCGCGGCCCACGCGAGAAGGCTCGGCGTGTAACGCGTTCGCGGGCGGGCGGTCGCAATGTGCGCGCGGAGCCGATCGGGAGCCTCATAATACGGAACGCTTCGGATCAGGCGGCCGAGCGATTCCCGATCGGCCACGCGCCGGCTGCATCCCACGCACGACGCGAGGTGCTCCTGAAGCGACGCCGATTGCGCCGGGTCCAGCTCGTTATCGACGTAGGCGTCCAGGAGCCGCCCGACCTCATGACACGTCACGACGGCCCTCCATCGCGTGTAATGGTCCGAGCACGGCCAGGAGCCGTTCGCGGCCTCGCGCGAGCCGCGACATGACGGTCCCGATGGGGATCCCAGCGACCGCCGCTATCTCCTTGTACGAGAGCCCCTCGAGCTCGCGGAGGACGATGACCTCCCGAAAGTCGACGGGCAACTCTTCGATGGCGCGGCGTACCGAGTCGACCGCTTGCTGCCGAATCACCAAGGCTTCCGGGTCAAGACCTTCGTCGGACCGTTCGTCCGCCATTTCGTTGACGACCAGGGGCTGCGCCGAGGCGCCCTTGCGCGAGAACCGGCCGTACCAGGTGTTGCGGACGATGGTCAGCAACCACGCGCGCGCGTCGTCCCCCCGCAACGACGGCAAGAAGCGCAGCGCGCGCACGCAGGCATCTTGGACGACGTCCTCCGCGTCCGCGTCGCTTCTCGTCAGCCAGCGGGCATAGTTGAACGCTGCGTCCACGTGAGGCAAGACGACTTCCTCGAAGATCCGGCGCGGCACGACTCTCCTGAATGACCGCTCCGCCGCGTCTTTTATTCCCCGTGGCTGGTGCACGGAATATCGGCGCAGCTCGTGCGGTCAGTATCAGCGATATGACGCTCACCTCGTCCGGTTGGGTGCCGGGCGGACACATGGCTCATGGTCGAGCCCCGTGGCTGCTGCCCATGAGGTCCGTGAAGTGGCGCGTCAGCCCAAGGAGGCGCGAGTGACGAAGGGGATGCCTCTCG
>DATKHR010000352.1:0-15053 GCA_035510155.1 Vicinamibacterales bacterium
CGCGTTCGCCAACGGCAAGCTGTACTTCACCGCCGAAGCCAACCGCAAAATCGCGCGCTATGATCCGGCGACCGACAAGATCGATTGGGAGTTCGAGACAGGACAGAACGGCACGCACATGGTGCTGCCGACCGCCGACGCGAAGATCCTGTTCACATCCAACATCGCGTCGAACAGCGTCTCTGCCATCCAGCAGGCTGAAGACGGGTCGTGGACGCAGGCCGTGATCCCCGTCGGCAAAGGCCCCGAGGGCATCGACCTTTCACCGGACGGCAAGACCGTCTGGAGCGCGCACTCGCAGGATGGCGGGGTCTCGCTGATCGACGTTGCCACACGCAAGGTCCGGCAGACGATCGAAGCCGGTACCAAGCGGTCCAATCGGATCCGCCTGACGCCCGACGGCAAGCTCGCGCTCATCACGGACATCGACACCGGCGAGCTGGCCGTCGTCGACACGGCCGCGCGCAAAGTGGTCAGGCGTATGTCGCTCGGCCGCTCGCCCGAAGGTGTTCTGATACCTCCAGGAGCGCAGGCGACGATGGCCTATGTCGCGGTTAATGGCGACAACCACGTGGCCGTCGTTGACCTCAAGAGCTGGCAAGTCACCAAGAAGATCTCGACCGGAACAGGTCCTGATGGGATGGCCTGGAAGCCGTAACTTCATCATTTCCTGACTCCTCACTTCCTGACTTTCTGATCCCCCAATCGGGTGGTGCGGCAGGATGCGCCGCCGCGTACGATGAAGCGGTGATACCCCGACTAAACGACGCGGAGCTGCTCGACGCGTATTCCGAGGCCGTCATCCGATCCGTCGAGACGGTCGGACCCGCGGTGATCAAAATTGAAGCCGGTCGCGCAGGCGGATCCGGCGTCATCTTCACCCCTGACGGATTCGCGCTGACCAACAATCACGTTGTCGATGGTCGAGAGACGCTCACGGCGGTCTTGCCGGACGGCCGGTCGAGGCGCGCGGATCTCGTCGGCAAGGACGCCGACACGGACCTGGCGGTCGTGCGGGTCGCCGACGAGAGCGGCGTGCCGCTCCCGTGGGCGCGGCTTGGCGATTCGCGCGCTGTTCGCGTTGGTCAGATTGCGATCGCGATCGGCAACCCGTACGGCTTCCATCACTCGGTGACGGCTGGGGTCGTGAGCGCGCTCGGTCGCTCGCTTCGGGCGCAGTCGGGGCGTTTGATGGACGACATTATCCAGACCGACGCGTCGCTCAACCCCGGCAACTCGGGCGGCCCGCTCGTGACGTCGGGCGCCGAGGTGATTGGGATCAATACGGCCATGATTCTGCCGGCGCAGGGCCTGTGCTTCGCTATTGCGAGCAACACCGCTCGATTTGTGGCGGGGCGTCTGATGCGGGACGGAAGGGTCCGGCGGAGCTACATCGGGCTCGGAGGGCAGAACGTGCCGATTCCGCGCGCCATTGCCCGCGCGAACCAGCTTGCCGTGTCGTCGGGCGTCTTCGTGGTCTCGGTGGAGCGGAACAGCCCGGCGGCCGCGGCGGGCGCGCGGGATGGCGACGTCGTGATCGCGCTTGCCGGCCAGCCGGTTGCCGGCATCGACGATCTGCTCCGGCAGCTCACCGATGGGCGGATCGGCGTCCCTGTCGACATGACGATCCTTCGGGGTGGTGAACGCCGGCATATCACCATCGTTCCCTCGGAGCGCCCCTGAAGCACGTTTTGGTTCTTCCCGCGTTAAAGCGTGATCAGCCCGTGACGGACGGCGCGCCGAACGGCGTCGGTGCGGTTGACCGCGCCGAGCTTCCCAGATATCGACGCGACGTGGAACTTCACCGTCTGGTCGCTGATGCCCAGCCGTTGGGCGATTGTCTTGTTGGATAGACCCTCGGCGAGCAGCTCCAGCACCTGAACCTCGCGCGAGGTGAGCGATTCAGCCGGCAGGTCCAATTCCCCGTCCAGCCTCGCGTCCACCCCCTTGCGCCGCGACGTCGCGCGCCCCAACGTGGACGTCCCGCGCCCCAGGATGTATGCATCGGCGCCCAAATCCGACGCCTCCGCGGCCTCGAGCGATCCGAACTCGCCGACGACGTCAAGCCCGGTACCCCGCAGTTGCCTGCGCAGGTCATCGCGCTCGGGCGTCGATCCGACGAGAACGACGCGCATCAGTCGGCCGGGCGAGTCGGGCGTTCGCCGACGGTGACCGTAAGGTCCAGCGCCGACGAGCCGCGAACGAGGCGCAACGAGACCGCGCGTCCCACGCGATCGCCGAGCAGCAGGTCGAGCAGATCCTCAGGCGAATGAACGGCACGGCCGTCGAACTCGAGAACAATGTCACCGACGAGGAGTCCGGCTGCGGCTGCGGGACTCCCGCTCGTCACAGCGACCACCAGCAGTCCATCTTCGCGATTGAGCGCGCCCCGCTGCTGCTCCGGAAGGACGACCGGCTGTCCCGCGATGCCAAGGTACCCGCGCTTGAGGCTACCGTGCTCGAGCACGGTCGCAGCAGTCTTCCACGCAATCGCCGCCGGGATGACGACACCCAGTCCGCGGATCGCTGCGGCGGTTGAGATGCCGAGCAGGGCGCCCGACGTGTCGAGAAACGCGCCGCCGGCAAATCCGTCGTGCATGGGTGCCGTGGTGCGGATGATCTGGTCGATCGCCCGCCGGCGGCCGGTCGGCAGCGGTCCGCCGATGACCGACACGATGCCGGTGCTGGCGGTGACGGCGTTGCTCCAGGAGCGCGCAACCGCGATCGCGATCTGGCCCACGCGAGGCAGAGCGTTCGCCGGCGTGACTGGCGGGGTTGCGAGCCCGGCGACTCGCAAGACCGCGAGGCTCGTCGTGGGGTCCCAACCGGCGAGCTCGGCATCGAAGCTCTGGCCATCGTGACGGCGCACGTGGAGGCCGTCGCCACGTCCGAGCGCGCGGGCGGTCGTCAACACCACACCGTCAGAGTACACGAGTCCGCTGGCCGGCCGCCGGCGTCCTTGAACCTGCACGACCGACGGCGCGACCGCCTCGACGGTATCCGCGAGTTGGTTGGAGAATGTCGTGAGTGATTCGTTCTTCATATGCGCATCGTCGCAGAAGAGAATCGGTGATGGATCACCCAAACGGGCGGCGTATCATGGCGGCATGAACAGAAGGTCCTTGGTGCTTGTCGTCGCCATCGCCTGGGGCGTGGCGCCAGGCGCTCAACGCGCACCGATAGCCGAGACGCCCGACACGCCCTTCAAGCTGGCGACGTTCGAGGCGGCCGGGAAGGTACGGGTCGGGTTGGTCCTCGGCAGCCGCGTGCTCGACATTGCTGCGGCCAACGACGCCCTCTCAAAGACTGCCGGCCTGGCGCCGCTGCAGATGCCCGATGAGATGCGAGGGCTCATTGAGGCCTACGATCGCGTCAAGCCGCGTCTCTATCAGATCGCCAACTTCTACAAGGGTGCGAAGACCGATGAGGCTTCGTTTGTCTTCGACGTTTCGAATGTGGCGATCAAAGCCCCGATCAAGTACCCGTACAACGTGCTTGCCATCGCGGCGAACTACCGGCTCCACGCGGGCGAGATGTTCGCGCCGGGCAGCCCGCAGCAGAAGGCTGCCGAGGAGGCCGACCCGGACAAAGAGGATCCGGTTTTTTTCGCGAAGTCGCCACGCTCGTGCATCATCGATCCCGATGACCCATTCTTCATGCCGCCCAGCCGCAACATCGATTGGGAGGGCGAGCTGGCGATCGTCATCGGCAAGCCGGCGCTCAATATCACGGAGCCGCAGGCCCATGGGTACGTGTTCGGCTACAGCATCATGTACGACGTCAGCGATCGCGGTGGACCCGGCCGTCCGCTGACCGCCATGTTTCCCGGGCCGAACTGGTTCCGCGGCAAGAGCCGCGATCGGTCGGCGCCATTTGGTCCGTTCATCCTCCCCAAGGAGTTCGCGCCCAGTCCACCGCACTTTCACATCATCACGAAGGTCAACGGGGTCGTGAAGCAGGACGGCAACACGAAGAATCTGATCTGGGATGAAGCGCACATGATTCGGTTCCTCTCGTCCATCCTCACCCTGTACCCGGGCGACGTCATCTCGACCGGCACACCTGACGGCGTGGGCGCCGGCCGCAAGCCCCCGGAGTTCCTCAAGGCAGGCGATGTCGTCACGATCGAGATCGAAGGCATCGGCACGCTGCGAACACCGATGGCGGCGGCCGCCAAGTGATCGCGCGAGGCCAGGCGCTCGTACCGCCGCTCGTGGCGCTCGCGGTTGCCGCCCAGCAACCGCGCGTCGCGGAGCGACCTGCCGACACCATTCTCGTCAGCGGCCATGTCATCACCGTCGACGCACGGTTCTCGATCGCCGAGGCGATCGCGATCTCGGACGGCAAGTTTACGGCGGTGGGCAGCAGCGCTTCGATTCGCCGACACGCAGGCCCGGCGACCAGGGTGATCGATCTGCACGGCGAGACAGTCATCCCGGGCCTTGCCGACGGTCACTTGCACGACGCTGGAGGCGGGCCGGGCGTCGATCTGGCCGGCGCCCGATCGATCGCTGATGTCCTTGCGGCTGTCGCGGCCCGTGTGGCGCGGAGCCGCCCGGGCGATCTGATCGTCACCAACAGCGACTGGCACGAGGCGCAGCTTGCCGAGCACCGGCTGCCGTATCGTCGCGATCTGGACAGGGTTTCCCCGAACAATCCGGTGGTGGCCGTGCGGGGTGGCCACGAGTACGTCCTCAACTCCGCGGCGCTGAAGAAGTGGAATCTCACGAAGGACACGCCGCAGGTTCCGGGCGGGCGCATCACGCATGGTGACGACGGCGAGCTGAACGGCGAGCTGATCGATCGAGCCAAATCGCTCGTGTCTTTGCCGGCGCCCCCGCCGCTCACGGTCGAGGCGCTGGTTGAGCAGCATCGCCGGTTGAACACCGTTGGGTTGACCAGCATCCGCTACCCGGGCGCACCGATCGAGCAATATCGGCTGCTGCAGGACATGGCGCGCCGGGGCATGCTGACGGTTCGGGTCAACCAGCTCCTTCGACTTTCTGCCGACACCGGTCCGAAGATGCGAGACGCCATCGAGGCGGCCGGGGTTCGCCCCGATGAAGGCGACGCGTGGGTCCGGATCGGCGGCATGAAGCTCGGCGTGGACGGTGGCTTCGAAGGCGGCTGGATGCGCCAACCGTATGCGGAGCCGTGGGGCGAGTCCGGGACGTTCCGTGGCGTGAACACGATGGCCCAGGCGCCTTATACCGACGTTGTCAAGGAGCTGAACCGCCTCGGCTGGAGAGTCGCGACCCACGCCGTCGGCGACGCCGCAATCGACGAAGTGCTCTCCGCGTATGAAGTAGCCAACGCGGAACGGTCGATCGTGGGGAAACGGTGGACCATCGAACACGGGTTCATCCCGCAGTCAGATCAGTTTCCCAGGATGAAGGCGCTCGACCTCGTCATCTCCGCGCAGGATCACCTGTATCTTGCCGGCCCGAGCCTCGTACGATACTGGGGAGCGCAGCGCGCGGCATGGACGACGCCGATGCGCGCCTACCTGGATCGTCACTTCATCGTTGCCGGCGGGACGGATTCCTCGGTCGTGCGGTACCCGCCCCTCTGGGTTATCTACCACTTCGTGACACGCGACACGATTAGCGGCGGCGTGCTCGGTCCGGATCAGCGGATCAGCCGTCAGGAAGCGCTCCGGGTCGAGACCATCAACAATGCGTATCTGACATTCGAAGAAGCGATGAAGGGTTCGATCGAACCCGGAAAGCTCGCTGATCTGGTCGTGCTTCCAGAAGACATCTTGACCTGCCCCGACAAGCGCATTCAGCAGATGCGCGTGTCGATGACGATGGTCGGCGGCCGCGTCGCATACGAGGGTCGCTCGCCCGTACGGCGACGCCCTTCGTAAGGGTTTACGCTCCGGGTAATGCCTGCCGTCGTTATAGGTGCTGTGTTTTCAATGCGTTTGCCCTGGTCCCAACCTTGCTCAAGGAGGCCGCCGTGATCCGACACTCTCATTCTGTTTGGTCGTTCGTTCTCCTCGGTCTTGTTCTCTGGCTCGCCATCGGCGTTGTTCCGGCCCGTGCTCAGCAACCGTCCCAGGAGCCTGTTCAGCCACCGCCGGCTGAGCCCGGTCAGCCAGCCTCCCAGCAGGATGACGCGAGCCTCAGGCCCGTAGAGCCTGATTTCGTCGTCATCAATCTGCCCACAACGATGCCGTTGCCGGTCCATGGGAGCGATTTCCATCTGACGCATCGGTTCAATCTCGATCTGACGAGCGTGAGCTTCTCCGAGGCGGCGTCGAATCTGTTCGGCCTCGACAACGGCGCGTTCATCGGTCTCGAGTATCGCTTCGGCGTCGTTCGTCATCTCCAGGCGATTGTTCTCAGGACGCAAATCCAAAAGACGTTTCAGTTCTCGGCGAAGTACGACGGCTGGCGTCAAGGTGAGCGGCTGCCGATTGGGATATCGGCGATCGTGTCCGTCGAGGGGCAAGATAACTTCAAGCGCGACTACTCGCCTGCGCTCGGTCTCGTCCTCTCGCGTGACATCCGGGATCGCGTGGCGCTCTACGCCACGCCGTTTTGGGTTCACAACACCGATATCGACGCGAGCCCGACCCGCGATACGGGCTTCATCGGGGTCGGCGGGCGTCTCCGTTTCCTCGAGGCAACCTATGTATCTGCTGAAGTGACGCCGCGGATCGGGGGCTACGTGCCTTCGGGCAGCTATGCGGCCTACGGGTTTGCAATCGAGCAACGTGTCGGCGGCCATCATTTCTCGCTGACATTCACGGGCGGCGCCGCGACGACCTACGCCCAGCTCGCCCTGGGCGGGACCAAAGGTGTGTTTCTCGGCTTCAATTTGAGCAGGAAATTCTTCTGACGATCAACGACCGACGAGCAATGAGTACCGAGTAACGAGCAACGAGTACCGAGTAAACCAGGAGCGTGATGCATGAAGCAGGCGTCCATCGTCATGTTTTCGCTTGGCCTGATCGCTGCCGGCTGCAGCAGTAGCTCGCCGAGCACGCCGAGCTCCGCGAACAGCCCGACGTTTACCGCGGAGCTCCGTCCGTCCAACGAGGTTCCGCCGGTGTCGAATGCCGAATCGACGGGGAGCGGCCATGTGTCGATCACGTTCAATGTGACAAGAGACGCTCAGAACAACGTGACGGCGGGGACCGCGACGTTCGTCGTCACCCTGACCGGATTTCCCCCCGGGACTCCCGTCAACATTGCCCACATCCATCAGGCCCCTGCGGGCTCGAACGGCAGCATCGTGTTCAGCACGCAACTTTCGGCCACCGACGCCACAATCCTCGCGAACGGGAGCGGCTCGTTCATCAAGACCAACATCACTCCTGCGAGTCTGGCGGTCTTCGACTCGATCATCAACAACCCGGCAGGCTTCTATTTCAACGTGCATTCGACACTGAATCCCGCGGGCTTCGCCCGCGGGCAGCTCGTGCGCGTCCAGTAACGCGCTAGTCGCGCGTTGCGCGCGCGGCCGGCCGCGGACTCCTACCCCCCCGCGGCCGGTTTTTTACACGAGCAACTCATCTCGACCTGACGGCCTTGGTTGGTCACGAATCCCGAATCACCGCGTCTTTATTGCAGCGGCTGCAGATCACCACGATAGGGCACGATCTGGCCGGGAACCGTGTCGACGTCAAGCGTCATCGGCTCGTACCCCGGCGCGTTGATTTCGATCCGATGCCGGCCGGTCGTCAGCGTCAGCGTGCGTTCGGTACCGTCGAAGTCTCGCACGATGCCGGAGTACCCCCCATCGACGTAGACGGTGGCGTCACTCGGGCTGATTTCCAGACTCACGCCGCCGTACTGCGTGGAACCAGGTCCGACGATCACTGGAGTCGACGGCGCGGCGTATCCATAGACCGGGACGGGATACGGATAGAAGTACGGATAGGGCACGGGGTAGCCCACGAACACACCGAAGCTTACGCTGAACCGTGGGCGGAAGAAGTACGGGCCAACATAGTAGGGCCTCGCATAGTAGTAAGGGCCCAGGTAGTACGGTCTCGTGTAGTACGGTCTCGTGTAGTACGGTCTCGCGTAATAGGGTCTCCCGTAGTAGGGCCCCGAAGAGTACGGCCGGTTGTACTCAGGCCGCGCGTAGCCGGGGCGCGCATTGTCAGGCCGAGCATATGACGGAGACACGGACGACGGCGGCAGAGCCGAGCGTGGCACAGCCGAGGGCGGCACAAATGAGGGACGCGAATACATCGGCGCGACAGCGGGCCTGCCGACGTACGGACGAGCCACCTCAGGTCTCACCGCGGATCGCGGGACAGCCCGCCCCGCTGTCTGGCCACCCGATCCACCCCGCCCGGTCGTGGGCGCCGACTCCCAAGCTGGCGAGCCTGGCGACGACTGCGCGCGTGATGGACTCTGCGGACTCGCGGCGCGCCGCTCAGGGGCCGAACCTCGAGATGGCGCTCGACGCTCGGATCGGTCGGCAAACGCCGGCGTGGACGCGAGCGTCATCGTCGTCAACACGACGGCGGTGGATGCCAGGAATGTGCGCGACATGATCTCTTGAAACCTCGCCACTGAGATGTTTCAAGGACCTTGCCAACAGGTTCGGTCAAATTCCTTGAGGAAAACACCGACTGTCATCGTGCGTCCTCATATAATCCAACGATATGTCCTCTCAAGCGATTCGGATCGGCTTGGCAACGGCGCTCTCCGAGTGGGCCCTTTTTGTGATCGTCTTCTCCGGCGTGTGCACCTCGGATATGGTCTTCGCCCAGCAGAGCGGAACTGGAGCGAGAACGGATGGCACAACGGCGGGCGCGCTGACGGCGGACGACTACGCCCACGCCGAACGATTCATGACGTACAACACCACGCCGCTCGTGCTCCACGCTGGCGTCCGTCCCCGTTGGGTGTCCAACGAACGGTTCTGGTACCGCACCACGACTGAGAAGGGCTCTGAGGCGTTTCTGATCGATGGGACGACCCGGACGCGCGCGACCTGCGATCTGCCGGCATGCAAGACCGCGAGCCGTGACGAGATGACCCTCGCGCGGGGCGCGCGGAACGATGCCCCGTCGCCTGACGGGCGGAGCACGGCGTTCGTGCGCGACTGGAATCTCTGGATTCGAGACGTCACGACAAAGAAAGAGACACAGCTCACGACCGACGGCGTGAAAGACTTCGGGTACGCCACGGACAATGCCGGCTGGACGCGAAGCGATCGGCCGATCCTCGTCTGGTCGCCCGATTCGAAGAAGATAGCGACATTTCAGCAGGATCAGCGAAACGTCGGCGAGATGTACGTCGTCGATACGCGCGTCGGACACCCCAATTTGCAGGCCTGGAAATACCCCCTGCCCGGAGATGCCGTCGTCACGATGATCCACCGCGTCGTGATCGACGTCGCGACGGGGAAGATCACGCGCTTCCAGATGGAGCCCGACCAGCATCGTTCGTCGCTCTGTGACGACATCGCGTGTCGCGGAGGCGAGTGGAGCGACGTGCAGTGGGGCGAGGACGGAACGGCGGTCGCGTTCGTGTCAACGGCGCGAGACCACAAACGGGAACAGCTGTACGTGGCCGACGCGTCGACGGGCGTGGTTCGCACGGTGATGGAGGAGAAAACCGAGACCTTCTTCGAGGCCGGGAACGGGCGGGTGAACTGGCGCTTCCTGCCGCGGTCAAATGAGGTCATCTGGTTCTCCGAGCGAGACGGCTGGGGGCAGCTGTACCTGTACGACCTGAAGACGGGACGCGAGAAGGCGCAGATCACCAAAGGCGAAGGCAACGTGACGCAGTTGCTGCATGTGGATGAACAGAACCGCGTGCTGTACTTCGCGGCGGTCGGCAAGGAGAGTGGGCGCGACCCCTACTTCCGCCATTTCTATCGAATAGGGATGGACGGCCAGAACTTGCGCCTCCTCACGCCGGGTGACGCCGATCACGACATCACGGTGTCGCCGTCGGGGCGATTTTTTGTCGACGTGTACTCGAAGCCGGACGTCCCGCCGGTGGCGGAGCTGCGAGACGCCGATGGCACGCTCCTCATGACACTCGAGGCGGCCGATATCTCGAGGCTGACCGCGAGAGGCTGGCGGCCGCCGATGCCGATCACCGTGAAGGCAAGAGATGGGTCGACCGACCTGTACGGCCTGCTGTACAAGCCGACCACGCTCGACCCGTCGAGAAAATACCCGATCGTGAACCATATCTATCCCGGTCCGCAGACCGGCAGTGTGGGAGGGCGAACGTTCTCGGCAGCCCGCGGCGACGCGCAGGCGCTCGCGGAGCTCGGATTCATTGTTGTCGAGATCGATGGCATGGGCACTCCGTGGCGGTCCAAGAGGTTCCATGAGGCCTACTACGGAAACATGGGCGACAACACGCTCGCGGACCAGGTCGCAGGCATGAGGGAGCTGGCGCGGCGGTTCTCATGGATCGACGTCGACCGCGCCGGGATCTACGGCCATTCGGGTGGGGGATACGCGGCGGCAGATGCGATGTTTCGTTACCCCGATTTTTTCAAGGTCGGCATTTCGGAGGCCGGCAATCACGACAACCGCAGCTATGAGGACGACTGGGCGGAGAAGTGGCAAGGCCTGCTGCGCATGAATGCCGACGGCACGACGAACTACGACAATCAGGCCAATCAGCTGGTCGCCAAGAATCTGAAAGGCAAGCTGCTGCTGGCGCACGGCACGATGGACACCAACGTGCCCCCGTACAACACGCTGCTCGTGGTCAACGAGCTGATCAAGGCCAACAAGGACTTCGATTTGCTAATGCTGCCCAATCGCGGGCATGGATTTGGCAACGAGCCGTACATGGTGCGCCGCCGCTGGGACTATTTCGTGAAGTATCTGCTCGGGGCCGAGCCGCCGTACGAGTATGAGATGCACGCCCCACCGGCTACCACGCCGACGTCGCCGGAGCCCGAGCAGTAGCCCAGGCAGAGCGGCGGTCGCCGCGAATGTCGCGCCGTGTGAGTGTGATGGATGTGCGATTTCTGATCTTTCGCATCCTTTCGCCTCACACGACCGTCGTTGTACTTACAAATCTGGCGGGTGACAGTTTTCGCCCTGCAGACGCCGGTCCTGTAAGCGTCGCGAGAAACTACTGTCGATGAACGAGTTGTCTCCCTCGGGCCGCACGCGTCCGAACGGCACAGTTCGCGCATTTACAGAGGCCCCGAGGGGCTTCCCATGGATCCAGCTCGCGCGCCCGGGACGGCGTCCAAGCCGATCATTTTCCACGACGGCCTCGGCGAACGCCGCCGTATCAGCGACGTCAGCGGCGCCGACACGATCGAACAGCTTTGCCTGCGCGGCGAGCTGACGGCGATTCCCTCGTTCGAGTTCGCCCTCCGCGAACGCGCCAGTCGCCTCGCCAATTTCCGTCACGTCTATTACGGTCGTGTCCGAAGCGTTGATCGCCTCAGCGATCCGGCGTCCACGCTGGCCGTCGTCTCCGATTCGATCAAGGGCGTGCGCCTCGCCAACCTGCTCGCGGCGAGCGAGCGGCGCCCGATGACGCTCGACATCAATGCATCAGTTCATTTGATGCGGCAACTCGTGGCAGCCGTCGCCATCTTGCACGAGAACGCACGCGACGTCGCGCATGGGGCGATCGCCCCGGAGCGCATCATCGTGACGCCGAACGCGCGCGTCGTGATCGTGGAGTACGTCCTCGGCGCCGCACTCGAGCAGCTGCGCTTCTCGCGGGAACGGTACTGGAAGGAGCTCCGCATCGCGCTGCCGCCCGCGCAGGGGTTGGCGCATTTCGACCATCGGGCGGACGTCACGCAGATCGGTGTCGTCGCCCTGTCACTGATCCTGGGACGCCTGCTGCATGAGGACGAGTATCCGTCCCGGGTTGGCGACGTTCTCGCTTCCGCGCGAGCCATCTCGTCCAAGGGCGCGCTCGAGCCGCTTCCGGGCGGGCTCCGAGCCTGGATTGGCCGCGCGCTGCAGCTCGACCCGCAGCACTCATTTGCGACTGCCCTCGAGGCCCGCAACGAGCTTGACCGTGTGCTGTCGGGCGAAGCAGAAGACGAAGAGGAAGAGGATCAAACACCCACGCCCGCATCTGGCCCCTCGGCCTCGCCTGTCTCGCCCCTTGCGAGCGCTCCGCCCGCGAGACACGAGTCTCGCTCGAGCGTGCCTGCGCAGGGTGCGCCGTCGCCGGCGATCGAGACGCCCGCGCCCAGAAAGCCGGAGCCGCCTCAGACCGCGCCGGAGCCCGCAGGCGCCGGGGCAAATCCTGCTTACGCGTCGGGCTGGTTGGCGATGACTCGTCGGCCCCCGAAGCGCGATGGGTCGTCCAGAGATGCCAAGAAGGACGAGCCGGGCAACGCCAGCCCGAGCGTCTTGAATCAAGCGGCCGCGAGCCCGAAGCCAGACATCGGCTTCAGGAAGCCAGACATCGGCTTCACGAAGCCAGACACCGGCCTCACGAAGCCAGACACCGGCCTCACGAAGCCAGACTCCGGCTTCCCGAAGCAGGACACCAGCTTCTCGAAGCACGAAACCAATGTCCTGAAGCAAGACGCCAATGTCCTGAAGCAAGAAGCCGCAAACGTTCTGAAAAAGGAAGCGGCGAGCGTTTTGCCACCGCCCAAACGAAGCGAACCGCCTGCGGGCCAACACCTGTCGTGGCCGCCACAAACGCCGCTCTATGCTGCGGGCAGGGTTGCCGAGGATACGGTCGAGGATGACGATACAACCGCGACCGGGCGGCCGTTGGGTCGCATTGCGGCGGCCGCAGTGGCGTTGATCGTCATCTCGGCAGGCGGCGTCTTCGCCGGCCGCAAGTTTCTGGCAGCGGGCGGGGGCTCCACCGCCACCGGCACGCTCAACATCAACACGAACCCGCCCGGCGCGCAGGTCATCGTGGATGGGCAGACCGGTGGTGTGACGCCGCTCCGTCTCACGCTGAAACAAGGACCACACAACGTCGAGCTGCGGGGCGCGGGCGATCCGCGCTCGGTTCCTATCACGATCACGGCCGGCAAAGAGCTGTCGCAATACATCGAGCTGCCGAAAGGCCTGACCGCCTTCGGACAGCTGCAGGTGCGCACGGAGCCGGCGGGCGCGCAGGTCACGGTTGACGGGATCCCACGAGGGAGGTCGCCAGTGCTCGTGGAGTCGCTCGCGGCAGGCGAGCACTCTGTGGTGCTCGAAGGCGAAAACTCGAACGTCAAGCAGACGGTATCGGTCGAGGCGGGGATGACGGCGTCGCTCGTCGTGCCGTTGACAACGGTGGAAAGCGCGCCGGTGTCAGGCTGGATCTCAGTGACTGCGCCGGTTGAGCTGCAGGTGTTCGAAGGCAAGCGGCTGGTGGGCACCAGCCAGACCGATCGCTTGATGATGACCGCGGGGCGCCACGACATCGAAATCGTCAATGAGACACTCGGGTACCGCCAGTCGCGCACGATTCAAGTCCCTCCAGGCAGGACGGCGCCGCTCAAGATCGAGTGGCCGAAGGGCATCATTGCCATCAACGCCTTGCCCTGGGCCGACGTGTGGATCGACGGCGAGCGCGTCGGCGAGACGCCGATCGGCAATCTGTCGCTGCCCATCGGCCCGCACGAGATTGTCTTCCGTCATCCGGATCTGGGCGAGCAGAAGTACGCTGCAACCGTCTCGCTGAAAGGGCCTGTCCGCGTGAGCGTGGATCTGCGAAAGAAGTAGGAGGAGGTCATGTCACGCAAGGTGCTCGGCGTCGTCGCGGTCGTGCTGTTGACCGCCCGGCACGGGCTGGGGCAGGAATCGATCACAGCGGCCCGCGACCTGTACACCTCAGCCGCCTACGAAGACGCGCTGGCCATCTTGAACAAACTGCCGGAATCAGGACGCCCTGTCGACGAAGTCAACTCGATCCAGCAGTATCGAGCGTTCTGCCTGCTCGCGCTCGGCCGCACGGCCGAGGCCGAGCACGCCATTGAGCGGGTCGTCTCCAACTCGCCGAGCTACCGTCCGTCCGACGATCTGTCGCCACGCGTCCGCAACGCGTTCAGCGAGGTCCGGCGCCGTGTGCTTCCGACAATCATCCAACAGAAATACATGCAGGCGAAGGGCGCCTATGACAGAAAGGAGTTCGCGGCCGCTGCAGCCGGCTTTGGTCAAGTGCTCGAGTCGATGAACGACCCTGATGCCGTAGCCGCGGCCAATCAACCGCCGCTGTCGGACCTGCGGACGCTGGCGATTGGCTTCAAGGATCTGGCGACGACTGCGGCGGCCCCGCCGCCGCCTCCTCCGCCAGTGGCCGCGCCACCGGTCGTCGAGCCGCCGCCGGCACCGAAGCCGCCGCGTATTTTCACGAGCAACGATGCTGAAGTCACGCCCCCCATCGTTATCCATCAGGAGCTGCCTGCCTTTCCCGGTCAGGTCGTGATCCCGCGTCAGGGCATGATTGAGGTCGTCATCGACGAAGCAGGGGCTGTCGAGTCGGTGATGATGCGTATTTCTGTCTCATCGGCGTACGATCAGCTCGCCCTTGCCGCCGCGCGGAACTGGCGATACCGCCCGGCCACGCTCAGTGGCGTTCCGGTCAAGTATCGCAAGGCGGTGCAGGTGACGATCAAACCGGTGGGGCCGCCTCGCTGATGAGCTTTCTGGCGCCTCGCCCGCGAAATCCTGTATCCTTCTCCTGAATCCCGGAGTCTAAGTGTGTAGCGCGGCCCTTTGCGGGAGCGCGCGCACCCGAGTCCAAGGCCCAAGTCCCAAAAGGAGTAAGGAGAAGAGATATGGCCAAACGTTCCACCTCAGGCATTGTGTGCCCGCGATGCGGCGTGCCCAACGCGAAGATCGTCGGGCGCTCCGAAGCACTGCCTGTGCTGTATCTGAAGTGCGACGACTGCGGTCGGATGTCGATCTCGCCTGAGTAAGTCTTTATAGATCAATTAGTTACTGGGAAGGCTCCCGTAAGTCCGCTCGACCCACGTATCCGCTGACAACCGAAGGGAGAGACCGGCCGGCGAGCGTCGTTGCCACTTGGGACGCGACCGCCGCCGGGACTTCCGCCAGCGTTTTCAGATAGTCGCCCTCCAGCGCCGCCAGCGGCACGCCGTTCTGATACAGGACGCGGCTTGCCGCC
>DATKHR010000353.1:0-2764 GCA_035510155.1 Vicinamibacterales bacterium
CGGCGCACCGCTGCATTTCAGGACGAAGGGCCTCGCCCAGCCGCACGACGTCGATCTCGTGCCGCTCTATCGGATCGTTGCGGAACGTTATACGGTGTACTGGAACCTGTACTCGCCCGCCGTTTGGGCGAAGCGCCAGGCGGAGGTCGCCGCAGACACCGCCGCCAAAGCCGCGCGACGGGCGGAGCTCGAACGCCGAACCCTCGACATCGTCGTGATTGACGACGCAGGGAGCGAGACCGCACATGCGCTGCGGAGCGAGAACGCCCGGGAGGGGTACTTCGAGGGCCGGCGCACGCGCGAGGCGCCGAACGGCTGGTTCAGCTATGACCTGAACGTCCGGCCCGATGCCCCGGTGACGCTCGTATCCGGGTATCGGGGAAGCGAGGGCCGGAAGCGCGTGTTCGACATCCTCGTCGACGGCCAGAAGGTCGCGACCGAGACGCTCGAATACCATCCGACCGAGCAGCTCGACAGAGAATATCTGCTCCCCGAGGGGCTGACTCGAGGCAAGCAACGGGTGACGGTGACGTTCCGGGCGGTTGATGGCGCGACCGCGGGTGCGGTCATCGACGTGCGGACGGTCGTCGTTCGGGAAGAGCGCCGCTAGGCGGAGGACGCATCATGTCAATCGCGCGTCGTGAGTTCTTGTTGGGCGCCGCGGCACTCGCGGCACCTGTCCTGCCGGGCCTGACAGGAGAAACCACATCGGCATCGACTTGGTTGCCGCCGGCCGGCGCACCGATCTTCCCTCCGTCGGTCCGCGCCGACTTTCCGATCGCGTCAAACGAGGTCTACCTGAATTCCGCGGCAATCCATCCGATGAGCCTGCCCGCTTCGCGGGCGCTCGCGGACCACATCGCGTTTCGTCTGAAAGGGCCCGGAGAGGGGCGCGGCGACTTCGGCCCCGAACAGCAGAACGACCTCAAGCGTCGCTTCGCTCAACTCATCGGTGCGAAAGCCGACGAGATCGCGTTTGTCCAGAACACGTCCGACGGCGAGAACATCGTCGTCATGGGCATGGATTTGCCCAGGCGCGGCGGGAATGTCGTGCTCGACGAGCTGCATTTCGAGACATCGCTTTACATGTACAAGTCGCTCGAGGCCAAAGGTCTCGAGCTGCGCGTCGTGAAGCATCGTGACTGGGCCATCGACATCAAGGACATGGAGCGCGTCGTGGACAGGAACACGCGTCTTGTCTCCATGGCGCTCGTCTCGAACGTCAACGGCTACCTCCATGATGCCCGCGCCATCAGCGACCTGGCGCACGCGCACGGTGCTTACGTGTTTGCCGACATGGTACAGGCCGCGGGGGCGGTGCCGATCGACGTGCGCGCGATGGGGATCGATTTCGGATCAACGGCGACCTACAAGTGGTTGATGGGCGAGCGGGGATTCGGTTTTCTCTACGTGCGCGAGGACCTGCAGAACACCGTCGTCCCCACGACGAGGTACGGTCATCGACAGCTCGCGAAGTTCGACCGCATCGGCATCACCTGGGAGCCGCTGCCCGGCGCGGCGCGCTACGAGACCGGCACGTTCCCCAACGCACTGGCGCTCTGCTCGCACACGTCGCTCCAGTACATCGAGCGCCTCGGCCTCGCGAACATCCGCGCGCACGCCCGGCAACTGACCGACCGCCTCCAGCACGAGCTGCCCGCGATGGGGTACCCTTCGGTGACGCCGAAAGGGAACGAGACGCCAACGGTGGCGTTCCAGCTCAAAGACGCCGCTGACACCGCCAGGAAGCTGAAGCGAGCCGGGGTGACGGCGACGATCATCGAGGACGAGCGGCGCCTCCGGGTGTCCGTCTCGGTGTTCAACGCCCAGGAAGATATCGACCATCTGATCGCCGCGCTGAGCTGAAACCGGATTACAGTGACGCCATGCCGTTTTTGATTCGCACGCTCGTCAACGCCGCCGCGCTCTACGTCGCCACTCGGATCGTGCCGGGCGTAACGTACTCGGGGACCTGGCTGCCGTTCCTCGGCGTTGCCGTCGTTTTCGGTGTCGTCAACGCGTTCATCGGGCCGTTGGCGAAAATTCTCACGTTCCCCATCATCTTGGTCACACTCGGCCTCTTCGCGCTTGTGGTCAACGGGTTCCTGCTGTGGCTCACCAGCACGATTTCCGGGGTCCTCGGCCTCGGATTCCGTGTCAACGGATTCTGGGCGGCCTTTCTGGGCGCCATCGTCGTCAGCGTCGTCAGCACGCTCCTGACAATGCTCGTGGCTGACACCAGAAGGATCTAGGAGCCGCCGGCGCCTAGGGGTCTCGTCGCCGCCGACGCCTGACGATCGGCGCGGGCTTCGTCTCGAAGACGGCGCGCGAACCAGAACAGCACGCCGACGTTGACGAATGCAACAAGCACGCTCAGATCGATGCCGGTCATCATCCGCGGCACCGCCCACCCCATGCCCAGGCCTGCGCCGTAGATGTAGTTGATGTTGAGCGCGACGATCGCGCTGACGGCCGCAAACACGGGACGGAGGCGCCGGCGAAGCGAGGCGGCCAGCGCGAGGAGCGGCACCTCAAACAGCTGGTGCTGCTCGTGCATGCCGGGGCTCAACACGAAGAACGCGTGCACCGTGAACGCGCCAAGGGCGGCGGCGAGCGCGAAGTCCTTCGATCGTCTGGTCAGCCACATCGCCCACGCCACAGCGGCCACGACCGCCGTCCTGCCGATGGGTCGGGGATTCGGGTACCCGAGCTCGCGAAACCGCGTGATGGCGAGCGGCCTCGGCACGAGCTGAAGAAACGCTCT
>DATKHR010000354.1:0-10812 GCA_035510155.1 Vicinamibacterales bacterium
GTGTAACTCACGCCTTTCTTGAGTCTGGCGATCGCGACAATCGACGGCGATGCGGAGCGGTTGACCACGCCTTCCGAGGTGTTTTTCAGTGCGGTCCACGCTTCGCCTTTGAAATTGAAGACCGGAAATTCGAATTGACGAGGCATGACGCCGATGACCTTGTGCGCGCGGCCGTCGAGCGTGACCGTCTGGCCCACGACCGCAGGATTCGCGCCAAACCGGCGCTCCCACAGGCCGTAGCTGAGGACGACGACATCCGGCGTCTCGGGGCGGCCATCCACGGCATCGATGGCGCGGCCGATTGCGGCGTCCACGCCAAGCAGCGGAAACGCGTTTGCCGTGACCCGATAGGCCTGGACGCGCTCGGGCAGCTCGGCACCCGTGAGGTTGGCGCTCCAGTATGCGTACGCGCCAACCGCGTCGAAGGACTGCATCTGTTGGCCCAAGTCGACGGCGTCGGCCAGCAGGAGGTTCCACGTGGGCTGGTCACGGCTAGCGGTTGTGCCGAGGACGAAGGCCACGCGGTCGGGATCTTTGTAGGACAGCGGCGCCAACGATAAGACGTTGACGATGCTGAATGTCGCGACGTTGGCGCCGATCCCGAGGCCCAACGTGATGACCGCCGCCGCAGTAAAGCCGGGCGCCCGCCTCATCAAGCGGAGTCCGTGCGCGAAGTCCTGCAGGAAAGGCGTCACCTGGTCACGCCGCCGAGGTCGTGGTGACTACACCCGGAACCGGACTCTCCGGCATGATGAACCACGCCACCAGATACGCCAGGATACCGAACACGATCGCGCCGGGCACAATCGTGGCAATCGCCCACACGAGCCGCACCAGTGTCGGGTCCACGGCGAAATACTCGGCGAGGCCGCCGCAGACGCCGGCAATCTTGCGATCGCTGACCGAGCGATGGAGCCGACGCGCGCTGGCATCCGTTGCCGCGGGTTCGGGCGAGTCAGGAATGAGGATCCAGGCGACGAGGTAGACGAGCGCGCCGCCGATGAAGGCCCCGGGGACAATGGACAGCACGACCCAGGCAAGGCGAACCAGGGCAACATCGGTATCGAGATATTCGGCGATTCCGGCGCACACGCCGCCGATACGGCCTGCCGCCGACCTCCGGAGGAGACGCTTCGGCGCACTCATGGAAGACCTCCTGGGACCATCTTACCGAAATAGCCCGACCAGAAAACCGCCCCGTTACCCCTGCCGGTCCAACGCGACCATTGCCCCGGCGAACGCCGCGGCCGTGAAGGCAACAAACAGCACGGCTTCGAGTGCGACAAGCGCCGGGCTGCCCGCACCGATCGTCGCATATCGGAGGACGTCCACGTGCCATGTGATGGGATTGAGACGGGCAACGAGCCTGAAGACCGCCGGCAGCGGCTCGAGCGGATAGAACATCGAGCTCGCGAAGAGAAAGAAGAAATAGAAGACGGACGTGACGGTGTTGAACGCATCGTTCCGCCGGATGCGCAGCGCGAATATCGCGTAAAAGAAGAACCACCCGGACGTGCCGATGACCGTGGCACCTACGAGCAACGGCATGCCCTGCGCCCGCACGGGCACCTTCAACAGCATGGCCGACAACACGACTGTCAGAAGCGTCTGAACGAGCCCCACGAAGACGTTGAACAGCACCTTTCCAATCAGATACTCCGACCGGCTGAGCGGATAGGTGAGCATCTCGTAGAAGATGCCGTTGTCGCGATCGAGGAAAAACGACCAGGACGTGTTCGATGCGATGCCGAAGCTCGCCATACCCAACACGCCGGCGAGAAAGAACGCGTTATAGTCGATTCCCGCCAGCCCGCTGGTGAACCCCATCGACGCATTGACGCCGAGGCCGAAGACCATCAAATAGCCGAGCGGATAGAGCAGGTCCCAGAAGATGAACGTGGAGTTCGTCGCCCGGATTCTGCCTTCCCGAACGATCACGGCCGTCATTGCACGTGGGCTCATGTCGCCGCCTCGCCTTTCTGCGTGAGCTCCACGAAGACGTCCTCGAGGCTCCCGCCGCTGATTTCGACGCGCAAGACCCGCCCGTTCTTGGCCAGCACAGATACGAGCTCGAGGACTCGGGATTCATCCTCCTTGAGCCGGAGCTGCACGGTGTTGTGATCGACGGTGACTGCCGTGGCCCGGTAGGCGGCCAGGACCGTCGAAAGGGCGTCGGGCACTCGATCGAAGCTGAGCGTCACCTCGTACAAACGCTCGGTCAACAGCTTGAGCGCGTTGAGGTTTCCGCGCGCGACCTGCCGGCCGCGGTTGATGATGAGGATGTCGTCGCAGAGCTCCTCTGCCTCCGTTAGAATCTGAGTGGTCAGGACGATGGTTCGTCCGCCGGTCGCCTGAGCGCGAAGGAGGTCCATGACCGCGCGCTTGAGAATCGGATCCATGCCGGACGAGAACTCGTCGAGAAACACGACCGGCACGTCGACCATGAACATCTTGGCAACCTGGACTCGACGCCGGACGCCGCCGCTCAGGTCCTGCACTTTGCGCTCGGCGACTTCCGCCAGGCCGAACTGATCCATCACGTCGCCGGCCCGTTTCCGCACTGCCGCGCCAGCCTGGCCATGGAAACGCGCGAACGTGAGAAGATTGGCGCGGACGCTCAGCAGAAGCTCCGCCGCGTGCTCCTGAACGACGACGCCGATCCGTTTTCGGACTTCGAGCGGGGCGCGGACGACATCGTGGCCGAGCACCTCAGCGAACCCAGACGTCGGACGGACGAGCGTCGTGAGCACGCGCAAGGTCGTGGTCTTGCCGGCGCCGTTCGGGCCCAGGAGACCGAAGATCGAGCCCCGTTCCACGCTGAAGGTGAGATCGTCGACGGCACGTATCTCAGCCGTCCCGCGGGGGCGGTAGACTTTGACGAGATTCTCGACACGAATCGCCGTGTCGCTCATGTTGAAGAACTCCTCGCGAGCTTCGGGAGTGAAGACGGCGCCACGTCCGGCGGCAGACGTCGAAGGGAAATCGTGCGCTGTTGTCCGCACGCCCCAAGACGCGGCAACGAGCGCGGCTGGGAATCTAGAAGGCGGGGAACATGGGCGTGACGATCGAGACTAGCACAGAGGCTTGCGCGGATCCAGCGCCGGGCGCACGAGGCGCGCAACAGAGGAATGCGAGGGGATGAATTCGCTGCTGCGTGATGTCCTGGGGCACCAGTTCTGGGCGGATGCCGAGCTCTGGACCGCGATTGGCGCTCATGCCCCGGCGCGCGACGACAAGGTCATCCACGACCGGTTGCACCACATTCACGAGGTCCAGCGGGCGTTCGTGTGGACGGTGGGCGATCGCGCGGCGCCGTTCTCGAGCACGAGGCCTGATGATTTCGCGTCGTTCGAGGCGCTCCGAACCTACGCGCGCGAAAGCCACGACACGGCGCGCCGTTTTCTCGAGTCCGACGCCGCCGCTGACCGGCGGATCGAGATCCCATGGTTCAAGGATCCGCCGCTGACGCTGAGCGTCGCCGAAGCGCTTACGCAAATGACCATGCACAGCCAGCATCACCGCGGCCAGAACGCGACGCGGTTGCGTGAGCTTGGCGGTACCCCGCCGACCGTCGATCTGATTGTCTGGTACTGGAGAGGCCGTCCCTCGCCGTCTTGGCGGACGACCTGAACCGGGCAGTTGGAGTCCGGCCCGCCGGGGCCGGGCTCGACTCCGAACGCCGGCAGCATTACGACGCCGTAATTGGACCACCCTATTTGTCCCTGCGCGCCCGCCGCAAATGCAAGTTTGCCGGGGATTTCACTACCTCAGCCGGGAACGCCCTTTGCCTCAGCGCCTCAGAACAGCTAACTCAGGGGGCGCCTATGGATAGTGTTGCGCAAATCGGCCCGTCAATCCGCATCAAGGGCCAGGTCTTCGCTCAGGAACCGCTGACGATCGCGGGCCATGTCAGCGGCTCGATTGACGTCACCGGCCATCAGGTGGTCGTGACCGACTCAGGGCATATCGCGGCCGATATCGTCGCCCACACGATCGTGATTGGCGGGAACGTCAACGGCAAGCTGCTGGCGGATGGCCGGATCGTGGTCAGCAAGACCGCGACGTTCGAAGGCGATCTGTCGGCACCCGCCGTCAGCGTCGACGACGGCGCGCTCGTGCAGGGACGGCTCGAGATCGCCGGCCGCCGCTAGCACGGGCCTTCCGCCTTCGCGGCATCTCCATCGTTGCTTTTCGTTTCGGCAGCGTGGCGCGCACCAGTTCGTACGACTGCTGGATCAGCTGCTCGAGCTCCTGACGGGCCAGCGCCTCGCCCAACTGCTCTTCCTGGACCCACAGTGCCCGCGCGAGGTAGGGAGCCGGCCGGATGCCCGTCCGCTCGATCAGCTCGCCGAAGGTCTCAGGCGTGCATTTGAACGACAGCTGATGCGGCGGTTCGGTGTTCGCGACGCAGAACATCTTCCCGCCGATACAGAACGCCAGGTCCTGCCCCCACTTGATGTCTTCGGTCGTGCCCGGGAGCGCCAGGCAGATCTGCCGGACCGTGTCCAGCGTCATCGCGACATGCTACCCTGTCTTCCACCCTCCACGGGGTCAAGATGCGGCGATTGGCTCTCGCTCTGCTCCTCCTGATTGGCGCCGGTGTTGTCACCGCGGCCCCGAAGTTCCTCGCGGTCTGGAAAGCGCCTGATGTCTCGCGGCTGAACTTCGCGGGCAGGAAAGTGGCGGCGCTCGTCATTACCGACGATCAATCCCTGGAAATGTCGGGTGAAGAGGCGCTGAATCGGGAATTGACGGCTCGCGGGGTCAGTGGGGTCGCGACCTATCGCATCGTTCCGCGAGAGGAGCTCAAGAGCCCGGAAAAGGCGAAGGGCTGGTACGAACGAGCGGGTGTCGAAGGTGTCGTCGCCCTCCGGCCCGTCAGTTACGACAAGGAACGAACCTACACGCCGGAGATCTGGTCTACGTCCTACTATCAGTCGTTCTGGGGCTACTACGCATACAGCTGGGAAGGCCTGTATGTCCCCGGTTCATCACGCGAAACGACCACCGTCGTCGTCGAGACGCTGATCTTCAGCGTGCCGCGCGATAAACTCCTCTGGGCCGCGACCAGCGAGACGAAGAATCCGGAGCAGCTTCAGTCGTTCGTCAAGGATCTCGTGTCGGCCGCAGCGGGCGAGATGAAGAAAATGAAGCTCGTCGGCTGATCGCCCCGCCTAACCCACGCGGTCTACTCAGCCTATTCGTATCGCAGCGCCTTCAGCGGGTCCAGTTGCGTTGCGCGGTGTGCTGGCCAGAGACAGGCGGCGACCGAAACCGTCGTCATGAGCGCGGCAATCGATCCAATGGTCAGCGGATCACGGGCGCTCGTCTGCACGAGCAGGATCTGGAGGAGCCGGCCGACGCCGAATGCGCCGGCGATGCCGATCGGCAACCCAACGGCCAGCTGCATGAGTCCCCGCCTCAACAGCAGCCACATCACCTGTGGCGGCCGCGCGCCGAGCGCCATCCGGACGCCGATCTCGGACGTTCGCTGCGTCACCGAGTAGGCAGTGACCGCGTAGAGCCCAATCGCGGACAACACGAGGGCGATGGCCGCGAAGATAGCGAACATCGTGCCGAACACGCGGAACGGCCACCGCTGGAGCGCGAGCAGCTGATCCATCGTCTGGATCCGGAACAGTGGGACGTCCGGTTCAATGGCGCGCATCTCCTCGCGGATGAGCGGGGTCAGGGTTCCGGGGTCCGCCTGGGTCCGGACCACGAGGAACATGAATCGTTGAGGATCCGCGCGGTACGGCAGGTAGACGACCGGATCCGGGTCGGGCTCCTGGAAGTTGCGCTGCCGGACGGTCGGGACGATGCCGACGATCGACGCCGCAACGGGCGGCGACGGCTGCGGGCCGGGGGCGTTATCGAGCAGACGGATATGGCGGCCGATTGGATCCTCGCCTGGAAAATGCATCGCGGCGAACCGCTGATTGACGAGCGCGCTCTCATGACCAGGCGTTCCGTCGATGTCGTTGAAGCCGCGGCCGCGGATGACCCGCAGTCCGAGCGTGCTGAAGTAGCCCGCGCTGACGCTCACCATCGTCACTTCCGGCGGATGATCGCCGGCCGCAATTGGACGGCCGTCCAACTCCAGTTGTCGTACGAATCCACCGAACAACGGCGCGTTCGATGTCAGCGCGCCGCCCTGGATCGCGCTCACGCCGCGTAAGCGATCTTCGATGCGTCGGAAGAGCGCCGTGCGAGGCTCCTGTTGCGGATATTTTGTCAGCGGCAGGTAGAGATTCATGGTCAACAGACGCGATGTCTCGAACCCGAGGTCCATCCTGTACAGCGCCGTGAAGCTGCGCATCATGAAACCTGCGCCGGCGAGGAGCACCAGCGTCAGGACGACCTCGACGATGATGAGCGCGCTCGTCCAGCGGCGCGCGCGCATTCCTCCGCCTCCGGTGCGGCCACCCGCCTCCTTCAACACTTCGTTGACATCGGTTTTCGAGACATGCAGCGCCGGCGCGAGGCCGAAGACGATGCCGGTGGCGACGCAAACAACCGCGAGAAACGCGACAACCGTGCGGTCCATCGTGAACTTCATCCAATACGGCTTGCCGACATCGGCGGTAATCGTGTCGAAGAGACGTACGCCGAAGACGGACAAGACAAAGCCGAGCGCGCCGGCGATAAGAGCGAGGATGAGGCTTTCAACGAGCAGCTGGCGAACGATCCGCCACCGGCTGGCGCCGAGCGACACGCGGACCCCGATCTCTCGCGAGCGCTGCGCGGATCGCGCGAGCAGCAGGTTCGCGACGTTCGCGCACGCGATCAGGAGAACGAAGCCGACGGCGCCCATCAGCGACAAAAAGATCAACTTTATCTGTGGTCCCGACTGCCGCTCGTTGAACGTCATCACCGTCGGCCGGATGTCCTTGTTGGTCTCGGGGAACTCGTGCGTCAGGTGCGAGCCGATCGTCTCGATCTCGGACCGCGCTTGCGCAATCGTGACGCCAGGCGCGAGCCGTCCCAGGACCTGAAAGCTCCGCACGCCGCGCTTCGAGTCGCGTAGCTCGGGCGGAAGCTCCGAAAGTGGCATCCAGAGGTCGTTGTTCTCCGGAAACTTCATGTCGGGCGGCATGATGCCGATGATCGTGCTGGGGAGGCTGTTGACCTTGACGGTTCTGCCGACCACGGTTCGGTCGCCCCCGTACCGGTTCTTCCAGAGGCCGTCGGTGATGATCACCACCGGCTCTACCCCGGCCTTGTCGTCGTCGGCGCTGAAGTCGCGCCCGATGAGCGGACGCTGGCCGATCAGCTGGAACATGTCGGCGGAGCCGTACGAGCCTTGGTACTGCTCTGGCGCGCGCCCTTCCTCGCTGAGGTTGATGGTCGTGCCGAGATAGATCGCCAGGCCTGAAAACGCCCGCGCTCCGTCGCGGAAGTCATCGAAATCCAACCGCGACACGCCCAGAGTGCGTCCGCGCGCATCGGTCGAGCCGATGGCGAGGATGCGATCGGGGTCGTCAAACGGCAGCCCGCGAATAAGCACGGCATTGACAAGCGTGAAAACCGCGTTGTTCGCGCCCAACCCGAGCGCCAGCGCGACGACTGCGACAAGCGTGAACCACTTGTCCTTGAAGAGGAGCCGAACCGCGTACCGGATGTCCTGCAGCAGGTTCATGGCTTCTCCGTCAAAATGACGATACAGCCGGGGACGACCAGGACGTGCCCGAGCACGGCGGGTTCGAGTTGTGGCGGGACCCGGCCGCTCGCTCCTGTCGAGCGGTTGGACACCGGTTTGTCAAAAGGTGTCCGCCGCCTCCGAGGGAGATCATCTCGGAAAGAGACGAGAGTTCGTCAGAGGGAGTTCGGAACGACCGTTGACAGGCAGGCGCCCCGGCCGCTCGGCAACGTCCTGGCCTCGTCGGGGCCGAACGGCAGGCAGCTGGCGCGCTCGCGCCGACGCAGGTCGCGGAATCGGCGGAACACCTCGCGCTCGTCTTCCAGCCCCAGAAAATACCGCCAACTGCTCCCTGCGAACGTGTGGGCGAGCATCTGCAGGCCGTGCCGGGCGACAAAGGCGGGGCTGCGCAGGCAGGCCGTGGGGAAATGCCGCAGCTTCATCCAGCGCTCCGCCTTCCAGCGCATGAACTCGGCGTCCTCGGCGGACACGGAGGCCGTACGGACAACCGCCGTCGTCCCGTCATAGTGCGCGACGTCCTCGTCGACGATCAGGCCGCGGCTGCGGAACTCGCTCGTCATTGGCGTTCGGGGATACGGCGTCGGATGCTGGATGTACGGCCAATCGACGTAGCGTCGTGCGAACTCGAGGTTCGCCTCGATCGACTCGCGGGTATCGTCCGGGTTGCCGACGATGAGACCGCCGACCACGTACATGCCGTTCCGGCGGAGGTGGCCGATCGCCTCGATGCTGGCGTTGCCGATCGTTCGTCCCCGCTCGCGGCGCGCGTTCTTCGCGCGGGCGCGCAGGAACGTCAAGTCGTCGTCGAGGACGTTCTCGATGCCGAGGAACACGTATCGGAATCCGGCGCGCCGCATGACCGGCGCCAGCGTCGCGCCGTGCTCCGCGAGCGGCGCCGTCATCGCCTGGACGAAATACTCCATATCGCTGAAGTTCGCGTCGATGAGCGCGTGACACAACGCCTCGAACCGGTGCACGTCGAGCGTGATGTTGTCGTCGACGAGAAAGATGGCGCGCGCTCCACGTCCGTGCGCATCGGCGATGTCCGCGATCACACGATCGATCGGGAACGGATGGAAATTGCGCCCGCGCATCTCGATGATGGAGCAGAAGCTGCAATCGAACGTGCAGCCGCGCGACGTCTCGACGACGTCAATCTGCCGCCCGAGCAGCGTGTAGCCGTCGAGCACCCGGACGCCTCGGTTGGGCAGCCGGAGCTTTTCCGTGGCAAGGGGCATCACCGGCCGCGGGGCGTTGTGGACGAAGCCCGCGCCGTCGCGGTAGGAAAGCCCCAGGATGTTGTGGATTGCGGATTGCGGATTGCGGATGGCTGACGGCGTGGTGGCACCTTCGATCGCGCGCAGGAGCTCCGCGAGCGTCTGCTCGCCTTCTCCTCGGACGACGAAGTCGATATCGAGAGAGGCCTCGTACGCGTCAGGCGCCAGGCTTGGGTCGTAGCCGCCGACAACGATCCGCGCAGATGGCTTCACCATTTTCACGAGCCTGGCAACCTGCAGCGCGGTCGCGCGTTGAAACGTCATGACCGACAGGCCGACCAGATCGGGGGCATACTGACTGACGAGCCGTTCGACCGTGCTGCGGACTGCCGTTCGGGCGAGAATCAGATCGGCGATTGCGACGTGGTGATGTGAATCCACGTTCGCGGCGAGCGAGCCGAGCGCGCCGTTCGGCATACGGATGGCGACCGGCGGCATGTGCTCGAAGGAATCGGGCATCGAGAGCAGCAGAACGTTCATGGCTGGTTCTCACATCTACAGTCGCATACCTTGAGGTTTCGGCGCCAGGCCTGCCCTCATTTCGGCTGATTGGCGGGCGACGGCTTCAGGAGCAGATCCTGGAAGTCGAAACTGAAATCGGTGGCTGGCGACACGGCGGCCATTTTGACCTGATCGATTGACCCATCCGGGCGCAGCGCAAAGGTGACGAAGGCGTCTGCCCGCAGCTCGCGGTCACGCCAGCGGGCGATGAAGGTGTCGTACTGCCAGTGTTCAAGGGGGCCAACGAGCGCGGGCGTATGCGTGAAGCGCAGCGTGAGCTTGCCGTTCTCCGCGGTGATATCGACATCGCCATACCAGGCGTCGCGGTACGTGCCGGCGTAGTTGGCAATCGGCAGTGACGGCCGCGAGTCGGCGTGGCGCGACGCGGCCGCCTGTGTTTCTACGGCTTGGGTTCGTGCACGAATTCTGTCCAACATTCGCTTGTAGCCGTCGATCCAATCGAAAGTCGGCGCTTCGAGGTAGTGATCCAGAATCCAGAACGCGATCGAGTCGAACGCTTCGCCGGACTCCTGATTGGTCAACACGGTGACGCCAAGCTTGCTATCGGGAGTCATCATCACACGCGACACGTAGCCGGGCAGGCCGCCGGTGTGCGTCACCACCTTGTGCCCGCGATAGTCGCGGATGCCGAAGCCAAGCGCATACCCGTTGAAGTTGGCGCGCAGTTGCGGCAGCTCCCCGGGGGCGTCCCCAATGGGAATCGGTGTGACGATGGTCGTGAGCTGACGCGCGGTTGCCTGCGAAAAGAGGCGCGAGCCGTCGGCGAGCGCGCCGCCGGATAGTTGGACGCGCATCCATTTGGCCATGTCCTCGGCGCACGAGTTGATGCCGCCGGCGGGGTTGGTGTTGTCGCTCTCGAAAGGCCGAATCGGCCTGACACTGCCGTCGACTCGCGCATGCGTTGCCGCGACGTTGCCACCGGTGCCAGCGGCGGAGTGCCGCACGTTCGTGCCTGTCATGCCGACACGCCGCAGAATCCGGCTCGTCACGAAGTCTTCCCACGACTGGCCGCTGACAGCCTCGATGAGCTCGCCCGCAACCAGGTACAGAACGTTGTCGTATGCGTAGGCCGCGCGGAAGCTCGTCGCCGGAGGAATGAAGCGCAGTCGTCCAGCAATCTCCTTGCGGTTGTAAGTGGATTCCGGCCACCAGAGCAGGTCGCCGGCGCCAAGGCCAAAGCCGCTCCGATGGACGAGCAGGTCGCGGACCGTGAGCTCGCGCGTTACGTACGGATCCCACATCGCAAAGCTCGGCAGATAGCGGATGACACGATCGTCCCATTCGATCTTTCCGTCTTCGACGAGCAGGCCCAGCGCTGTTGCGGTGAAAGCTTTCGTGTTCGAGGCGATCCCG
>DATKHR010000355.1:0-4584 GCA_035510155.1 Vicinamibacterales bacterium
CTGGCAGAACCACGGCTGGCACTCGACGTTGTACGTGACGCCGCGCGGCCTCAGCACGCTCGCGATCCCGCATGGACTCCGCGTGTTCCAGATCGATTTCGATTTCATCGACCATCGGCTCGTCGTGGAGTCCAGCGATGGGACAATCGGCGGTTTTCCGCTTCGCGCGCAATCCGTGGCGGCATTCTACAGAAGTGTGATGGCGGAACTGGTCCGCCTCGACCTGCCAGTCAAGATTCACAAGCGACCGAATGAGGTGCCCGATCCCGTTCCGTTCGACGAAGACGAAGTGCATGCCGCGTACGACGCGGAGTACGCGAACCGCTTTTGGCGAGCGATCCTGCAGGCCGAGCGCGTCCTCCGTGAATTCCGCTCATGGTTCCTGGGCAAGTGCAGCCCGGTGCACTTCTTCTGGGGTGCTCCGGACCTGGCGCTGACGCGCTTCTCCGGCCGGGTCGCACCCAAACACCCAGGGGGCATCCCCAACCTGCCCGACAGCGTGACGCGAGAGGCGTACTCGCGGGAGGTGAGCAGCTGCGGCTTCTGGGCGGGCGGTGGGCCGATACGTTACGCTGCTTTTTATTCCTACGCCTATCCCGAGCCGAGCGGGTTCGCCACGACGACTGTACGGCCTCGCGAAGCTTTCTACAGCCACACCCTTCGCGAATTTCTGCTGCCGTACGACGTCGTGCGCGAATCGACGACGCCCGACGCCACGCTCCTCGACTTTCTTCAGACGACCTACGAAGCCGCGGCGACGTTGGGAAACTGGGATCGCGCCACGCTGGAGAGGTGACCGCATTCTTGGTCACCGGCGACGGTGCGTCGAAGACGGTGCGGAGGTCACGTCCAGGCACCGCGTCAATTTCGACGCCACGGTCGCCGCATTGGCTCAGACCGCCTAGGACATGAACAGCACGCCCAAGGAGACGGGAGGCCGGCCTTGCCGTCTCCGAGGGGTGGCTCTATTTCCCCTTCATCTCAAACGACAGTGCCCCGGAGGGACATTTCTTGATCTGCTCCGCGATCGCTTCTGCGCTCGCGGCTTCGAGGTTGATCCAGGGTCGCTTCTTCAAGTCGAAGACGGCGTGAAGTCCGCGCAGACAGACGCCCGAGTGGATGCAGACGCGAGGATCGAAACGTACGACGATGGTGTCGTTCCCGTGCTGTTGAATCGGATCTTTCATCGCCCGCACCTTTCGGCTTTCTTTGTTCAGAGCTCGACCGACTACACGGTGTCCGGTTCCGGTCGTTCCGTGTTCCACTAATTAGTAGATAGGCCGCAGTCTGGAGCTCAGTGCGTCAGCATCTTAGCGCGGAGTGAATGGGATGAGTCACAGCTACGACGCGATCATCATCGGCACCGGCCAGGCCAGCCCGCCTCTAGCCAGGCGTTTGTCGAGCGCCGGAATGTCGGTCGCCATCGTCGAGCGGCACCGGTTCGGCGGCACGTGCGTGAACACCGGCTGCATTCCCACAAAGCCATGGTGGCCAGCGCGTACATTGCGCATGCCGCGCGGCGCGCGTGGGAATTCGGCGTGACCATCGACGGCGACGTGCAGTCGACATGAAGAACGTCAAGGCCAGGAAGGACGCGATTGCCGAACGATCTCGAGCAGGGGTCGAGAAGATGCTGCGCGGTCTGCCGCACTGTCAGGTCTTTACGGGCCCCGCCCGATTCAGATCGGCCCGCGAAGTGGCGGTTGGGGAACAGATCCTGAACGCTGATCGCATCTTCATCAATGTGGGTGGACGGCCTTCCATCCCACCGATGCCGGGACTCGACCGAGTGCCCTTCCTGACAAGCAGCTCGATGATGCACGTGGACGCGGTGCCGCGCCATCTCCTCGTCGTGGGCGGCAACTAATTGGAAAGCGGAAAACGACGACAGGTGGACGGTGCCGAGCAACTTCCTCGTCTCGAAGCTCACATCGTTCGGTCCGTTTCCCGCCAGCTATCAGATGGGCTTCGGAGCCTTTCCGGCACATCCCAACGTCGGCCCGTCGTGGAAGATTCGAGGGGCAATCGTCCTTCTGCTTCCACGGACACGCGGTTAGGGGAGCGCCGTCGAAGCTATCCACCGTACCGAACGGCGTCTGGCAAAGAGGTGTCACCGTGACGTAATCGTGACGTGACCCTGTCGATTGGGCGAAATCTATCGAGGTTTTGCGGTGATTGACCACAGTGACGGGAGCAGCGCTAACTTCCGGATCCGCAACGGTAATCGAAATCTGCAGAGTGTTTGTTGCGCGGCGGTCAACATCGCGGGCAAACCGCCTCGCAGTTCACCCCGGAGCGTCGTTGCAGGACGATTACCCCATCGACGCGCGAACCTGGATGAGTAGGTTGTCGAAGTCGTCAATCCGGATGAGTCCGAGACGCGGGTACTCGAAATCGAGAATGACGTAGAACGTGAAGGACAGGACAAGCGCCAGGACGATCATGTGCGAGCGGCTTGCGACTTCGGTCGCCCCCATCTCGTAGCCCACTAAAAACGCACACACGAGCGAGATCAACGCCAGCACGACGTACACGACTCCGGGCGGATGCATCTGTGTCGCTGCCAGCCGCGTCGTCGCAATATCAAACATCGTGTTGAGAGCCGGCAGAACGACGACGGTCGCGGAAGGGACATCCCGACAAGCGGCGACGGCCTCGGTCCAGATCTCCTGTTGTAGAGCGGTCGAGCGCGCATACTCCGCCTGCGCGGCGTCAAGACCCGATTTCGAGAACGTCCGATACACGGCGATTCTCGAGTCGGTGTACTGGCGGAACACACCCCGCAACTGCGGCTGCGCATTCGCGGGCAGTACGTCGAGACGCAGCCATGCTGTCCCGATGGCATTCGCCTCGTCCACGATCTGCCCGCGACGCGTATCCAGACGCGCCGCGGCCCCCGAGAACGTAAAAGCGAGCAGAAGTCCCAGAAGGCCGAACGTGACGGCTTCGACGGTACCAAGGCCCGATGGATGAGCCCGGCCACTGCCGAATGCCTTGCGCCCCGAGCGACGTCCGGCTTCAAGACACAGGATCAGTGCGAAGAACAACGCCACGAATGAGGCGATATTTACACCGACGTTCATCACCGCCCGAGAATACTCCAGTTAAGGCGGCCCTCGCAGCAACGCGGCGCCGTCAGCGCGCGGTCGGCGGCGCGCGCTCGGCCTGGACGATGAGGTCTCGCCTCGGAGCTCCGCGGAGCACGTCGACACTAAGCGCGGGCCGTCCGAGACGACGCTTCGTCGGGTTTTTTTTCGCGAAGAACTGAGGCAGTTGAGAGCGAGGCCGACGCAATGCAGCGCGGTGTTCAGGACTTATCCGAATCGCTGGGTTGAACCACGAGCTCGAACGCACGGCCATCATGGAGTCGAACCGCAGCGAAGTGACGCACGCCGCGCGTCGCCAGTCGACGAATGCTCAACGACTCGGCCAGCGCCACCACCGATGCGTCGACCAGGCCCAGACCGAGATCGCCGAAGCGCCGGTCAACTTCCATGGCGCGCGCGAGCTGCCCCAGCGTCGGCGGCGCATACGTGAAGGCGCCACGGGCGAGATCCTCCATGAACGCCTGCATCGCCTGGCGCTCATCCCGAAGGAAGTAGTCGACCTCGGCGAGCACGAGGCCTGGAACGTATCGCGCACGCGCTTGGTCGATGGCGTTGCGAAAGCGTCGGTGGTCTGGCGCGCTGTCAACGAGGTAGTCGATAAGCGCCCCGGTGTCACAGATGATCGCCGCCGCGCTACCGGCCGGCACGGAACAGCTCGCGTTCGTTCCCGCGCTCAGCTAGCCTGCCAACGGGCCGTCGAGGTCGTGATAGGCCAACAGATCGACGTTGTCGTGCCACATGTCCTAGGCCCTCCGGCTGCTTCGATGCCTCTGAATGGGCGAACTGTCGTGGGCCGATGATTCAGCCTTCTGCTTCAGGCGGGTGAGCCAGGCGGTCAGCGAGTTGTCGAGGATGGTTTGCATGCGGGCGGGGTCGGCGTCTATCGGTTCGCCGGCGAATGATTCGGTGGTGATCACGTGGACGCCGGCAGGGCTCTGCGCGAACTGCCATTCGTGGATTCCCATGATGCCTTGCGCCGCGCCGCCCCATAGCGTGCGGGAGAAGTTTTCGACGATGTAGATCGTTGAGGTGACGGTGAAGCCGTAGCTGGTCCAGGTGAAGGAGTTGCCAGGGGCGAATGCTCCATCGAGTTTGGCGGCGGTCACCTCTAGGTTCCAAGCGGGCCAGGCGTCGACTTCGGTGTGCAGGTTCCACACGGTTTCCAGCGGCGCGACGATGTCGATTTCGTGGTGGGCGACCACGGGGGCGTCGCGGTCAATGTCGGTTGCGGTCGTCATGTGCGTGCCTTTCTGCGTCTGGTTGGCGGGGAGGCATCCCAGGCTCCGGCTAATTCGACCCAATTTTTTCGGGTGATCGCGAGCCGTCGGGCACGGTGAACGACGCCGCCTGGGCAACGACCGCCGCGACCTCGGGGTGCTCCCGGAAGTTGCGGGCCTGCAGCGCCGCGATCTTCTCCGCGAGGTCGGGATCATCGCTGTCCGAGACATCGATGGCCGCGAACTTCTCGATGAGCGGG
>DATKHR010000356.1:0-14818 GCA_035510155.1 Vicinamibacterales bacterium
TACAACGAGGAGTTCGAGGCGCTGGCCGCTGAAATCGTAGCGGAGTTCGTGAAGCATCTGCGGCCGTCCAGGGAGCGTTGCTGGATCGCGGAGAAGGACGGCGAGATCGTCGGCTCGGTCTTCCTCGTCAGCAAATCGGAGACCGTGGCAAAGCTTCGACTGCTGTTCGTCGAACCGTCAGCGCGCGGTCTGGGCATTGGCTCCCGCCTCATTGACGAATGCGTGCGGTTCGCAAGGCAAGCTGGATATCGGAAGATCACGCTGTGGACTCAGAGCGAGCTGCGCGCAGCCCGTCGCCTGTACAAGAAGGCGGGGTTCAAGCTCACAGCGAAACAGGCGCACGACAGTTTTGGCAGGAAAGGCCTCGTGGCCGAGACGTGGGAGCTCCCGCTCTGAGAGCGCTCTTGCCAGCCAACAGACAACTGTAGTAGATCTAACCACGTCTGGCGGAGACTGACGTGGCGCTGCCGAAATTGACGAAGCTCGAACACCAGATCATGGAGGCGCTGTGGAGCCATGGCGCCTGCTCGATCCGGGAGATCCAGGAACGATTCCCAAGGAAAGACCGGCCGGCCTACACGACCGTCCAAACGATGGTCTACCGGCTCGAGGCCAAAGGGGCCGTCCGCCGGGTCAAGAAGATAGGAAACGCGCACGTGTTCGACGCCTTGATCTCTCGACGCGCGGCGCACCGGCGGTTGATCGACGAGCTCCTGAGCTTCTTTGGGGGACGGACGGCGCCGGTCATGGCGCACCTGATTGAGTCAGGGAAGCTCACCATCGAAGACGTTCAGGAAGCGGAGCACACGCTCAAACGGCTCGCCATCACGAAGGGCACACACGAAGAGCAGGATGAGTCGCCATGATCCCCATTCCCTCGCTCGCGGTGCTGACAACCGCGGGCCAGCTCGTCGCCGATCATCTCTGGCAGTCGACGCTTTTCGCTGGGGCGGCGAGCGGCCTCACGCTGATCTTGCGAAGGAATCGCGCCCAGGTGCGCTATTGGCTCTGGATGGCGGCGTCGGCGAAGTTTCTCGTGCCGTTCGCCGCACTCGCGGCCGCTGTCAGTCGTCTCGGATGGAGGTGGCCCGCGCCCGCCGCGCAATCAGGCGGAGCGTTCCCCGCATTCCTGGCGGTCCCGGATGTCGCAGTCCTGATAGACGCCGTTGGTCGGCCGTTCACTCAATCGGCCGTTCGCTCCGTCGCGGACTCGCCTGCAACCCCCTTTCAGACGATGGCGACGCTCTTCCTCCTCCTTGCCGTGATCTGGTGCTCCGGCGTGGCATTGATCGTGTCGACCTGGTACCTCCGATGGCGACGGATCGCCCGTCTGGTTCGTCAGGCGTCCCCCGTACACCGCGGCCCGGAGCTGGACGCGCTTCGTCGTCTCGAGGCGGTGACGGGCATGACGAGCCCCACACCCATGGTCTTCTCGGAGACGTCGATCGAGCCGGGGGTCTTCGGGATCGCGAGGCCGGTGGTGGTCTGGCCGCGCGGCATCACCGAGCGCCTCGCGGCAACAGAAGTCGAGGCCATTCTGGCGCACGAGCTCTGCCACGTCAGACGTCGCGACAATCTCGCCACGTCCGTACACATGCTCGTCCAGGCCGTCTGGTGGTTTCATCCGCTGGTGTGGTGGCTCGGCGCTCGCCTGGTCGACGAACGCGAGCGCGCCTGCGACGAGGACGTCGTCCGGCTGGGTAGCGCGCCGCACGTGTACGCGGAGAGCATTCTCAAAGCATGCTGGTATTACGTCGAGTCGCCTGCTTCGTGCGTAGCAGGCGTGACGGGTTCCGATCTCAGGGAGCGAATCGAGCGAATCATGAAAAACCAGTGCGCGGATCGTCTGAACGGCTGGCGGCGGCTCCTGTTGGCCGCAGCCGCTCTCGCCTCGTTCGCCACGCCCATCGTCATCGGTGCGATCGGTGCACCGGAGCTCGGGGCCGACTCGGCCAAGGCGTCGGCGGCGTTCGCCCAGGCGTCGCCACAATCAGCCGCTCCCGATCCGGCGTTCGAAGTCGCATCCATCAAGCTTAACAATTCGGGCGACGGACGAGTCGCGATTCAGAATCAGCCGGGCCGCTTCGTCGCGACGAACGTGACCCTTCGCCTGCTGATCCGGAATGCCTATCAGCTTCAGGACTTTCAGATTTCCGGCGGGCCCAGCTGGATCGGGTCCGATCACTTCGACGTCGTGGCGAAGATGGACAACGGAGACGTCAGAGATCCGCTCTCCGCGGAACGCCAAGACCCGACCCGTCCGACCCGGCTGCAGCTGATGATCCGGGCGCTCCTCACAGAGCGATTCCAGCTGGCCGTGCACACCGAGACAAAGGAGCTTCCGGTCTACGCGCTCGTTCTGGCCCGGAACGACGGGCGGCTGGGCCCGGAGCTGCGCCGATCCGACACCGATTGTGCCGCCCTTGTCGGGTCAGCTCGTGGACGAGAAGGCGTGCCGCCTCCGTCGCAAGCGAGCGGCGGCAACCTCCAATGCGGCATCAGAGTCGGCCCCGGCACCCTGTCGGTCGGCGGCGCGTCCCTCTCGCAGCTGGCCAACAGCTTGTCGATGTTCACGGGCCGCGTCGTTCTCGACCGAACAGGGCTGACCGGAACGTTCGACGCCAACTTGACGTGGACACCCGATCAGATGCCGCAGCGGCCGCCAGGGGCGCCCGAACTGCCGATCGATCCAAACGGCCCCTCGCTCTTCACCGCGGTTCGGGAGCAGCTCGGGCTGAAGCTGGACTCGCAAAAAGGCCCGGTCGAGATCCTGGTCATCGATCGTGCGGAACACCCGACCCAAGATTAGGCTCAGAAGCGGAAGGGCAGTCTGCTTGATCGCCTGCGCGCTCGCCGGGAGCGCGCGACACGGATTCGCGGCTGACCATTACGGTCGCGTGACCTTCGGCAGCGTGCCCGTTCCGGGCGCGACTGTTACCGCGACCCAGGTCACTCGCGATCCACAATCCGCAATTCGCGATCCGCAATCCGCCAAGCAAACCGTCACCGACGCGAGCGGGACCTACCACCTCGCCGACCTGACCCCTGGCGTGTGGACGGTTCGTGTCGAGATGCTTGGCTTCGTCACCGTCGAGCAGGACATCACAGTCGCCGCGGACGCGCGCGCCCTGACTGGTGATGCGGACGCCTCGACCGCTCGCGCGGACGTCCTGACCTGGGAGCTGCGGCTCTTACCTATCGACGAGATCGCCGGTCCAGGAACCAGCACTCCGAGAGACGACTCCGCCGCCACCGGGGTCGCGGGATCCTCGCCAGCCGGAGCCTCGCCGTCCGCCCCTTCACCGTCCGGGGCCCGAGCAGCCGACCCCGCGTCATCGGCGCCCACGCCGTCTCCCGCTTCACCAACGGCCCCCGCGGCTTCCGGACCCACAGGGTTCCAGCGCGCGCAGGTGAACCCCGCCTTCGGTGCCTCAGCCGTTACCAACGATCCCGCGCTCGCGGATGCCGATCGGAGTCCGGGCTCCACGGACGACGGCTCTTTGGGGTTTCTGATCAACGGCAGCGTCAACAACGGTGCCGCCTCGCCCTTCGCCCAGCTCGCTGCCTTCGGCAACAACCGTCGCGGCGCGCGATCGCTTTACAACGGCGGTTTTGGTGTGCTCCTTGACAACTCCGCCTTTGACGCCCGCCCGTTCTCGTTCGCCGGCCAAGAGACGCCCAAGCCTACGTACAACGACATGCAGATCCTTGCGTCGTTTGCCGGGCCGCTCAAGATTCCCGGGTTGGTGCGCAATGGCCCGAACCTGTTTCTCGGCTACCAACGGACCATCGATCACAAGACGAGTACGGCGTCGGCTCTGATGCCCACCGCCCTCGAGCGCGCTGGAGACTTCTCTCAAAGCCGCGACGCGCTCGGACGGCCCGTGCAAATCGTGGATCCCACGACCGGGGTGCCGTTTCCCGGCAACAGCATCCCATCAGGCCGCATCAGCCCCCAGGCCGCGTCGCTCCTTGGATACTATCCAGCGCCGAACGTCGACGGCTCCGGCCGCTTCAACTACGAAACGCCGGTCGTGGCCGAAACCCATCAGGATGCGCTTCAGTCACGCTTCAGCCAGATGTTCAGCGGCGGCCGCAATCAGCTCTTCGGCAATATCGCCTACCAGCGGACGACGATTGACACGACGAACCTCTTTGGCTTCCTCGACTCGAACCACGCCTCCGGCGTCGACACGACCATCAACTGGTCTCATCGGTTCTCACAGTTCTGGTCGCTCCGCTTGCGCGAGCAATTCACCTATCTGACGACGAGCGTGACGCCCTACTTCGCGAATCGCACGAACGTCTCGGGCGAGGCCGGCATCACCGGGAACAACCAGGAGCCCCCGAACTGGGGCCCCCCCAACCTGATGTTCTCGAGCGGCATCGCCGGGCTCGCGAGCCCGCAGGCTCTCGCAAATCGCAACCTGACCAACAGCTGGGGCGTCGAGAGCTTGTGGACGCACGGCCGCCACAATGTCACATTTGGCGGCGATGTTCGTCGGCAACAATGGGACGTGCTCACGCAGCAGGATGCGCGCGGCACGTTTACCTTCACGGGGAGCCTCAGCGGCTCCGACCTGGCGGACTTCCTCCTCGGGATCCCCCACAGCAGCTCCATCGCATTTGGAAATGCCGACAAGTATCTGCGAGCGCCGGCGTACGATGCCTACATCACCGACGATTGGAGAATGAGCCCGACGTTGACGGTGAACGCGGGCATCCGTTGGGAATTCGAAGCTCCGGTCACAGAGCTCTTCGGCCGTCTGGTGAATCTGGATATCGCCCCCGATTTCACGGCCGTCAGCCCCGTCCTCTCGACGGATCCAGTCGGCGCGCTCACGGGGCAACACTATCCCGCCTCACTCGTGCGGCCCGACTGGCGAGGATTCCAACCCCGCGTGGGCATGGCGCTGCGCCCCGTCCCCGGCTCCTCGCTCGTCATCCGCGCCGGCTACGGGATGTATCGCAACACCTCGGTGTACGAGCCCATCGCGCTGCTGATGGCCCAGCAACCGCCGCTCTCGAACACGCTCAGCGTACAAAACAGCGCCGCCAATCCGCTCACATTGGCCGACGGCTTCATCGCCGCTCCGGGCAGCCTCACCAACACCTTTGCCGTCGATCCCGACTTCCGCGTAGGCTACGCGCACAACTGGCAGGTCCTCGTGCAGCGCGACCTTCGCGCGTCGCTCACGGTGACGGCGACCTATCTGGGCACGAAGGGGAGTCATCTCATGCAGGAGTTTCTGCCCAACACGGTGCCGATCGGCACCGCGAATCCGTGTATGTCCTGTCCGGCCGGCTTCGTGTACCTCACATCCAATGGCGAATCGCACCGGCAAACCGGCACTCTTCAGCTGCGCCGCCGGATGCGCAACGGCCTGACGGCGACGGTCCAGTACGCGTTCTCGAAAGCGACCGACAATGCGGGCGCGTTTACCGGAGTGAACATGAGCGGGTCTGCCATCGCGCAGGACTGGCGGCATCTCGACGCCGAATGGGGACCTTCGAACTTCGACGAGCGGCATCTCGTGACCGCGCAGTTCCAGTTCACGACCGGTGTCGGCGTCGCAGGCGGTGCGTTCGTGGACGGCGCGCGAGGATCGTTGTTGAAGGGCTGGACGTTCACCGCCCAGCTTTCCGCCGGCAGCGGGTTTCCGCTGACGCCCGTGTATCTGACATCCGTGGCCGGGACCGGCATCACCGGGACCATCCGGCCCGATGTCAACCCGACTGCCGCCGGCGAGGTGCCCAGCGGGTACTTCCTCAACCCATTGGCTTACAGAGCGCCCGCCTCGGGCCAGTGGGGCAACGCCGGGCGCAACTCCATCACCGGCCCCGGTCAATTTATGCTCGACGCCGGGATTGGACGGATGTTCCAATGGGGTGATCGGCTGACGCTCGATTGGCGGCTCAACGCGACCAACGTTCTCAATCGCGTCACGTACGCGGCCATCAACACGACGTTCGGCAGCCCGCAATTCGGTCTGCCGACGCTCGCCAATCCCATGCGCAAGGTGCAGATCAGCCTTCGCCTGAGGTTCTAACGCATGAGCCACCCAACGCTCCTGCGGGTCATCGCGCGTCGCGCCCCCGGTGTGATCGTTGCCGTCGTCGTCGTTGCAACCGTCGGGGTTCTCACGGTCCGGATCGCCGCCCAGCCGCCCGAGCGGCCGACGTTTCGCACCGGAACGCGACTCATCGTCCAGACCGTCACGGTCAAGGACAAAGCCGGACGGCCGATCGAAGGCTTGACGGCCAAAGATTTCATCGTCACTGAAGACGGCGAGGTGCAGACGATCAGCTTCGTCGAATTCGACCGCCTGCCCGGCAGCGACACGCCCGCGACGCCCGCGACCGATGTGCCGGCTTCGCCCGACGCGACTCGTCAGACCGAGCCGACGGACGCGGCCGGCGCGACGCGCGCGCGCGATTCGACGGGTGTGAGCCGCCCGAACGACGCGTCCTCCCCGACCACGCGGTTCCGTGACCGCCGCTTGCTGATCCTGTACTTCGATCTGACCGCTATGCCGCCGGCCGATCAGATGCGCGCCTACAACGCCGCGCTGAAGTTCATCAACGCGCAGATGCAGCCGTCAGACCTCATTGCAATCATGACATTCGGCGGCGGCGCCGTGCGGCTGAAGCAGGATTTCACCGCCGATCGCGCCCAGCTCCTCGATGTGATGCAGACGCTCGTCTACGGCGACGACAAGGACGGCGACGGAATCCCCGACAACGCCGACATCGGCACCGCGTTCGGCCAGGACGATGCCGAATTCAGCATTTTGAATACGGACCGCCAGTTGTCGGCGCTCCAGACAGCCGTCACGATGCTCCGCCCGCATCCCGAGCAGAAATCGCTCGTCTACTTCGCGAGCGGGCTGAGACTGAACGGCACCGACAACCAGGCGCAACTGCGCGCGACCACCAACGCCGCGATTCGCGCCAACGTGGCCATCTATCCCATCGACGCGCGCGGGCTGGTCGCGCAGGCGCCGCTCGGCGATGCGACGAGACCGTCACCTGGTGGACTCGGCACGTTCTCCGGGCAGCTCGCGCAGACCATCGTCACCAACTTCCAGCGATCGCAGGACACCCTGTATTCGCTCGCGAAGGATACCGGCGGCAACGCGATGTTCGACGAGAACGATCTGTCGGCCGGCATCGTGCGGGCGGCTCGAGCGGTGACCAGCTACTACATCGTCGGCTACTACAGCCTCCACACGGCGAACGACGGCCGCTTTCACCGGACTCGCGTCTCGCTGGCCGGCGGCCTGTCGGCGGATCTGTCGTATCGCCAGGGGTATTTCGCCGACAAGGAATTCGCGAAATTCACCGCGGCGGACAAAGAGCGCCAGCTCGAGGACGCCCTGATGTTGGAGAACCCCGTCACCGACATCACGATCGCGATGGAAGTGAATTACTTTCAACTGAACAGCGCGGAATATTTCGTGCCTGTCGCGGTCAAGATTCCGGGCGCCGAATTGTCGCTGGCCAGGCGCAACGGCGCCCAGCGCACCGTTATCGACTTCATCGGAGAGGTCAAAGACGAGTACGGCGTCACGGTTCAGAACGTCCGCGACAAGGTGGACATCAAGTTGACGGGCGAGACAGCTGCCCAGCTCGCGAAGCGGCCCGTTCAATATGAGACGGGATTCACGCTCCTCCCAGGCAAATACGCGATCAAGTTCCTGGCCCGCGACGCCGAAACGGGCCGCCTGGGCACCTATCACACCGTGTTCGCCATCCCGAATCTGAACCGCGAGCAGACGCGCATCCCGATCAGCACGGTGATCCTGAGCAGCCAGCGCGTGCCGCTCGGCAATGCGCTCTACAGCGCGAAACAGAAGGTTGCCGCCGAAGCCGTCAATCCGTTGGTCTATGGCGGGCAGAAGCTGATTCCCAGCGTGACGCGGGTCTTCAGCAGGAGCCGCGATCTGTACGTCTTCGCGCAGGCCTACCAGCGTGGTGCGACTGCTGGACAGTCGCGCGCGCTTGTCGCATTCGTGAGCTTCTATCATGGCACCGCGAAGACGTATGAGACGGCGCCTCTGGCCGTCCCGCCGACCCACGAGCCGGCCGTCCCGCTGCGGTTCACGGTCCCCCTCGAGACCATGGCCCCGGGCCGCTACGAGCTCCAGCTCTCGGTCCTGGATCCCGCGGCCCAGAAGGTCGCTTTTTGGAGAGCGCCCGTCGTGATCATGCCGTAGACTCACCCGATACGCGCTGCACGATCTCATCCTCTACGTCATCGACAACGAGATCCATCATCGCGGTCAGGGCTACGTGTACACGCGCGCCCTCGGCATCGAGCCGCCCCCGTTTTACGACCGGAGCTGAGGTCCGCAGCCGTTACCCTTAGCCATGGCCCCTGTGCAACGCATATGGCGCGCAGCCATCTGTTCCGCCGTCTTGGCCCTCCTCGCGGTTACCCTGGCCGCCGACGCGCTGACGCCGCCTGCTGTTGCGATCGCGGATCGATCATTGGGGCTTGCCGCCATCCTCGTCATCGTGACCGTCCTGACGTTCGTGATCACATCGGGAACGCGCCTCGGCCGGGAGGCGCGGCTGGCCGCCACCGTGACCATCCTCGTTGCGGGCATGGGCTGGTACAGCGGCCGCATGTGGGTTCACGAGAAGCAGTTCGACTATCTCGTGAGAGCGCAAAAGACAGCGCTGCGCCTGGCGGCCATCGGGCTCTCGGCGAACATCATCAACTTCCTGCGCGACCGGGCCCGCTCGGCCCCGCCGCGTCCGATGCCGTCGACCTGGCAGCACGACGTCGACGCCGTGCTCCGCTACGACGCGGGAACCGCGATCCTCTATGAACAGCGGTTCGGCCCGCAGGTCCGCCGCACCTGCGAGCTGCTCGCCCTCGAAGGCCTCACCGACCCGGACCTTACCATGTTCTATCGCGCGCCCGCGACCGCCTTCCAGATCGAGATTGTGGCGGAAAAGCTTGCCGTGCTCGGGCGCCGGCTCGAGCGCACCTGACCTAGCGATCGCAGATCGTCCCGAAGGCGAACCCCTTTGCCCTCAACTCGGGGATCAACCGCGCTGTGGCCTCCACCGTCTGACGCTGATCGGCGAAGGGCGCCGATTCATCGCCGTCGTGCATGACGACGATATCCCCGGCCCGCGCCCGATCGCGCACGCGCGCGACGATGGCGTCTGCCGTCCGGGGTCGGAACCAGTTCCAGTCCCACAGCATCCAGCCCCATCCCACCAGCCGGTAGTCAATCTTCTGCAACCCCTCGTACATGGACCCGGAACGCCAGCCCGCATGGGGCCGAAACGCGCGGCACGGACACTGGCCCGTCTCGCGCTCGATGTGATCCGCCGCGGCCGTCAGGGTGCGCGCAAGCGTCTCGGGCGTCATCAGCATGTACTGTCTGGTATGGGAGTGAAGCGCCACCGCGTGCCCGTCCGCAAACATCCGAGCCACGAGCGGCGCCGTCTGATCGGTGATGTGACGGTCAATCAGGAAGAACGTCGCGCGCGCGCCCTCGCGCGCCAACACGTCCAGCAGATCCCCCGTCGTCGTCGGATTCGGGCCATCGTCAAAGGTCAGATAGATCGTCGGCGGGTCGCCGCGAGGCATGTGCCACACGGCGCGCTGGCCAGCCAGCGCGTCGAGGAGAAAAGGCGCCGGCGCCGTGTGGGCAAGCGCGACGATGCCGAAGCCGACGACGATGAAGATCCACATGGTCTCGGCGCAGGCCGGGTGTCCGCGACACCCGCTATGCTTTCAGTTGCCGCGCGATGAACGCCTTGACCATCGCTCGGGCGCGATCGGTCTGTGGTCCGGGCTTTGCCACCCACTCGTGCTCGCAGCCCTCGAAGATCTGAAGCTGGCAGTCGCCGCCTGCTGTCCGGTAGGTGGCGGCGAACTTCTCCTGGACAGTTGGGAGCACGTTGTCGTCGAGCTCGCCCTGCATGATGAGCAGCGGCACCAGCGTGACCGTTTCGTGGCGATCGAGGATCTGTTGTGGATTGCCCTCGAAGATCGTGTCCCACGGTTTGAAGAAGGTCGTGTTGTTCTTGACCATGCTGTCGCGCTTCATGCGCTCCGCGTTCTGAAAGCGCGCGTACGGATCGCTGATCGGCGATCGCGTCGCCACATACGCCACCGTCGCGTCCGTTCCCGGTGCTTCCGCCAGCGTAATTGCGGTGTAGCGCGGATCGTGCGGGCGCATGGCGAGCAGTTCGGCGACATGGCCGCCGCTCGAGCTCCCGTAGATGCCGATCGCCGACCCATCGCCGTGCCAACGGGCCGCATTGTGTTTGAGCCACCTCACGCCGTAGTTCGCGTCCTGGATGCAGGCCGGATACGGCGCCTCCGGCGCCAGCGTCATGTCGATCGCAACCACGAGCACCCCGCTGGCCGCGATCGCGCGATCCATCGGTTCCTCCGCGTGCCGATCTTTGGTGTTCCAGGCGCCACCGTGCAGGTCGAGCACCGTGGGGAATGGGCCCGCGCCGGAGGGTTGGTAGGCCCGAGCCATCAACATCCGCCCGGCGGCATTGCGGCGGAACTGGAGATCACTCACGGCGATGTCGAACTTGGACGTGGGATCGTATGCCGTCTTCGTGTCCGCTCGTGCGAGCCGCGCAAGAGGGAAGCCGGCGGCGCCGAGTGCGCCCATGGCCTTGAGAAACTCTCGCCGTCGGACAAATGAGGCGCTCATACCGAACACACTATCCAACACGAAGCGAGTCAGCAAGCAACTTTGCTCGACCGTGTTCGACCAGCCATTACCGTCTGGATCTGGCGAGCGACTTGCCCCGCCGGGCAGTTGCGCGCTTCCGAGACTTCTTGGGTGAAGCGGTTTTGCGTGCGCTCGCGGCGCTCATCGCCCGCGGACGTGCATGCCGCGGTTGATAGATCCCGAGGTGTCCACCGCCGGGGAGCGTGATCTGCGTCAGCAACCCCCAGCCTTGATCTTGCACCGGGCCGCACACGATCTGACGTCTCTGCATATCCCCGACGAACGCTTCGACGTCGTCACACATCAGATACAGCTCATGCACGTCGTTCTTTTCAGAAGGGTGCACCGCGACTTCCGCCGGGGGCAGCCCGAAGATGAGCCAACCGCCGCCCACATCGACGTTCGCAAGCTTCACAACGTCTCGCAGGAACGCGCGATCGACATCGGGATTCTTGCTGTAGATGATGGAGTGTGCGCCGATGAGCATGGTGTCCCTCCCAGAATTTCCGGCTATTCCTGGCGCAGCGCGACCAGCGGATCGACGAGCATGGCTCGACGCACTGGAAGATAACACGCCGCCAGCGTGACGGAAACCACTAGAAGGGCTGCTTCGGCGTATGTCCACGGGTCATTGGGGCTGATGCCAACGAGGAAACGGCCCACGATCGGCGCCGACGCGACCGACAGCGCAACGCCCGCAATGATGCCGGCACAGACGACTATCGCCCCCTGGCCCAAAACCAGCCCGCGAATGCTGCCTGGCGGCGCGCCCAGGGCTATACGAATGCCGATTTCGTGCGCGCGCTGCGCCGCAGTGAACGAAGTCACGCCGTACAGGCCGATCAATGCGAGCGCCAGCCCGAACCCTGCGAGCACCGCCGCGAGAACCGCGCTCCTGCGAAGGGTTCCCACCCCCCCACTTTCATCGAGCTGCTCGAGCATCGTCTCCACGCCGGTCACCGGCAGACCGGGCGCCAGCGCGCGGATTTCCTCCCGAACCTCCGCCGTCACGGTTTCCGGAGCCGCCGTCGAACGGACCATCAACACTTCGCTCGACCCGTAATTCTGCTCGAGGGGAACATAAAAGTACGATTGAGGTCGATCGGAAATCCCGAGGTACTTGCCGTCCTTGACAACGCCGATGACGCGCATCGAACCACGGGAGTCGCCGGCGAACTGAAACTTCTGTCCGAGGGGATCCCGGCCGGGCCAGAAGCGTTCTGCCATCGTCTGATTGATGATCGCGACGCGCGGGGCGTCACGACCGTCGAAGCCCGTGAACGCTCGCCCCGACAAGATCGGAATCCGGAGCGTCTCGAAGAAGTCGTGTGAAACCTGGTTGAAGAAGATGACTGGATCAGGCGGCTGCGACCGGTCTGGCTTGGTGGAGGAGCTCTCAATCCATAGCGGCGCAAACAACGGGCTGGGGCTCATCGGGCCGCAGCAGGCGAGGCACACAAATTCAACACCGGGAAGCGCGCGTACGCGGCGCAGGGCCTGCTGGTAGAACTCTCCTCCACGAACGGTGTCGTAACCGAGATGGCGGGGATCCAAGCTGAAATTGACGACATGAGTCGGGTCGAAGCCCAGATCGAGCCGCTGGGCCTTTTCAAGACTATGGGCCAGAAGGCCCGCGACCATCAGCAACAGAAACGAACCGCCAACCTGCACCGCGACCAGCGCGCTGCGCAAGCGTTGGCTTCCAGCGGAGAATCGCTGCCCGCCTTCGCGCGACACCATGGAGAGTTCGGCGTCCGACCCGCGCAGAGCGGGGAGCACGCTGAGCATCAGGCCCGTCAGAGCGGTCGCAGCCAGGTTGTACCCGAAGACCCTCCAATCGAAATGCGCTTCGAGGTGAATGGGGATGCCGTGTAATTCCGTCGTGCTGAGCGCGCGACCAATCCAGGTTCCCAGGACAAGTCCCGACACGGTCCCGAGAAACACCAGGACAACCGTTTCGGTGAGCGACTGGCGAATGAGCCGGGCTCTTGAACCGCCCAGCGCTGCGCGCACCGCCATCTCTTTCGCGCGCCCGATCGCGCGGACCATCAGGAGATTCCCAATGTTCACGCAGGTCAGGACGAGGACCAGTGCCGCCAGCCCGAGAAACAACGCTGATATGGCCACCAGCCGCTGACTTCCGCCGAGCGGAAGCCGGCCGAGCGCCTCCCGTTGCGCCTCAATCGTCATACCTTCGAGCAGTCTCGGGTAGGTGTCCGAAAGCCGCTTTCCGACAATCTTCAGGACGGTCTCTGCTTGGTTCAACGTCACTCCGGGCCGCAACCGGCCCACGAGGGAGAACATGCGCATGTTTCGGGCGTCGAGAACGTCGCGCGGGTAGTTTCCTTCGACCAGAACCATCCCGAGGGGAAGGTAGCCTTGCACGTCGATAAAGGCTTGCACGCTGCGGAACTGTTGAGGAGCGACGCCAACAATGGTTACGGGATGCCCGTCAATCAGTACTCGCCGGCCGATGACGGTCGGATCCCCTGCGAAACGCGTGTGCCAATAGGAGTATCCCAGGACGAGCACCGGGTCTGCTTCGGGCGATTCGCCTTCGGTGGGAAGGATCAGGCGACCGAGCGCGGGTTGGACGCCCAGCTGTGAAAAGTAATTCCCCGTCACGTAATGGACCATGATGCGGTCCGCCTGACCGTTGATGCTCAGGCCGTCGAGCCCGACTCGGTAGGCCAGGATATCGGAGAACACGGCAGCCGCCTGCCGACGAATGTCCTTGTAGTCGGGATAGGAGAATACGGGTGCTGACGTTCCGTCGTGTTGCCGAAAGGAGAAGGTCACCAGTTGATCGGGGTCGCGCACAGGAAGCGGGCGCAAGAGAACCGTGTTCACCAGGCCAAATGTTGCCGTGTTGACGCCGATGCCGAGGCCGAGCGACAAGACAGCGATCGCGGTGAAGCTCGGAGCCTTCCGAAACATCCGGAAAGCAAACTGAATATCCTGGAAGAACGTTTCCACCAGAGGCAAGCCGAGCTGTTCGCGATACGACTCGGCCACCTGCGTCACGCCACCGAATTTCCGCAGCGCGGCGTAGCGGGCTTCTTCCGCCGGCATGCCGCGCCGCTCGTTCGCCTCCGTCTGCATTTGGATGTGCGAGCGCAGTTCCTCGGACAGCTCGAGGTCACGCCGACGCGCACGAAACATGGCGCCCACGCGGGACACCGTGACGCGAATCCAGGTCATCCGATTCAGCTCCCCCGAGCAGGCGCTCGACAGCGCCGCTATTTCGACGTGTCCAGCAGGTGAGTCATGAAGCCGGCGAATCGCTGCCACTCGCGAGTCTCCGCCACGAGCCGCTTCTTGCCAGCGCGTGTCAGGGAATAGTACCGGGCACGCCGGTTGTTCTCGGTGATCTTCCACTCTCCTTGGATCCAACCTTGCTGCTCCACGCGGAGCAGCGCCGGGTACAGCGTCCCCTGATTCAGGTGCAACAGGTCTTTCGACACCTGGCGGATGCGCTGCGCGATGCCCCATCCATGCATCGGGCCGAGGGTGTCCAGAGTCTTCAAGATCATGAGATCGAGCGTGCCGCGCACGACCTCCGATTTGCTCTGGGGCATGCTCTCCTTCAGGGTACCAACAGAAGCGGTATACACCGCCTATCTGTTGGATGTCAACAGGTCACCGTCGATCCCGGGTTTTACGCGGTCGGCGTGTACGGCTTGACGGCCTCCGCGGTCGCTGAACGAACCCGCGAAATCGGGATTCGCATGTCGCTTGGAGCGAGCCCGGCCGGGCTCCTGCGCGACTTACTGGCGCAGGGACTGCGGCTGTGTCTCGTCGGGACCGCGATCGGCCTCGTCGGCGCGCTGCTCCTTGCTCGCTTTCTACGCCGTCTCCTGTTCGGGGTCGCGGCCTCGGACAACCTGACGATCCTCGTTGTCGTCGCCACGATGACCGCAGTTGTCGCGGCGGCAACACTTATACCGGCCTCGCGAGCGGCCAGAATTGATCCGATCGCTGCGCTACGCCAGGACTGAGGGCCAAGGACCAGGCACGAAGGACCAGGAAAGCCTAAAGCACCTGGACGCTCGAGCACTCCCATGTGATCGAGCCGGACACCGTCCCCTCCTTCTTGCCGTAGT
>DATKHR010000357.1:0-2901 GCA_035510155.1 Vicinamibacterales bacterium
CCTCTCCGTGGCGCGGCCCCCTCGAGGCTCGGGGCAGGCTGTTGGTCCGTGGCGCGACATGATGTATCGTAGGCTCGTCGTAGGTGACGTAGCTCGGAAAGTGAAGCGTCAGTCGTAAGGTCTAGCCAGTCGGACCTCAGCGGAGGAATCTGTGGCGATCTCCCGGCGCACGTTTCTTCAGAGCTCGATCGTCGGGGGCGCGGCCCTCAGTGCTTTCGGCTTCGACGCGACCCCGGTCTTCGCTCAAGCCAAGACCCTGAAAATCTCACGCACGAGCGAAACGCGAAGCACGTGCCCCTATTGCTCGGTGAGCTGCGGCGTCATCATCCACACGCTCGGCGACAAGGCGAAGAATGCCGTGCCTCAGGTCGTCCACGTCGAGGGCGACCCCGATCACCCGATCAACCGAGGCACGCTCTGTCCGAAAGGCGCCTCGCTCCAGCAAGACATCCTCAACGAGCGGCGCCTCCTGACGCCGCAGGTCCGGCGTCCCGGGTCCGATCATTGGGAAGACATCGGGTGGGATCAGGCGATCAAGGAAATCGCCCGCTGGGTCAAGAAGACCCGCGACGCGAGCTTCGTCGAGAAGGACGCGCGCGGCCGGACCGTCAACCGCTGCGAAGGCATTGCGTTCACAGGCGGCTGCACGGACACCAACGAGTTCAACTATCTCGTCGTCAAGTCGATGCGCAGCCTGGGGGTCTGCTACCTGGAAAACCAGGCCCGCGTTTGACATGGGCCGACGGTCTCCAGTTTGGGGCCCACATTCGGACGCGGCGCGATGACGAACGGCTGGATCGACATCAAGAACACCGACATGATGTTGATCATGGGGGGGAATCCAGCCGAGAACCACCCCTGTGGCTTCAAGTGGCCGATTGAAGCCAAGCTGCACCGCAACGCGAAGATGATCGTCGTCGATCCGCGCTTCACGCGGACCGCGGCAGCCGCCGATCTCTTTCTCCAGATTCGAGCGGGGACGGACATTGCGTTTCTCGGCGGCCTCATCAGCTACGCGATTGAGCACGACCGCGTCGCCAAGGACTACGTCGTCCACTTCACCAACGCCGCCTTCATCGTCAAAGACGGCTTCAAGCTGCCGGAGGACGGCCTGTTTTCCGGGTTCGACCCCGCCACGCAGGCCTACAACAAGTCGAGCTGGAACTACGAAGCGAGCGCGCCGACCGGCCCAAACCCGCCGGCCGGGCTTCCGCCTGACGTAGCCTACGACGAGTCGCTCCAGCATCCACGATGCGTGTTTCAGCTCCTGAAAAAGCACTACTCACGCTACACACCGGAGATGGTGGAGCGGATCACGGGCATCCCCAAAGACCAGTTCCTGAAGGCTGCCGACCTCTTCACGTCGATACGAACGAACGGCGACATGACGAAGGCGGCGACCATCATTTATGCGGTCGGTTGGACGCAGCACACCTTCGGCACGCAGATCATCCGGACTGCGGCCATGCTCCAGCTCGTCCTCGGAAACGTTGGCCGATCCGGCGGCGGCGTGAACGCGCTCCGAGGGCATGCGAACATTCAAGGCGCCACCGACATGGCGGGCGTGTTCGATCTCCTGCCGGGCTATCTGAAGATGCCGAACCCGGACGACGTCGACTTGTCGACCTACCTGAAGCGGATCACGCCCACCGTGTCGAAGCCGTCGACCTGGGACTCTTACAACTATTGGTCGAACACGCCCAAGTTCGCCGTCTCGTTCCTCAAGGCAATGTTTGGCGATGCCGCGACCAAGGGGAACGATTGGGCGTTCCACTACCTTCCGAAGATCGATCGCAACCATTCGTGGGCCCACATCTGGGACGACATGTACGCCGGAACCATCAAGGGCATGTTCGCGATCGGGATGAATGGCGTGCAAATCGGCCCGAATTCCAGGAAAAACATCGACGCTCTGAAGAAAGCCGACTGGTTGGTCGTTGGCGAAATCTACCCCGACGAGACGAGCGACTTCTGGCGTGCGCCGGGCACGACGGCCGACGAGATGAAGCAGATTCAGACGACCGTCTACCGGCTGGCCTGCGCAGGCTTTGCCGAAAAGGACGGGACGTTCGTCAATTCGGCCCGCTGGCTGCAGTGGAAGAACGTCGCGCTGCCCACACCGGGAGACGTGCGGCTGGATCAGGACATCCTCGCGCAGATCTTTCTCAACGTTCGCACGCTGTATCAACAGGAAGGCGGCAAGTTCCCCGATCCGATTCTGAATGCGCGATGGCCATACACGCAGCCCGAGAACCCGGCGCTCGCCGAGGTTGCCCGCGAAATCAACGGCCAGGCACTCGCTGACCTCACAGACGCGACCGGCCAGACGGTCAAGGCGGGCCAGCAGCTGCCCGGCTTCGCGTGGCTGAAAGACGATGGGACGACGTTGTGCGGCAACTGGCTGTACAGCGGATCGTGGACCGAGGCGGGCAACCAGATGGCGCGCCGCGGCACCGACGATCCGTCCGGCCTCGGCGTATACCCAAACTGGGGATGGTCGTGGCCGGCGAACCGCCGCGTGCTGTACAACCGGGCATCGTCCGATCCGGCCGGCAAACCGTGGGATCCCTCGCGGCGCCAGATATGGTGGAACGGCGCGGCCGGGCGGTGGGTGGGCGTCGACGTGCCGGACTTCAAGGTGGACTCGAAGCCGTCCGATCGCATGGGTCCATTCATCATGAATCCCGAGGGCGTCGGGCGGCTCTTTGCCCCGCTCGCAGCATTCGCTGAGGGCCCGTTCCCGGAGCACTACGAGCCCATCGAGAGCCCGATTGCCAACCCGCTGCACCCGGCGCAGTCGAACAATCCGGTCGTGAAAAGATTCAAGACCGAGCTGGACAAATACGGCACCGCCAACGAGGGATACGCCGTCGTCTGCACGACATACCGGCTGACCGAGCA
>DATKHR010000358.1:0-26303 GCA_035510155.1 Vicinamibacterales bacterium
AATTCGCAGCGCCTCGGCGTCAAAGCGCACGACGGCAACGTCGTGACTGGCGGCACGATCATCGTCCGCCAGCGCGGCCGGCGATTCCGCCCCGGTCTCAACGCGGGCATCGGCAAAGACGACACGATCTTCGCGAAGATCCAGGGGCGCGTCCACTTCGAAGACCACGGCGCGAAGGGTCGAGTCATCAGCATCCTTCCGGTCGAGTAGCGAGCACCCTCACCGATCTGATGGTCGGGGAATCTGGTGATCGAGTAACCTGATTGGGTCCAGATTTTCCCGGTTCTGATGTTCGTTGACGAAGTCGACATCCACGTCGAAGCCGGCCACGGGGGCCGCGGCTGCCTGGCGTTCCGCCGCGAAGTGGGCGTCCCGCGCGGCGGACCGAGCGGCGGCGATGGGGGCCACGGCGGATCGGTCTACGTCGTCGCGAGCCCGCACACGAACACGCTCATCAGCTACCGCTTCCACCCCAAATTCACCGCCGACCGCGGACGCCACGGCGAAGGGTCGAACCGCACGGGTCAGTCAGGCGAAGACCTGGAGCTTGCGGTGCCGATCGGCACGCTGGTGTATGAAAAAACGGGCGACGCGAAAGAACCGATGAGACTGCTGGCCGACCTCGCACAGGCGGATCAGCGCGTGCTGGTCGCAAAGGGGGGGCGCGGAGGCTTGGGCAACGCGCGGTTCGCGTCGTCGACCAACCGCGCGCCACGCAAGGTGCAACCGGGCGAGCCGGGCGAGGTCAAAGATCTGCGGCTTGAGCTGAAGCTGCTGGCAGATGTCGGGCTCGTGGGCTTCCCGAACGCCGGCAAGTCGACGCTCATCGCGCGCATCTCCGCTGCGCGGCCGAAGGTTGCCGACTACCCGTTCACCACGCTGACGCCTCATCTCGGCGTGGTCGGCCTGAGCGATAATCGCAGCTTCATCGTGGCCGACGTGCCGGGACTGATCGAAGGCGCCCACCGCGGGCATGGGCTCGGACACCAGTTCCTGCGTCATCTCGAGCGCACGAAGGTGCTCGTGCACGTGGTCGACGTGTCTGGGGCCAGCGGTCGCGATCCCGTCGAGGATCTCGACACCGTGCGCCGGGAGCTCGAGCTGTTTCAGCCCGAACTGGCGGCCAAGCCGCAACTGGTTGCGGCGAACAAGATCGATGCGTCGGGGCCCGACGCAGAGCCGGGCATCCGGGCCCTGGAGCGGCGCGCGAGACTGTTGCAGCTGCCCTTCTTCAGGATCTCCGGCGCTTCGGGCACCGGCGTCCCCGAGCTCCTGGAAGCCATGTGGCGCCAGCTCGCCGCCGCGCGGCAGTCGGCGGCCTGACGATCCGCGTGGTGCCAGACTCTCGACGCGTCGGCATCTTCGGCGGGACATTCGATCCGATTCACTGCGGCCACCTCGACATCGGCGACGCGGCCGTCCGGGCGCTCGGCCTGCAGCGGCTGTACGTCATGACGGCACATGTGCCGCCGCATCGGCCGCAGCCGTGCGCGTCCGCGTTCCACCGATTTGCGATGGTGTCGATCGCGGTCGGCGGGCGCGACGGTTGGCGCGCCTCGGACCTCGAGCTGCGAACGGCGGCACCGTCTTACACGTCGGCGACGTTGAAGACGTTTCATGCCCGGGGGTACCGGCCTCACGATCTGTTCTTCGTTTTGGGCGCCGATGCCTTCGCAGACGTCGAGACCTGGCGCGACTACCCCGCGATTCTGCGCGATGCACACTTCGCCGTCGTATCGCGACCGGCATTTCCGGTGGACATGCTGCCGGGACGCCTGCCTTCGTTGACCGGCCGCATGGTGAAACCGCAGAGCGCGGCGCCGCAGAGGGTGATTCCCGTGGCGGCGCACTCGATGGATCCCTCCATCATCCTGATCGACGCAGAGACGATGGACGTGTCATCGACCGGGATTCGGGAACGCTGCAAGGCCGGCGTCTCGATCGCGGGCCTCGTCCCGGCAGGGGTTCAGCAACATATCGCGCAGCATGGCCTCTACGCGTGCGCCCCGACCGCGCGTGGCAGGCCCGGACGACGAGCGTCCGACGCGAGTGAAGCATCCGAAACAGGCAGATTGCATGGCCAAGACTGACAAACGCGGTAAAGCCACTCACCTCCCCGACCAAATCGATCGCGCGGTGCGCGCCGCCGAAGACAAGAAAGTCGCCGATCTGATCGTGCTTGATTTGCGCAAGGCTTCTGGTTTTACGGACTACTTCGTGATTGGATCGGGCGCCAACGCGCGCCAGGTGCGCGCGATCGCCGACGCGGTCGTCGACGCGTTGAGCGGTGACGGGGTGAAGCCGGCGCACATCGAAGGGTACGACCGCGCGGAGTGGATCCTGCTCGACTACTTCGATTTCATCGTGCACGTTTTCGCGCCCGAGACGCGGATGTTCTACGGGTTGGAGCGTCTGTGGGGAAGCGCGGAGCGGATCGAGGTGTCGCCGGCCGGCTGATGCGTCCCTGGCCCTGACATCCCCGGTTCCTTGGTTCGTCCTACGCGTCGCGAACGATCACCGTCGAGGCCGCGGCGAAGACGTCCGTGGCGACGGCGTCCTTGGACCGCTCGCCGTCGAGCACAACCCAGCGATCGGCGGCAGCCTGGCGATGGTAGCTCTGGCGGACGCGTTGCTGCATCGCGAGGTCGCGTTCGTAGCGATCGCGATCGACTGACTTGCGCTTGACCGCTGTTTCAGGGGTGATGTCGAGCAGAATTGTGAGCGCGGGCGGCGGCAAGAACCTCTGGATGTCTGCGAGCCACGCCGCGTCGAGGCCGAGCGCCTCCCCGTACGCGATGCTCGAAGCGGCGTAGCGATCGCACACCAGAACGAGGCCGCCGTCAAGCCATCGCTGCAGGTCGGGCTTGCGCTCGTAGCGATTGGCGATATACAGCAGCTGCATCACATCGGCGCCGTACTCGCGCTCACCCTGCAAGGCGCGGGCAATCTCCTCGCCAATTGACGTCCCGTAGTCGGGAAACGAGACGAGCCTCGATTTGTGGCCGCCCTCCTTCAACCGATCGCGCAGACGTTCCGCCTGCGTCTGCTTACCGCTCTGATCGAGGCCCTCGAAGGCGATGATGTACCCCATCACGGCTCCAGGGCCAACATGTCGGACACAGTCTGGCGGCGGCGAATGACGCGCCACGTGCCGCGATCCACCAGCACTTCGGCCGGCGTCGGCCGCCGGTTGTAGTTCGATGCCATCGCGGCCCCGTACGCTCCGGTGTCGCGGATGGTGACCAGGTCGCCGACCTCGAGCGGTGGCAACTCGCGGTTGCGGCCAAGGACGTCGCTGCTCTCGCACACCGGACCGACGATCTCGTACTCGCGCGCCGCGCCTGGACGCGGGCGCACGGGCTCGATGGCATGGTACGCGCCGTACAATGCGGGGCGCATCAGCTCCGTCATACCGGCGTCCAGGGTCACGAAATCGCTCTCGGCAGTCCGCGGTTTCACGTCGACGACCCGCGCGATGAGCACGCCGGCCGGCGCCATGAGCGATCGGCCGGGCTCGAGTACGATAGGCAGCGACGTTCCGCGGACTTCGGCGACCAGCGTTTGCACATATTCGGCTTGGCTGGGCACCGGCCCGCCGTCGTACGACACGCCGAGCCCGCCGCCGAGGTCGACGTACTCGAGGGGCGCGCCGCACTCGCGCCACTCCCGGCTGAGCGCGGCCGCCACACGCGCCGCGCGCCTCAGCGGGTCGAGGCTCGTGATCTGCGATCCAACATGCACGTGAACGGCCACAAGCCTCAGTGCGGGGCGGCCGCTTATCGACGCGACGAGCGCGCGCGCTTCGTCGATCGGGACCCCGAACTTATTGATCTTGAGACCCGTGGAGATGTGCGGATGGCTTTTTGCATCAATGTCAGGGTTGACCCGGACGGCGACGCGCGCCGTCCGACCGAGGCGCCCGGCAATTGCGTCGACGCGCGACAGCTCGCCGCCAGATTCGACGTTGATGGCCTTGACGTTCAGGCCGACAGCGCATTCGAGCTCTGCGGGCGACTTGCCGACACCGGTGAACACGATGTCGCGCGGCTCGAAGCCTGCCGCACGAGCAACTTCAACCTCCCACACAGAGTTCGCGTCAGCCGCGCTCCCCAGCTCCCGGAGCAGGCGCGCGATGGCGAGTGTGGAGTTCGCCTTCAGCGCATAGTGAATCGCGTGGGGGTACCCGGCGAACGCGTCATCGATCGCGCGATAGCGCTCGCGGACGAGCGACGCGCTGTAGACGTAAAGCGGCGTGCCTTCGGCGCCGGCGATAGTTGCGAGCGGCACGCCGTCGCAAACGAGGTCGTGAGCCGGAAGTGTGTCGGAAGGCAGCCGGAAGAAGCCGGATGTCTGAGGCAACGTGATAGGCTATTCTACTCAATCCTTCATGCCGCCGGAGCCGCCCGACGTCATCGAGTCGCTCATCCAACGCTGCTTGAAAGGCGATCAGCTCGCTTGGGAGCAGATCGTCAGGCAGTACTGGCGCAAGGTGTTCAATGTCGCATACAAGTTTGTCGGCAAGCACGACGAAGCAGAAGATCTGACGCAGGATATCTTTCTGAAGATCTTCAAGTCGCTCGACACCTTCGACCGGCGCGCGAACTTTCAGACGTGGTTGATCAGCATCAGCCGCAACTTGTGCATCGACCACTATCGCAGCGTCCGCAAGGAGCGGGAGACAATCGATCGCGACGTCGACGCCGGCGAGCTCATGCCGGCTGCATCAGAGGCCGGAGCGGTCGCTGCATTGGAGCAACGCGATCGCGTCGAGCTGCTCAAGCAGGCGCTCTCCGCACTGCCCGATACGCTCCGTACCGCGGTGCTGATGCGGGATATCCAGGAGTTGTCGTATCAGGAGATCGCCGATCGGCTGCGGCTGCCTGAAGGGACCGTCAAGTCGCGCATCAATCGCGGGCGGACGGAGCTGGCCCGGCAGATTCGCAAGCTCCGCGGGGACGAGTACAGTCCGAGCGGCGCAGTCACCAAACGCACGGGAGCTTACTGATGAATGTCACAACGGAACAGCGCGGCGGTATCTCGATCGTCCGTGTGGGCGAGACGCGATTGATGTACCCCATCCTGGGCGATTTCTCGACCGCGGTCAGCGGGCTGGTCGCGGTCGGCAGGCGCGAGATCCTGATCGACATGACGCCGGTCACGTATGTCGACAGCGCGACCATTGGGTGTCTGATGGATCTGTATCGCCAAGTGCACACCGCGGGAGGGCACCTGAAGCTGTCGGGGGTCCAGAAGCGCGTCGAAACGATGCTGACCATGACGGGCGCGCAGAACTTCATCGAGATTCACGCCGACGAGCCGAGCGCCGTCAAAAGCTTCGGGGCTTGACATGCGCACCATCAAAACGACCAGCGGCGCTCCGATTGCCCTCGACGGCGACCTCCTTGCCGTCATGGAGGCGCTCTACAAGGAAGTCACGGCCAAGCGCGAGCTCGAACGGTCGTTCGATGACATGATGAAGGAGATTCACCATCTCATCGAACAGATGGATGACCGGGAGCGTCGGACGTATCTCACCGAAAGCCTGTTTCTCAACACGGTCAGGTACGAGAACGACAAGCTCGAGGCTTACATTAAGAGGCTGACGAAGAAGTAGCGGCCGCTCGGACACGCAAAGCAGGGCCAACATGGCGACATCTGATACCAGCGTCACGAGTCTTTTTCTCGAATTCTCGCGCGCGAAACTGATGGACCAATACTGGCCGCGGCTGCGCACCTCGGTCGGGTCACTCACCGACGAGCAGGTCTGGTGGCGGCCCAACGAAGCCAGCAACAGCGTCGGCAACTTGATCCTTCACCTGAACGGCAACGTGCGTCAGTGGCTCGTGGCCGCCTTCGATCGGTTGGAAGACACTCGAAACCGGCCCGCCGAGTTTGCCGAGCGGCAGGTCCGTCCAGTTGCTGCGCTTCTGGAGGAGCTGGGCGCGACGATACGGCGCGCCTCGGATGTTCTGTCTCGACTGACAGAAGCTGACCTGCGCGCCACTTTTCACATCCAGGGCTATACGGTGACCGGGCTCCACGCTGTGTACCAGGTCGTGGAGCATTTCGGCCTGCACTACGGGCAGATCCTCTACATCACCAAGCTGATCCGGGCCGAAGACCTCGGGTTCTACCGCGAGCTGAAAAAGAGGGGCCGCGCGCGTTAAGCAACCGGTCAGGCCTACCGTACTCGCGATGAGGCCCTGAGTGATCCGCTGGCGCAGGTGGCTCTGGTGCCTCGTCATCATCTCCGTTGCCTGCTGGGGCGCGCTCGCCGCAGCCAAGGCCACGTTGCGTGTGACGCGAGGGCTCAAGGGCGAGTACTTCGAGACCATCGAGCCTTCCGGCTCGCCAGTCCTCTCGGCCATCGACGAGGAGATCTCGACCGAACGAGTTACCGGAGCCTGGTTCGGTTCAGTGCCGCAGGCGTTTTCCGTCAGATGGACCGGATACCTCGCAGTCGACGAGAACGCGATCTACACGTTTTCTCTTACATCAGACGATGGCTCGACGCTCTGGATCGACGGCCGGATCCTGGTGGACAACGGCGGGCGGCACAGCGCGATCACACGAAGCGAGCGGGTGCGGCTCGATCGCGGGCTGCACTCGCTCATGCTCGAGTACTTTCAGTCCGGCGGCCCCTACGCCATCGCCCTGTCATGGCAGGGCGCCAGCGGTCGCGCCACCGCGCCCATCCCCCCGTGGCGACTCTCTCCCGTCAAGATTCTGCCGTGGAAGCTGACGACGGCCCGAGTCCTCGACATCCTCCGTTGGACGATGGCGGCGCTCTGTGCCGCGCTGATGTTCGGGCTCGTGATGACCTATTGGTGGCCGCTCTTTCGACCCGGCGAACGCCTTCGGCAACCTCCAACGCTTCCGGCACTTCCTGCGCTCTTGTTCTTCATTGCGATAGCGGCTGTCGAGACCTGGCCGCTCGTGACGAACCCTGCTCGCCTCTCGCGCAACGACAACAGCGACACCGTCCTGAACGAATGGGCGCTCGCCTGGGTCGTGCATGAGGCGCCTCGTGCGCCGCTCCGTCTCTACGACGGCAACATCTTCTACCCAGAGCGCGACACGCTGGCGTACTCGGAGCCGTTGATCGTGCAGTCGGCACTGACCGCGCCGGTTTTCTGGCTGGGCGGATCGCCTGTGCTGGCCTACAACCTCGTGCTTCTGGCGGGATTCGCACTGACCGGGTGGACGATGTCCCTCGTCATTTCGCGATGGACGGGTGACTGGGTGGCGGGGCTGATCTCGGGAACCCTGCTCGCGTTCAACGCGCACACGTTGACACGATTGCCGCACCTGCAGGCGCAGCACGTCGAGTTCTTGCCGCTTGCCCTTCTGGCGCTCGACCAGGTGTTGCGCGCGCCCGGCGTTCGCAACGCCTTGTGGCTGGCGCTGTGGTTCACGCTCCAGGCGCTCACGTCCCTCTACCTGTTGGTCATGACGGCTGTCGCGCTCGCGGCGGCAGCGATCGCGCGGCCGGAAGACTGGGCGGGGCGCCCACTCGTCAAGGTCGCGGGTGGCATTAGTCTGGCTGCGGCAATCGCGGGTCTTGCGACGTTCCCCTTTCTGGTGCCCTACTGGCGTTTGTGGCTGCAGGGTTACGCGCGCTCCGTCGAGGCCGCCGCCACGTTTTCCGCGGTGTGGGGTGACTACCTCACGACGCCGGGCCGCGTCCATTACGCGCTGTGGAGTCACCGGTGGTTTTCGGCCAATGCGCTCTTTCCTGGAGCACTGGCGCTGACGCTGGCGATGGTGGCCGCCGTTAGAGGTGTGGCGTTTACCGACCGTCGGGCGCGCATGGCCGTCGCGTTCGGCGCGGCCGGCATCGTACTCTCGTTTGGCGCACGGGTTCCTGGCTATTCCCTGCTCTATCGAGCGGTTCCTCTCCTGCAGGCGATACGGGTGGTCAGGCGGTTCGGCTACCTCGAGATTGTGGCGGTCGCGATGCTGGCCGGCTTCGGCGCCGCCTCGATCCGCCGGACGCTACCGCCTGGCTGGCGGCGGGCGTTGTCCACAGGTGCGCTGGCGCTCGCCGTGCTCGAGCCGCTCGCGGTGCCGATCGAGTTCCTGGAGTTTGCCGGCATCTCTCCGATCTACGACCGCCTCGCTACCGAGCCAGACGCCGTCGTCGTCGAGATCCCGTTCTACCGGCCGAACATTGCCTTTGGGAACGCTAAATACATGTTGCACTCAACCCGGCATTGGAAGCCGATGCTGAACGGCTACAGCGGCTTTTTGCCGGCGAGCTACGTGCGGCATTTCGACGCGCTCAGCGGGTTTCCCGATGCCAACGCAATCGTCGGGCTGCGAACCGGAGGCGTGACCCACGTTTTCGTTCACATCGACGAGATCAGTCCGGCCGCGCTCGAGCAGCTCGGACATACGCCCGCTCTGCACAAGGTTGCTTCTGACGGATTGACGGCGCTCTACGCGCTGGATCGGTGACCCGTTGGACCGTGGGCCTGGGGACCTCAGTTTGCCAGGCGCGGAGCAGGGTCCTTGAGCCCGACCGGGAGCGGCACAACCGTCTCGATCGGCGCCTCCACAACGCGCCACGAGTGCGTTTCTTCCAGGATCTTTGTCGCGAACTCGGTATGCAGCGCGTGGCCGGCGCGGTGCGCCACGAGGTGGCCGATAACCGGATAGCCGACGAGGGCGAGGTCGCCGATGGCGTCGAGGATCTTGTGGCGGACGAACTCGTCCTCGAAGCGCAACGCGTTGTTCAGGATACCAGTCTCGCCGAGCACAATCGCGTTCTCAAGCGACCCGCCGAGCGCGAGACCGTTTTGCCGCATCACCTCGACGTCCTTCAGGAATGTGAACGTCCGCGCGGGCGCGACGTCCTCGACGAAGGACTCCTCGGTGATGGTGAGCGTCCGCGACTGATGCCGAAGCAGCGGATGGTCGTAGCTGATGCTATAGGTGACCTTGAAGTGGTCGGACGGATAGAGGGCGATGCGCTTGTCGCCGCGGGAGATGGCGATCGGACGGACAATCTTGAGGTATTTCCGCGCGGCCTGCAGGCGCCTCACGCCTGCCTCGTGAATCAGGTAAATGAACGGCGCGGCGCTGCCGTCCATGATCGGCACCTCAGGCGAATTGAGCTCGACGAGCACGTTATCGACGCCAACCGAGGTCAGCGCGGCCAGCAAGTGCTCGACCGTCTCCACCGACACCTCGTTACGCGACAACCCGGTCGCCAGCTGGATCCCGGCCAGGTTATGCACCGTGGCTGGCACTTCGTGATCGCCGAGATCGGTCCGACGGAAACGCACGCCGAAATCTGCAGGGGCCGGTTTGAGTGACAGATTGACTTTGTTGCCGGAATGAAGACCGATTCCCACACACGAAATCTGACGGCGAAGCGTACGCTGTGCGTCCATGTGCCCTCAGGCAACGGGGAGCTGCAGAGAGCCGTCGAGCAAGGACAGTGCCCGGATTCCGCCCTTGCGGTCGTTTGTTGTAACGTATTGATTCAAATAGACCTTAGACGAAAGTCATTCGATTCGAGCGACCGTGCTGCATACAGTTTTGTGGTACGCGCGCCACAGCCGGGCGCGGCAAAACTGTGGCCATATTACCACAGCTCATCAGACAGGGTGCCCAGAACTGAACAGCCCCACGGGGGCTTTCCTGAGCCCGGCTTACCCGGCGTGCCTGCGGGCCGCCTCGCTGCCGCGACCGAACAACAGATCCCCCAGAAATCGCCCGGTCGACGATGCCTCGACGCGCGCCACTTCTTCGGGCGTTCCGGTGGCCACGATGCGTCCACCCGCCGCGCCGCCCTCCGGACCGAGATCGATAATGTAGTCGGCGGACTTGATGACGTCCAGGTTGTGCTCGATGACAACGACTGTGTTTCCCTGGTCGACGAGCTTGGTGAGAACGTCGAGCAGCTTGCGGGTGTCCTCGAAGTGCAGGCCGGTGGTCGGCTCATCCAGGATGTACAGAGTGCGACCCGTGCCACGCTTGGACAGCTCCTTCGAGAGCTTGACCCTCTGAGCTTCGCCGCCTGACAGCGTCGTCGCCGACTGTCCCAGCTCGATATAGCCCAGTCCGACGTCTTGCAGCGTTCGGAGCTTATTGGCGATCGCCGGAAAGTTCTCGAGCAGCGGCAGCGCTTGATCGACGGTCAGATCGAGAACGTCGGCAATGGACTTGCCACGGTATTTGATTTCCAGCGTCTCGCGGTTGTAGCGGCGGCCTTTGCACTGCTCGCACGTCACGTAGACGTCCGGCAGGAAATGCATCTCGATCGCAATCACGCCATCGCCCTGGCACGCTTCGCACCGGCCGCCCTTCACGTTGAAGGAGAAGCGCCCGGCTTTGAAGCCACGCTGCTTGGCTTCGGGCATCATGGCGAACAGGTCGCGGATGAACGTGAAGAGGCCGGTGTAAGTCGCGGGGTTCGACCGCGGCGTCCGGCCGATGGGCGACTGATCGATCTCGATCACTTTGTCGATGAGCTCGATGCCCTCGATCCTGTCGTGAGCACCTGGATCGTCGCCGGCGTTGTACAGAGTGCGGGCGAGCGACTTGTAGAGAATATCGTTCACGAGCGTCGACTTGCCCGATCCACTCACGCCGGTCACGGCGGTGAAAACGCCCAGCGGGATGGACACGTCGATGTTCTGCAGGTTGTTCGCGCGCGCCCCGCGAATGGCGAGCTCGCCTTTGAGCGCGGGGCGCCGGGCGCCGGGCGTCGGAATCGTGCGGCGAGCGGTGAGATACGCGCCGGTCAGCGACAGGGGGTGCGTGGAGTCTGCCACATCTTGCGCGGCGCTCTCCATCAATTGCGCGGGCGTGCCTTGGAAGATGACATGGCCGCCGAGATCGCCGGCTCCCGGTCCGAGGTCCACGACGTAGTCTGCGACCCGAATCGTTTCCTCGTCGTGTTCCACGACGATGACCGTGTTGCCGAGGTCGCGGAGTCGCGACAGCGTGCCGAGCAGCTTGCGGTTGTCGCGCTGGTGGAGGCCGATCGACGGCTCGTCGAGAACGTAGAGGACGCCCGTCAGGTTGGCGCCGATTTGCGTCGCGAGGCGGATGCGCTGCCCCTCGCCTCCGGAGAGTGTCGCCGCGCTGCGGCCCAGCGTCAGGTAGCCGACGCCCACGTCGTTCAGGAATCGCAGACGCTCCTGAATTTCGCGCAGAATGCGCTCGGCGATGATCGCCTCGCGATCCGTGAGCTGCAGTTCGTCGAACACGTCAAGCGCTTCGGTAATCGGCAGGTTCACGTAGTCAGCGATCGTTCGGCCCTTGACCTGCACCGACAGGCTTTCGGTTTTCAACCGCTCCCCGCGGCAGGTGGGACAGGGACGAAGCGAGCGATACGGCGCGAGGTCTTCCTGCTCTGACCAGCTCCCCTCCTCGAAGCGGCGGCGAAGGTTCGGAACGAGACCCTCGAATCCCGCACGGGGACCCTTCCCCGACCGTCCGGCGCCGAAAAACAGAACGTCGCGCTGCTTTCGCGGCAAACGTCCAAACGGAACCGTCAAATCGATGCCGAACTCTCGCGCCAGCGATTGCAGTTCCTCGCGGACGAGCTTCTTGTCCCCTTTCGCCCAGGGCGCGATCGCCCCGTCGGCGAGCGATTTCGACTCGTCAGGGACAATGCGCGCGGGATCGAAGTCGATGGTGGCGCCAAGGCCCTGGCAGTCGGCGCACGCGCCATGGGGCGAGTTGAACGAGAACGCGCGTGGCGTCATCTCCGGCATGCTCAACCCGCAATCGACACACGCCAGGCGCCGGGAGAACAAGCGGTCGCCGCGCTCGTACGAGTTGATGATGACGATGTCGTCGGCAAGGGTGAGGGCCGTATCGACCGACTCCATGAGACGGCGCTCGATCCCGCCGCGGACGATGAGGCGGTCGACGACGATTTCAATCGTGTGATTGCGGCGCCGATCGAGCCGGATGTCCTCCTCCAGCGCCCTGAACTGGCCGTCGATGCGCGCCTTGGTGTAGCCGCGAGCGCGAACGGCAGCCAACTCCTTCTTGAACTCCCCTTTCCGGCCCCGGATGATGGGCGCGAGGACGTTGATGCGCTCGTCCTGCGGATAGAGCATGACCATGTCGCAGATGCGCTCGAGCGACTGACTGGAGATTTCCTTGCCGCAGTTGGGACAGTGCGGGACGCCGATGTTCGCGAAGAGGAGGCGCAGGTAATCGTAGATCTCCGTGACGGTCCCAACGGTCGAGCGCGGGTTGGACCCTGTCGTCTTCTGCTCGATCGAGATGGCAGGAGACAGTCCATCGATGAGATCGACGTCCGGCTTCTCCATCTGCTCGAGGAACTGCCGCGCGTACGCGGAAAGCGACTCGACATAGCGCCGCTGGCCTTCGGCGTAGATCGTGTCGAACGCGAGCGACGACTTGCCGGACCCGGACAGGCCCGTGATGACGACGAGCTTCTGTCGTGGAAGGTCGACGTCGATATTCTTGAGATTGTGGACGCGCGCGCCTCTAACGGCGATCCAGTCGTGGGACATGACAACCGTGATTCGGCATTCGGGAGTTGGGAGTCGGGGAACCACGTCCCCACTCGGGATGTGGTTCGTGCTTGGTGATTCGTCCCTCGATTCGAGTTCTCTCGAACACCGCAACCAACGATGGTAGCACGGGCACGAAGGGCGGCAAAGGCCCTCGAGCGCCGTTCAGATGACACCCGCCGAGCGCAACGCCGCGCGCTCGTCTTCGCCGACGCCGACCTCCTCGAGCACCGAGTCCGTATCCGCACCAAGCGCAGGGGCGGACCGGATGAGGACGCCGGGTGGCGCGATGTGCGTGGCATCGGACTCGCGAGTCACGAGCCCGCGAGCCGCAACCTGCGGGTCGGCGAGCGCCTCGTCCGGCGCCTTGACGGGCGTCAGGCAGATGTCCGCCTCAGCGAAGTGGGCAAGCCAGGCCTCACGCGTTTTCGTGCGCAGGAGCCTCCGGACTTCGGCAAGGGCGCTCTCCTGCTGGTCGCCGGGCTGGGCGTCATTCAGCAACGCTAGATCGGGCCTGCCGAGGCGCTCGCAGAACGCGATCCAGAACTTGTCTTCGAGAGCACCGAGCGCGAGCCATCGGCCGTCGGCGGTCTCATAGACGTTGTACCGTGCGGCGTCACCGCGCACGGGGAGCTGTCGCGGGTCGCTGTCACCGCCACGCACCAGCCGCGGCGCCGACGGAAACACCGTCCACTGGAGCGCTGCCTCGTGAATCGAGACATCGATCGTCGCGGGCAGGCCGGAACGCTCCCGCAGGAAGAGCGCCGCGACAATGCGGGACGTTGTCTGATAGGCCGCGCCGATGTCCCCGACGAGGAGTCCGGGGACGCGTGGCGAGCCGCCCGACAGCGAGAGGAGCCCGGCGAGGGCCTCATAGTTGATATCGTGCGCCGCGCGATCGGCATACGGCCCTGTCTTGCCGAAACCGGTGATCGAGGCACAAATCATCTCGGGATGGTTCCGCCGGATCGTCTGAGCATCGACTCCAAGACGTGCCGCTGTCCTCGGCCGAAAGCTGTCCACGAGGACGTCCGAACGGGCCAGCAGTCGATCGAGGATCGCGGCGGCTGTGGGAGCCCGCAGGTTGAGTGTGACGCTGCGTTTGTTGCGATTGAGGACCGTGAAATAGACGCTCGTGCCGTTCACCAGCGGCGGCATGTGCCGTGACTGGTCACCGCTGCGGGGGTCTTCAATCTTGATGACATCAGCCCCCAAGTCCGCCAGCATCAGCGTTGCATATGCGCCCGGGAGCAGTCGGGTGAGGTCGAGCACGCGGACACCTTCGAGCGGGCGAGACTCGGCAGGCGAATGACCACTCGTGATCGCCCCACTACCGTGAGGGCCAGCCATCACAGCCCCGTTACGCGGGGGCGGGGCTGATCGGCGGCGCGCAAGCGGCTGTTCCGAAACCCGTACGAGAAATACAGCGCGAGGCCGATGACGAGCCAGGCGCCAAAGCGCTTCCACGCAGCCTGCGGGAGCCCGAGCATGATGTAGACGCAGCCGGCAGCAGACAGCAGGCAGACAATCCAGGGGAACGGCACTCTGAACGGGCGTGGACGGTCCGGCTCTTTGTAGCGCAGGACGAGAACGCCAATGCTGACCAGCATGAACGCGAACAGGGTGCCGATGTTCGTCAGGTCGTACGTCTCTGCCGCGTCACCGACGAGCGCCCAAAGCCCGACGAACACCCCCGTCACAATCGTCGTCACTGCCGGAATCCTCGTGACCGGGTCGAGCCTCGCGGCCCACTTCGGCAACAAGCCGTCGCGTCCCATGGCGAAGAAGATCCGCGGCTGGCCGTACTGAAACACGAGCAGCACAGCGGACATCGAGACAATCGCGCCAAGCGCGACGAACGATCCGACGGTCGTGAAGCCGGCGAGCTCCAGCGCCCGGGCCAGCGGATCGGCAACGCCGAGCTGTGTGTACGGCACCATGCCGGTCAGCACCGCTCCCACGATGACGTAAATGACCGTACAGACCGCCAGACCGCCCAGTATGCCGATCGGCAAGTTACGCTGTGGGTTTCTGGTTTCCTCGGCTGCAGTCGAGATGGCGTCGAAGCCGATATAGGCAAAGAAGACGATCGCTGCACCTTGATGGATGCCGGTGAATCCGTTTGGCGCAAAGGGTCTGTAGTTCGCGGGGTGCAGGTGACTGGCGCCGACGATGACAAAGACGGACAGGGCGACGAGCTTGATCACCACCATGATGTTGTTCGCGGTCGCGCTCTCTCGTGCTCCGCGCAGGAGCAGCCAGGTGATGAGCATCACGATGCCGAACGCGGGCACATGAATGAGCAGCGGAAACCCGGCGACGTGCGGCGCCGAGTCGAGCAGGCCGTGAATCTGTGGATCCGCGCTCAAGAGCGCCGTACGGTACCCTGTCGTCAGCCAGGCCGGCAACTGGAGCCCAACGCCGCGCAAGAGCGTGTTGAAGTAGTCGCCCCACGAAATCGCGACGGCGACGTTGCCGACGGCGTATTCGAGAATCAGATCCCAACCGATAATCCACGCGACGAGCTCACCGAGCGTCGCGTATGAATACGCGTAGGCGCTGCCTGCCTGTGGAATCAACGACGCCAGCTCGGCATAGCACAGTCCGGCCAGGGCGCACGCCGCTCCCAGCAACAAGAACGACAAGATGAGGGCGGGCCCGGCGGCGTGACGGATGACTTCACCGGTTGGCGAGACCTGGCCAGCAGCGGCGGTGCCGATGGCGCCGAAGATTCCGGCGCCGATGACGGCGCCGATCGCCAACATGATCAGATCGCCAGCGCCGAGAGTCCGCTTCATGCTTTGGGACCCTTCGCCTTCGTGGAGCAGATCCGCGATGGGCTTGCGCTGAAAGAGCTGCACCATGGCGACGGATTGTAACGTAGCTCGTCAGGTGGCGAGCTGCGGCGCGAGGCCGTACGCGGTGTCGTTGGAGGATGCGACGAGACTGCCGTCAGGGGCGAATGCGAGGCCGACGAGTCCTGGGCCTGCGAGCACGAGCTCCGGACTTCCGTTGGAGTTGAGGCGGTACAGGCCGCTCGACCCGGCGAGCGCATCGATGACGTGGAGCGTGCCGTGCTTATCGAAGGCCAGGCCCTGCGGGCGGCCGAATCCGTCGTACGCCTTGGTGACGATGCCGTCGGCGTCGATGCGATAGAGCGCGTCACACGAGGACAGCGTTGGTCCGGTCACATGAAGCGCGGCGTTCGGCCCCGGAGGCCCGTAAGCGAGATGGAACGCCGCCACGCTCGCCGGCACTGATGCAAACGTCGAAGCGCGTCCGTCCCGATCGACCTTGAAGATCGTCCCGGACCGATCGCCCACGAACAGCGTGCCGCCCTCGCTCGGCGGCGCGAACGCGAGACCGCAAGCCACACCGAGGTCGCTCGCAAAGGGCTCCGCAGAGCCGTCGGCCGCCACGCGGTATACGACACCCTCGAAGCGGCTCGAAACATACAGACGGCCGTCGGCATCGATCGCCATCGAGGTCGGGTTGACAATGCCTGACGAAAAAGTCTCGCGGGTGCCGTTCGGGCGCACGCGAAAGATCGACACGGGGACCTGCTGGCCTCGGGTCCCGCTGTAGGTCACATAGAGGTTGCCGTCGCGATCGAAGATCGGGTTGTCGACCTGGTGGAGGCCGGTGGCGAGTGGCGCAGCGATCCTGACAGAGGCGCTGGAGCCCGCCGCCCCCGCGGCGCCCCAGATACGGACCGGCATCTGGCCCCCCTCGAGCCCGGCCGGGACGACCACAATGAGACGGTCGGCGGAGGCGAACACGACGCGGGCGCGAGCGCGGCCGATCCGGACGTCGGGGAGGCGCGGGCCATCAATCGCAAACCCTGCCCCTTGGATGGTGATGCGGCCACCTTCGATGGCGGACGGCGGGTGGACGGCAGCTATCTGAGCGGATGAGGCTTTCAGGCTTTTCAATCCAGGGCCTGGCCCTCTGACTGCGATCTATGTGTCATCGAGCTCGACGTTCCAGTAGAGATAGTCTCGCCAGCTTTCGGGCGCCTGCCGGAGGCCAACCGTGATGCGGATGGCCGGCGCCGACTGGGGGCGCTTGGGCATCCGCAATAGGTGCATGCCGGCTTCACCGGGTGTTCGCCCACCTTTCCTGCGATTGCATATCACGCAGCACGTGACGATGTTTTCCCAGTCCTTGCGACCGCCTTGCGCGACCGGGACGACGTGATCGAAGGTCAGGTCAGCCGTGGAGAAAGAGTCGCCGCAATATTGACACGTGTGGTCGTCGCGCGCGTAGATGTTCGCTCGCGAGAACGGGACGTAGTCGAAGCGGCGCTTAATCTTGATGTAGCGTAGCAGCCGGATGACGGACGGCAGCTTGATGCTGAAGGAAACTGCGTGGATCTCGCGGTCGTACTCCCGTATCACCTCGACCTTACCCTGGCACAGAAGGGTGATGGCCTTCTGCCAGTGGACGATCTTGAGAGGCTCGTACGAGGCGTTCAGCAAGAGTGTCTGAGACGACACGTGAAAATTTTGCACGACGGTCGTCGAGCTGTCAAGGCAGGTATCAAGCAAACTCTTTGAAAACATTGCCAGTTAGGGCAAACTTGGCCGGACAGGTTGCAGCTGTCTGGACCGGCCCAGGTAGGTGTTCGCTACGTTTTGTCGCGTCGGTTCAATGAGTCGAGTGCGTCACCCGGGACATTCACGTGAGGCGGAACAGAACGTCATGGAGTGTGATCCTGGTCGCGACACTGGCGTCGGCATGTGCATCGACGGGCGCCGTGCCCCATCCGTTTCCGCGGACGCGGGGCTCCCAACCTCCACAAGGTTCGGACGGCTCGGGTTTGCGAGACTCGCCGAGCTCGGATGCCCAGCCGTCGCAGGCCTCACCGGACTCTGACGACGTTCCCTGGTCATCGCGGACGGACGGTTCGGCGCGCTCATTGAGCTTCGAGGGCGCGATTGGTTCGTTGATCGTGACCGCGCTGTCGCTTCGCGGGACGCCTTATCGCAATGGCGGCAGCGATCCGAATGGCTTCGACTGCAGTGGGTTCACGCAATATGTCTTCGCGCGGCATGGGGTCGCGCTCGCGCGCGACGTGCGCGATCAATTTCATCAGGGGCAGGCAGTCGATTCACGCGAACTATCGCAGGGGGACCTCGTGTTCTTCCGGACCACCGACACAAGCGTGTCGCACGTCGCCATCGTCGTCGGCCGCGACGAATTCGTCCATGCGCCGAGCTCGTCAGGTGTTGTTCGCGTCGAGCGTCTCAGTGCGCGGTACTGGTCGCGGCGGTTCGCAGGGGCGAGACGGGTTTCAGGGACGTGATTCGGATTCCGGATTCGGGACACCGCGCCACGACACTGACTCGGCAGGCCTTCCTGGCTCTCTCACGCTGCGCGAAAGGCGCCTTTCCGGATCAGCCGTCTCGAGGTGGTTCTCGTGAACTGGCGGATATGTAGGTCGTCCTGCGTGTAGGTCACTGGTTGGTGTGGGGAGCGCAGGGGCTCGACTTTGACTGCGCGCCCATCGATCTCGCAGGGAAGCTGATGACTCAACCGCTCGATGTATCGCTGTGGGAACGACGGAAAATTGCGGAATGTCGTCGCCACGATGCCGCCATGCGACGCCTCGATGGTTGAGAAATCATCGCGCAGAAAATCGCAGACACCCGTGGACGGCCGATTGCCAAGATACGTGTGAACCATGTCCGCGACCTGCTCGAAGAACTGGTGCCCGTGGCAGTTGGCTGAGTACGTCCCGTCTTCGCGCTCGATGCGCCGAATGCCCTTCACGCTCGGATCGATGTGATAGAGCTCGTGCACGACGGTGTCCAGCTTTGCGATCCACGGATCGGCGCCCGGGTAGAAGCGCTCTTTTCGCGATCGATCGAGCGACTGGTCGCAAAAGCGCGGCAGCGCGAACGAGATCATGTACTTGATCCGGTGCGAGCCGACCGTGACCGACGGCGACCTGGTGATGAACCATTCGCTCCGACGCGTGATCGCGCCCGACGCCCGATCTCTCCAGAAATAATAGCCAGGCTCGCTGGCGGGCAGCGTCAAGCAGTGGCAGGTGGCGAATGCGCCCTCGGCGTTCGATCGCCCTGAGCGTGCGAAGACAAGTACGTCAGCGACGTCAATGAACGACAGCTTCGGCACACGCGTCACGATGTCCTGCATCAGGAGCGTGAGGCGTTCGGTGTAGTTCAACAAATCGTCGGACTTTTGGGGAGCCGGCGTGACTATAGCTTCCCGACACAGGGGTGTCAAGCTGGACGGGCCGCAATTTGTTGTTATCGTTCAAGTTGAGCTGAAGACACGTGCGGTCGTGAGACAGTTTGTGCCTCTGTCTCGAGCGGCGGGACGGCCTCAGGCGCCGACTCTGGCGCGGACTCTGGCGGCGAAACGGCGCCCATGCGGCGCAAGATCAGCTGCTGGCGTCGAATGAGCCGGGTGCCCGGTCTCGCCGGATTCAAGCGGCGCGGATTGATGATCGCTGCCGCCAGGAGCGCTGACTCGTTGGGTCCGAGATCCGAAGCGTCCTCGGAGAAATACGTCCGCGAGGCCGCTTGCACCCCGTAGATGCCGTCGCCCCACTCGATCACGTTCAAGTACAGCTCGAGGATGCGAGCCTTCTTGAGCTCGGCCTCCAAGCGCCGCGCGATGAGAAGCTCGCTCAGCTTGCGCAGCGGGTTTTTCGACGGCGAGAGATAGAGATTCTTCGCGAGCTGCTGCGTGATCGTGCTGCCGCCGCGGGCAAAGCGTCCGCGCGCCCAATCGACGAGCCGCCCCCGCGCCCAATCGGTCTCGAGCGATTCCTGCAGCTGTCCGTAGTCGACGCCGTCATGCTGCCAGAAGGCATCGTCTTCGGCCACGAGGACGGCGCGTTTGAGGTCGGCGGATATGTGGCCGTAGGGGACCCATCGCTGAACGTGCCGCGGGGCGACATTTCTTGCGCGCGCCTCGCTGGCGCGCAGCTCCATGAACGCAGTGGTCGATGGGTTGTGAGTCTTGAGGTCACGGACATCGGGGAGCGTCAGCCAGACGTACGCCAGCACGGCGAAGCCCATGGCGGGCAGCGCGGCCAGAACAGCGCCGGCAATCCGAAAGGCGCTTGCCTTGGCGATCGCCATCAGCCGCTGACCTGCGGCTCGGTCATACGGGGGCCAGGACCGAGCAGGATCCAATCGTGATCAGGGCGCCCGCTCATAAGACCGGTTCCTCGGCGGGCAGCTCGGCGAGGGCGTCGCGGATGGCTTTCACGGCGGCGTCCGGGACGGGAGCGAGTGGCGCACGCGGGACGCCGACATCGTATCCGAGCACGTTCAGGGCGGCTTTCAGACCGGGCACCCCATAGCTGGGACCGAGCAGCCTTGCCAGCGGCATGAGGTGGCGCTGCATTGCACGTGCCTCGTCGTGACGACCGGCCTTCGTCAACTCGAACAGGCGGACGCAGGCGCCCGGCGCCGCACACGCGACTGCGAGAATGCCGCCCGCAGCGCCCACACACAGGGCGGCGTAGAAAGTTGCGGTAGTGCCGGCGAAGACCGCAAAAGCGCTCGGCGCGCCGTTCACGAGGTCGGCGATCTGCCCGACGTCCCCCCCAGACTCCTTCATCCCGACAACGTTCGGATGGCCGGCGAGACGTGAGACGGCGGCCGGCAACAGGTTGACACCGGTCAGCGCGGTGAAGTTGTACAGCAACACCGGAACCGGCGATGCGTCTGCGACAGCGGTGTAGTGTCGCACGAACGCGTCGGTCGTCATCTGATTCTTGAAGAATCCCGGCGTCCGCACGAGGACGGCGTCCGCACCATGCTCCGCCGCGCGCTTCGACGCGCGGATCGCCGCGGCGGTTGATTCGCGGCCGGTCCCGGCAATCAAGGCACGATCGCGTGGAACGACGTCGCGCGCGGCGACGATGACCTCGTCGGCTTCCGGGTCGTCCATCAGCACCGCTTCGCCGTTCGAGCCGAGCACGACGAAACCGGAGAGTGAGAGCGCCGGTTCGGGAGGCGCCAGCCACTTCGTGAGAGCTCGGGTCAGGCGTCGCGTATCGACGCGGCCGTGATCGTCGAACGGCGTTGGAACGGGCGCGAAGACGCCGGCTAGTTTCATCATCGCCATGATTCTACGCCTGCGCGCTGCGGCAGGCTCAAATTCAAGCCGAACACGACGACAAACATTGCGACGGCTGGACTAAGCAGCCATGGCGCGTCGACGAACACCCTCACGTTCGCAGCATCGTGCAACATGGCGCCCCAGCTGGCGATCGGATCGGGAAAGCCCAGCCCGACGTAGGAGAGGGTGGCCTCCGCGACGACGAACGCAGGCACGAGCATCGTCATCTCGACGCCGACGAAGCCGCGCGTTGCCGGAAGCAGGTGCCTGACCAGCAGGCGCCCGCGGCTCGCCCCGATAGCCTCCGCGGCGAGCGCGTAATCGAGCCGCCGCTCGGTGCGGACGATGGCGCGGACACCTCGGGCAACGAAGGGAGCTCCCACGATGGCGAAGATACCTGTGAGGAGAAGGAAGACGGTTGCCGGCGGCAGCACGAGCGGGAGGACTGACCGGAGCGCCAGCGCGACGTACATCGCAGGCAGGACCATCACGAAGTCAGTGGCTCGCGTCAACGCATCGTCGGTGACGCCGCCTGCAAAGCCAGCGACGCCGCCGACGAGAGCGCCGAGGACCGCTGCGCCGAGGGCGGCAATGACGGCAACGCCGAGCGAGGCGCGGCCACCGAACACGAGACGGCTGAAGACGTCGCGGCCGAAGCTGTCAGTGCCGAGGAGCATGAGCGGCGCGCGCGTTTCGTCGGACGACGATACGAGATGGCCATTTCCGAACCACCTGAGCGGCACCGGCGTCGAGCGATCCTCTTCATAGCGCTGCTCGAGGCGGTCGACGAGGCGCCAGGGATAAATGAATGGCCGGCGCCATGTGTCGGTGTCGTCATGCATCCGCAGCGGGGTAGGCGGCGCGTTGAGCAGTTGCGAAAACGACTCGGACGGCGCGTGTGGTCCGAGTATCGGCGCAATCGTTGCGGCGAGTGCGGCTGACACCACAATCGCCAGACCGGCAGCGCGAGCGGTCATGGCTCTTTCGTGCGCGGATCGACCGCAACCAACGCGAGGTCGGAGAGGAGCGTTCCGGCGGCGAGGAAGACAGCACCTGTCCCCGCGCATCCAACCACGAGATAGACGTCACGCGTACGCAAAGCATCGAGCATCAAGCTCCCGAGGCCGGGCCATGCCGTAATGACCTCGACCACGAATGACCCGCTGAGCAGCGTGGCGACGATGAGGCCGTACACGGAGGCCACCGGCCGCAAGGAAGCCTTGAACGCGTGGCGCCAGATGACGCGACTCCGTGGCAGGCCGCGGGCGAGCGTGGCGAGAACATAGGGCTCCGCTAGAACCTCGCTGATGGCCTGCGCCTGCAGGCGCTCGATCATCGCCGCGAGCGGCAGGCCGATGGCGGCGGCGGGAATCAGCAGATGCTGCAGCAGATCAACCGTTGCACCCGACGGTGGCGTGATGGCCGATCGCATCCCGGCGATGGGCAGCCATCCGGTCCGGGCTGCAAGGAACACGAGCAAGAGTGATGTCAGGAGCGGCGGCATCGAAAGCAGCACCATCGACGCGGCGCGAATCACGTGCGGGATGACGGCGCCGGGTCGGCTGCCGGCGATGATGCCGAGAGGAATCCCGAGGAGAGTTGCGACGGTGACGGCCGCTAGTGCAAGGATCGCGGTGTTGACGGCGCGCTCGGGGATGAGGTCCCGGACCGGGCGGTCGTACAGCAGGGACCGGCCGAAGTCGAAGTGGACAGCAGCCGTAAGCCACTCGCGGTACTGCGTGACAAGGGACTTGTTCAGGCCGAGGCGCTCGCGCATCTCAGCTGCGGTGTGGCGGCTGCCTTCAATGCCGAGGGTGCCGGAGACGTAATCACCGGGGGCGAGGTGCGTTAAGACGAGCGAGGCGGAAGAAACGGAGAGGACGAGGAACAGAGCGAAGGCCACGCGAGTGACAAGATAGTCGAGATAGAGGAATCGGGTCATCGTGAGACGACGCTGATCGTATCCGGTGACCAGAGGGTCGGCCATGGGTCCAGCGCAGGGGTCAGCACGATCCGCGAGCTGACAGCGACAAACACTTTCGGCGCGGCGAAGTAGACCACCGGTTGATGCTCGTGGAAGATTCGCAGCACGTCCCCGAAGATCAGGCGGCGCTCGTTCTCGTCTGGCGATGCGACCTGTTTGGCCATGAGCTCATCGATCTGGCGCTCCCAGTCGGTCGCGGGCCGGGCCTGCGCCATGTTCCACAAATGCGCGCTGCCCCAGCTGAACCAGAAATCGGGATTGGTCCCCGGGTCGGTGTCAGTCGGCTGCGGGTTGAAGTAGACGGCGTCGTACTTGGCCGAGACGAAGTGCTCGACCAGCGCGTTGCCATCGAGGGCGGCGACGTCCATCACAATCCCGATTTTTCTGAGATCCTGCCGGATCACCGCGGCACCGCGTTCGAGGCGTGGCCGGCCCGCCTGCGTGATGAGCGTGAATCTGACCGGCAGGTGGTTCGCGTCCTCGAGGACGCCGTTCCGGTTGCGTTCGGTGAGGCCGATCGAGCCGAGCAGTTTCTGCGCGGCGGCCGGATCGTACGGAGTGAAGGCAGTATCGGCGCTTGAGCTGATGCGGCCATCAGGCGTGCCTGGCAGGAACCATTTCTTGTTGGAGCGGGTTTGTGGTCCATCCACTGGCTCGCCCGCTCCATAGAAGACCGTATCGGCAAAGCGCCGGCGATCGACGGCCATCGAGATGGCACGCCGGAGTTCGTCGCGCTGCAGCCAGGCGGCGCGGGCGTCGCCGGCGAACGCACCTGGCTTCAAATTGAACCAGAGGCTGTCGGCTACGAGCGCCACGCCCAGGTCGTAGAGCTTCAGCTTGCCTTGGTCGGCGGCGCGTTTTGTCGCGACGTAATCCTCCGGAGCGATCTCACTCGTCGTGATGTCGAGCTGGCCCGTTTGCAGGCGAAGCGCCTGCGCGTTCTGGTCGGGAATGATCTCGAGCGTGAGACGATCGAGATACGGGAGCGCCGTGCCGCGGGCATCGCGGCGCCAATAGTTCCTGTTGCGGGTGAAAACGACCCTCTGCCCCGGAGCGTACTGCTCCACGACAAATGGGCCAAGGCCGGTGATTTCGGCTGGCGGCGTCGAGAGTCCCCATGCGCTGCCGAGTGTGCCCTGCGTTAGCGCGGACTCGAGCTTGTGCCTCGGCAGGATCGGCAAATTGTCGAGCAGACGAAGACCCGGCGCGAAGGCGGAAGGGAATGCCAGCTCCACCGTATGTGGGTCCTGGGCGACGACCTGAATCGGCTTGCCCGCGATCTTCAATACGTCGGCCAGCGGACTCTGCGTCTTCGGGTCATTTGCCGCTTGAAACGAAAACACCACATCGTCGGCCGTGAACGGGTGACCGTCAGAAAAGGTGATGTCCTGGCGGAGCGTGAGCGTGTAATGGCGGCCGTCCGCGTCCGCTTTCCAGCGCTCGGCAAGCCAGGGCTCGATATCCTGCGTCAATCTGTTCACGCGGACCAGCTTTGCCTGGGTAAGGTTGGTGACGAGCTCGGTTACGGAGTCGCGGGCGGCCAGACGGTTGAAGGAGCGCGGCTCGGTGCGGATCGCGGCGAGGGCAGCACCCCCGCGCACCTGGGCGTTCAGGGTCAGGTCTTCTCCAGGCGTGAGGGCCTCGCCGGGCACGTTGGCAGCGCTACTCGCTGTAACCGTGGTGTTACGCGGCGGCGGACCGGATCGTGAGCAGCCGTCGGCAGTTGCAGTGATCACGATGACGAGGAGGATGGCGGATGTGGCACCTCGGCTGCTCATCTGTCCGGTCGAAAGCTGGCCTGGCGGCCAAAAAATTGGCCACTGACAATTCTGTGCAGCCCAGCCGCCAGTCGCGATTTTGTGTGCACATCGACGCACTGGCCTGGGCGCGGCCAGTTTCTTGGCCGAGCGACTGGCAAAACCGGCGGCTGTCACGACTGCCATGCTAGCGGACCAAATCATTGTACGGCAATGTGTTAGGACGCCGCGCGATGGATGGGCGGATTGTGGTATTCCGCGTGCCATATATCGGTCCCAACGGGCTCCCCAATCACGACAATCACGACGGTCAGGTGACCGCGGCGCCCATAAGGCCGGCCATGGCACACACACTTCGAACTTCGCCTGAGAGCGGCGTGTTGGCACGTCGCGCCACCGCACGCCGCCCCCCCAATTCTTGGACTCTTGCTCACGGTTTCGCGGCTGCAGTTCGCGCCTTTGCGGTCGGGACCGCGTTGTGTGCGGCGGCGCCGGCGTACGCGCAAGCGCACCGTGCGCGGTTGAGTGAGGACCTGGTCGACAATCTCGCAGCGCAGTCGCAGCGCATCGACGTGATCGTGCACGGCGACAAGGCGGAAGTTGACGCGCTGGCGGCGCGGTACAACCTGACGGTGAAGCGGTATCTGAAGGCCTCGGCGGTGTTGCAAGTCAATGCCGGCCAGCTGGCTGCGCTTCAGCAGGACGAAGCGGTCGATCATTTGTCGGGGGACACGATCATCCGGTCAGCCGCTGATGTGACCGCCGAGACGATCGGCGCAGATCAGGTGTGGGCAGGTGCGAGTGACGTCAAGCCGCTCACGGGTAAGGGCGTGACGGTGGCGGTCATCGACACCGGGATTGACACTCGGCATGCGGCCCTCGCGGGTCGGGTGATCTTCACGAAGGACTTCACCGGCGGCGACGGGATGGATCGGTTCGGCCACGGGACGCACGTGGCGGGCATCATCGCGGGCGCTCCTGGGCGGACGGCGGACACCAGCGACTACCGCGGGATCGCGTGGGGAGCACGGCTCGTGAACCTTCGCGCCCTGGGTGACGATGGGTCGGGCACGACGAGCACAGTGATGGAGGCAATTGACTGGGCGATTGATCACCGGGGCGAGTTGCGGATTGGGGTGATCAATCTGTCGCTGGGGACGCCCGTGCTGCAGCCGTTTCGGGACGATCCGCTGTGCGAGGCGGTGGAACGGGCCGTGGCGGCGGGGATCGTGGTCGTGACCGCCGCGGGGAATCAGGGCCAATCGACTGATGGGAAGACGGTGCTCGGGAGCATTACGTCGCCGGGGAACAGCCCGTACGCACTGACGGTAGGGGCGCTCGATACCCACAACACGCCGCAGCGGTCGGACGATACACTGGCGCCGTACAGCTCGCGTGGGCCCACGCGGTTCGACCTGGTGATCAAGCCGGACGTGTCGGCACCGGGGAGCCATGTGGTGTCCGCCGAAGCGAGCGGGGCGTATCTGCCAACGACGTATCCGGCGCGGCATGTTGCAGGGAGCGGACCGGATGCCTACATGCAGTTGTCGGGCACGAGCATGGCGGCAGCGGTGGTCAGTGGGGCGGTGGCGCTGTTATTGGACCAGCGGCCAGGGATGAAGGTGTTCGCAGTCAAAGGAACGTTTCAAGTCACTTCCTCCGCCGTGGGTTCAGAGGGTCTGATTGCAGTTGGAGCGGGCAGTCTCAACGCTCTTGCGGCAATCGTTCTTACTTCCGAGCCTAACGGAAATTCTTTCGCCCCAGTAACGTTAATTGGAGGCCAGAGTGTCGCTCCGCGAGGGCTTCTCATCGTTCCGAAGACAGATCCGGTCGCTCGCGCTCAAACGATCGTTTGGGGGGCGACCATTGTTTGGGGACAGACGATCATCTGGGGCCAAACAGTCGCTCGCGGCGAAACGATCATTTGGGGTTCGTTGACGGGTGACACCGTCGCATGGG
>DATKHR010000359.1:0-3954 GCA_035510155.1 Vicinamibacterales bacterium
TCGCCTGCCCCATGAGGCTTCGCCGGGTCAGGCTGATGAAAATCGAAATGGGGTCGATGCTCTCGCTGACGAAGGCGATCGTGTTGGCGATGGCGACCGCGCCGTAGACCTCCGCCACGTAGTCGCCATCCTCCTTCCAGAGGTTCACATCGAGGGGGGCCGTGAACTCGCTGCGATTGTCGAGCAGGTTGACGTGGAGAAACAGGAACGGGCCGCGGACGTTGAAGTGTCGCACGATCTCTGCCTTCTTCCGTCGCCGGGCGTCGGCCGAGGAGGTGTTGATGGGTACCAGATGCACCTTCTTGCCGCGGACTTCGGGTCCCAGATTCCAGCTCTCCACATTCAGGAAGAACCCGTACGGGATGCGGATCTCCATCGACCGCATCGATCGGCTCACACCGCACGCGAACATCAGGAGCAGGGTGAAGACGCTGCCGATGATGAGGCCGTCCGGGCGCGCGATGCAGTTATCGGCCAGGGTGTACGCGAACACGAGGAAGACGAGCCCGCTGTAGACGGCCAGCACGTACCGCCGCTCGCGCCAGAGCGCGAGCGTGGCCGCGAGCGCGGCGGACAGGATCAACACGAGCACGCCGGTCGCGTAAGCGCCGCTCTGCGCTTCCACATCCGCACGGAAGATCAGCGTGATGACGACGTCGACGCCGAGCAGGACAAGGACGAGCGGTCGCGCGAGCGCAGCCCAGCGCGGCGCCATCCCGTAACGCGGCAAGTAGCGCGGGATCAGGTGCAGCAGCCCCGCCATCGCGGACGCTCCGGCAAGGCCGAGGATGACGATCGTCGACAGATCGTAGACGGTCCCGAAGGCGGGTCCGAGGTATCGGTGCGCCAGGAACGCAATCGCGCGGCCGGCGGCCTTGCCGCCGTGCTGGTAGTCCGCTGGTTCGATGAGCAGCGTCGTGACCAGACTCGAGGCGATCAGCATGACGCTCATGATCGCAGCGGCAGTCGCCAGGAGCTTCCGCGTATTGGCCACTCGCCCCTTCGGCGCGTCGGCGGCACGGGGCTGGCGTCCCGTATCCGGCTCGCCGCTGTCGATGAGCGGCATGACCGAGACGCCCGTCTCGAAGCCGCTCAGCCCGAGCGCCAGCTTAGGGAAAACGAGGACGGCCCCCGCAATCATGAGGGACGGATCGCCCTTCGCCGCGAGTGCCGCGCGCCAGTTGGCGACGAGCGCGGGATGCGTGAGCACCTCGAAGGCGCCGCGACCCAGAACCACGAGGTTCAACGCCAGATACGGCAGGGCCGCAGCCGCCGCGAGGCCAAGGGCCTCGGAGAAGCCCTTGAGGAAAACTGCCGCCAGGGCAACGAGGATCCCGAGCGTCACGAGGATCTGGCGCTCGCCGAGGATCCCGTGGAGAAACGGGTTCTCAATGGCATGCTTGGCGGCGTCGGCCCCGGACAACGTCATCGTGATGACGAAGTCCGTCGCAGCGAAGCCGAGCAGGAGCAGCACCCACCCTTTGCCCTTCCACCCGGTCAGGAGATTCTCGAGGAGCGCGATCGATCCCTGCCCGGCATAGCTGCGTCCGGCGACCTGCGAGTAGACCGGGAGCGCGCCAAGCAGCGTGACTAGGACGAGAATGACGGTCGCGATCGGCGCCACGGCGCCCGCCGCCAGAAGCGCGATGCCTGGCTGGTAGCCGAGCGTCGAGAAGTAGTCCACGCCGGTCAGCCAGATGACCTTCCACCAGGGATGAGTGCCGGCCGCCGCGCCCGCGTGGTCGTCCACCGGTTCGCCGCGTGCCAGCCATCTCCCGATCGCCGAGGGATACTCGAGCGATGGTTCCGGCAGCTGCTCGCGAAACGGAAGCCGTTCGGGGAGCCGGCGTGTCCCGAGCGCCTCCCGGGTGGCATCGCCGACCGACATCTGGTCTTCCAGCATGTTCGCAGCAGCGCACTCGTTAGAACAACATGCCGAACAACCTCTTCAACAGATCTTCGAGGGACATCATCGTGAGCGCCAGCGGTACGATAGGCACGAGCGTTGCGGCCACCAGGACGACGAAGGTGTCTCTCGTAATCGGCGCGAATCGCATGGTCTTCACGACGTCGAAACTGTTGGCGAGATCGGCGAGCGACTGGATGTCGCCGCTGCCCACGAACGGCTCATCGGCCGGCGCGTGGCCACGCACCCACTTGGCGTCGAACTCCCGCACGTACCGCTCCGCAAGCGTGCCGTATTCGCGAAGACCCGTGCGCTTCGCGTAGGCCAGTTGAGGCGTGAACACCAGGAACGGACCAAGCACCAGACACAGCAGAAAGACCAGCAGGACGGCGATCTCGACTTTGAAGTCGGGCAGCGCAGCGCCAAGGTAGAAAATACGATTGGCGATGGGACCGGCAAGCAGGGCGCCGTGAGCCACCGCAAGCGGCGCGAACGCGTAGACGATGTTGGCCAGAAATCCCAGGCCTCCCACGCGGTCCGGGTGGGTGGGAATCAGGCTGAGTGGTAAGCGTGACGCCTGCCAGAGAAAGCGCGACCAGACGAACATCCGAAAGTACCAGCGCAGCAACAGGAACTGGAAGAACGGCAAGCTCACGTAGGCGTACCACATGCCGGTGAGCGACAGCCTCAGCCCGTCTCGGGCGGGCGTCGCGTACCACGTGGCCGTGGACAAGGCGACGTAATAGCGCCAGAAAAGCAGCACGCCGACCATGTACACCAAAGCAATCAGAACCACCTCTGCAGCGACGGAGTTGCGCAGCCGAAAGGCCGAGGCAATCGCCGCATCAAAACGCGGCACCGCACTCTCGGGAACCACATTTCGCTCGCGAAATTGGCGGACGACCGGGAGCATCCGCTGGTGAACGACGAGTTCGGCGACGACTAAGAGCGGCAGGGCGACCAGAAAGCGTACGTTGGCTTCCACGTCCAGGAGAAACGGCAAAGGCATCGTCGCTCTCCCACCCCATGCGTGTCCCTCGAGAGCCGAGAGCGCCAGCAGCGGCAGCCAGGTAATCGCAAGGAATACGAGGATCCTCTGCCGGAGGAGCTCCAGCGCGTCTCCGGAGAGATGTGTCCGGCGCAAGAGCTGGTAGAGCGGCCCGCCCAAAACGAGGGAGAAATCACGCGACGCGTCGAATGTGGAGACCAAATTCTTGGCCGTTCGGGACCGCACGCCAGGTTTCCGTTCAGGACATATTACTGTAGGCTTTTCAGTTGGCGTGACAAGAACATGACGCTCGACTGGCTGCTTGCACCGGAAGCATTGCTCGCGGTCGTGACGTTGACTGCGCTCGAGCTGGTGCTCGGCATCGACAACGTGATCTTCATTGCCATCCTGGTGGGCAAGCTGCCCCGGCACGAGCAGGATCGCGCGCGCACCATCGGTCTGACGCTGGCGGCGCTCGGCCGCCTCGCGCTGCTCTTCTCGATCGTCTGGATCATGGGCTTGACGGCGGAGGTGTTCAGCCTGTTCGGTCGCGGAATGTCCTGGCGCGATCTGATTCTGATCGCCGGCGGTCTTTTCCTGATCTACAAGGCGGTCGGCGAGTTGCACCAGAAGCTCGAGGGCGACGCTGACGTCAAGGGCGCCGTCGTCAAGGCCAGTTTTGCCGCCGTGCTGGCGCAGATCGCCGCGATCGACGTCGTCTTCGCGCTCGATTCAATCATCGCCGCTATCGGGATGGTGCGTGACGTCAGGATCATGGCGGTGGCGATCGTGCTTTCGGTGATCCTGATGATGGTGGTGTCCGGCTACGTACATCATTTCGTCAGCCGCCACCCGACGATCAAGGTGCTGGCCCTTTCCTTTCTCCTCATGATCGGCATGGTGCTGATCGCGGACGGATTCGACATCAAGGTGCCGAAGGGCTACGTGTACTTCGCCATGGCCTTCGCCGTGTTCGTCGAGCTGATGAACATGCGGTTGCGCAAGGTCACCCAGCCCGCAGTGGTATTGCACGAGCCATACGTCGAGAAGGCCACCGGGG
>DATKHR010000360.1:0-1763 GCA_035510155.1 Vicinamibacterales bacterium
CCCGCACACCCGCGCGAAAAGCCGGATTCTCGCTGTGGGAGGGCAAAATCGCGCGAGACTTGGACTCTCCGCTGGAGGGAGCCGGATTCGAAACGTCGATCCCTCTCACAAAATACGTCAGTCTTTTTCGTAACGGTCAGACTCGGCATCTTCGGAGCGCGTCAAGGTGTTAGACACCTCCTCGAGTATTGAGCCATGCGCCTGCCGTTCGCTCCACCTCTTGCCCCGATGTTGTCCAGCGCCGCCGACGCCTTGCCTAGCGGCGAGGGATGGCAGTTCGAGCCCAAATGGGACGGCTTTCGAACGCTGGTGTTTCGCGACGACGACGAGATCCTACTGCAGAGCCGCGATGAGAAGCCAATGAACCGATACTTCCCGGAGCTCATCGCCCCGCTGGCCGCCACGCTATCCAAACGCTGCGTCGTCGACGGCGAGATCGTGATCGTCGGGGTCGACGGGCTCGACTTCGAGACCCTGCTCTTGCGCATCCATCCCGCCGCGTCACGGGTGAAGCTGCTCTCCGCCCGGGCGCCGGCCTCGTTCGTGGGCTGGGATCTGCTCGCGCTGGGCGACGATGACCTGCGCAACGCGCCGCTCGCCGTGCGGCGCGAACGGCTCGAGCACGTGCTGGCCGGCGCGCCGCCGCCGGTGTACCTCTCACCAGCTACGCGCGATCGAGCGCTTGCGGCGGACTGGTTCCGTCGCTTCGAGGGCGCCGGGCTCGATGGTGTCATGGCAAAGCGCCTCGACGCGCCCTATCGCGTCGGGGAACGCACGATGATCAAGGTGAAGCACGAGCGCACGGCTGACTGCGTGGTCGCCGGCTTCCGCTGGCACAAGAAGGGCGCCGGCACGATGATCGGCTCGCTCCTGCTCGGACTGTACGACGACGATCACACGCTCCACCATGTCGGGGTCGCCGCGGCGTTCACGGCCATGGTGCGCAAGCAGCTCGTCGTCGAGCTGACGCCGCTGCGCGCGGACGCGCTCGAAGACCATCCATGGCGGCATTGGGCCGTGGCACAGGAGGAAGCCAGCGCGAAGGGACAGCGGCTGCCTGGTGCGACCAGCCGGTGGAACCGCGGGAAAGATCTGAGCTGGGAGCCACTCCGGCCGGAGCGGGTCTGTGAGGTCGCGTACGACCACATGCAGGGGACGCGGTTCCGACATGCCGCGAAGTTCCTGCGCTGGCGTCCAGATAAGCGTCCGCAGGATTGCCGCTACGATCAGCTGGAAGTCACGCCCGCCTATGAGCTGGACCGCGTTTTCGGCGCGCGCGACCCTAGCTAGCTAGTCAGCCGTGCGGCGTCGCGGGCCAGGGATCATAGTCAGGTTCGGGCGGATCTTCCGGCGGGCGCTCGCCCTCGGGAACGTTGCGCAGATTGATCCGGATGCGAGTCCAGTTGGTTGATCGGCCGCGCATCGAGTCGACGAGGACATCGTCCAGATGCAGCCGCGCCGCCGCTTCCGGATACCGGGCCTTCCAGCGTTCGAGGCCGGCGAGCGCGTCCACCTTACGCGCCGCCTTGGCGACGGTGATGAGTGGCTGGGTGGACTCACGGTGGCCGCGGCGTTCGGTGCGGGGGCCCGAGGCCTTCCGTCGCGACGGCGCGACGCGCGGCGGCTCGTCACGTTGCTTCTTATAGTGCGGCGGCCACGGCGCGTCTCCGAGGCCTGCAGCCTCTTGCAATGCAGACAGCTCGAGGAGTGCATCGAGGGATCCCGCCGAGCTGTCGATGCCGGCCGACGCGTCGCCGCGTTCC
>DATKHR010000361.1:0-3836 GCA_035510155.1 Vicinamibacterales bacterium
GCCGCCAGAGCCCGAGGCGTCTCTTGTACGTCGGGCGGCTCGACGACGACAAAGAATTTCGTCTGGTGCTTGACGCGCTGCCGCAGCTGCTGAGCCGGACGGATGTCACGATGACCGTCGTCGGAATCGGCAAGTATCGGCGCCGCGTGTCGGCGATCTCCCACCCGCGCTTCGAGTATCTCGGCCATCTCGTCGACCGCGCCGCGATGCGCGCGGTCTACGCGAGGAGCGATGTCCTGCTCGCGCCCGGCCGCTTCGAGACGTTCGGACTCTCCGCGCTGGAAGCCGCCGCCGCGGGCCTGGTGGTCGTCGGGCCGACGGAAGGCGGGACCGGAGAGCTTCTCGAGGAGTGGCGGTCTCCGCTGGCCTTCAGCCCCGGCAACGCCGTGGCGTTTCTCGATCGCGTGCGCGCCGCAATCGACGGCGATCACAAAGGGCTCGTCGAGCGAGGTCGGGCGATGGCGGCGCGCCATGGCACGTGGGGGGAAGCCATCGCGAGGCAGATGGCCGTGTACGAATCGATGCTCGGGCGCTACGCCGGCGAAACGGCCGGTCGCAGCGCGTGACGCGGCTCGATCAGGCCCCTCCCCCCGCGTCTTCATCAGGTTCACGAAACGCGGCGCGGGGGCTGCTTGTCGCGCTCCACGACGTGACCCCGGCCCACGCGGAGCGTCTCGAGCAGGCCGAGCGGCTCCTCGCGGCGCTTGGCGTCCCGGCGGTGACCTATCTCCTTATTCCAGATTTTCACGCGCGGTTTCCAGCCCATGCGTGCGCCGACTTCATTCGGTGGTGCCGCGCGCCGCGATCGTACGAGGTGCGCTGGTTCCTCCACGGGTACTTTCATCAGGAGAGCGTCGACACGGCGCGCCCACCGGCGGTTTCGACGTTGACCGAATGGTGCGCGCGGAAATTTCTGACCGCCGGCGAGGGCGAGTTCCTGGTTCTTCGAGGCTCGATGCTCGAGGAGCGGCTCCGAGCGGGCGTCGACAGCTTTCGACAATGTCTGGGGCACTCGCCGGCGGGGTTCGTGGCGCCTGCCTGGCTGTACAACGAAGAACTGATCCCGGCGCTCGCGCGATTGAACATAGCGTTCACTGAGAGTCATTTTCACGTGTTCGACCTGCTGTCGGCGCGATCCGTTCCCGCGCCGGTGATGACGTGGGCGAGCCGGACAATGGCGCATCGTGTGGGTTCGCTGGCCGTGACCGCGACGGAGCGTCGGATCTGGGCCCGCCGGCCGCTCGTGCGGCTTGCGCTCCATCCGGCTGACTTCGGTCATCAGCCGCTCGTTGACAGCATCGCCCGTTCGCTGGATGCCCTCCGCCGGGACCGCCAAGTCGTCACATACGAACAGGCCTGCGCGCTGACGTAGACTTCGGACGGTGAGGGGAACGCACGTCGCCGTCCTGATGTCAGCGGCGCTCTTGGCCTCCTGCCGAAGCCATCCAGCGCCCGCGCGCCGGGAGATCGTGGTCTGGAGGAACCTCGGTGCCTGGTCTTCGCGCGGGTCCTCCCAGACTGAATCGTTCACTTGCGACACGGGGATGCTGCGTCTGCGGTGGGAAACCCGGAACCCGGGGGCCCGGGAGGCGCGCCCTGCCGGGGCGGACGGCCCGAGCGTTGGGGCCTTCCGGGTGACCGTCCACAGCGCCGTCAGCGGGCGCCCTCTCGTCGTCGCGGTCGATCATCACGGCGTCGGACACGATACGGCCTATGTGAACGAGGACCCGCGCGAGTTCTATCTCGTTGTGGACTCGTCTGATGTCGACTGGAATATCGCGGTCGACGAAGGCATTCCGGCGACGGCAGATGCGCGGCAGCAGGGCTCGTGAGGGGCTGCATCGGACGATGAAAACATCGACGCCCGCCCGTTGAAAGTGGCCGCGGATGGGCGTATTTTTCTGTACTGGAGGCGCAATCGTGGCCAACAACCGCTCGACCAAGCTCATCGGACACAACTACACGACGCCGGACCTGATCGCAAAAGTCACTGGGACTGCGAAGTACGCCGAGGACTTTCGTGTCGAGGGCATGTTGTTCGCCAAGCTTCTGCTGAGCCCGATCCCACACGCTCGTGTGCGCCGGATCGACACCACTGCCGCGCTCGCGATGCCGGGCGTCAAGGGGATCCTGACTCCCGACGATCTCCCGCCCGTCGTAGAGGGCGCCAATCTGGGGGAGGGGATCATCGCGAGCGCTCTGAGCGAACGCGGCCTGACGATGGAACCACTCTATGCGGGTGATCCCATTCTGGCTGTCGCGGCCGTGGATGAGCTCACAGCCGCGGAAGCGATCGAGCGAATTCAGATCGAGCTCGAGCCCCTGCCGTTCGTCGTGGATCCTGTCGAAAGCCTGCGCCCCGGTGGGCCGAATGCCAGGACCCAGGGGAATGCCTGGGTTCGCCCGGCGCCGACGTCCGGGCAGCAGGGCACCGCGGCAACGGCGCCCTCCGGCCCGCAAGTCAAGGAAGTCAAGTGGACCGCAGAGGATTTCGCGGCCGCAGATGGCGGCCGGCTGCCGCTTGGCAAGGCGACGGACGAATGGGCGTTCGGCGACCTCGACGCCGGCTTTGCGCAAGCGGACCTTGTGCTCGATGAAACGTTCGTGGGCCCCAACACCAGCCACGAGCCGCTCGAGACGCGGACCGCCATGGCGTACTGGCAGAACGGCAAGCTGTACATGCATTGTTCCACTCAGAGCACGATGCGGACGGTCAGCGCGGTGGCGCGGTGGGTGGGGATCAAGCCGAGCGAGGTCGTGGTCATCAGCGAGTACACCGGCGGCGGCTTCGGCAGCAAGGGATCCTCGTCCGTCTTCGTCGTCGTTCCCGCGCTGCTGTCGAGGAAAGTCAACGCGCCGGTGATGATGCGCGTGACGCGAGACGACGAGTACTACATCGGGCGCGCACGCCCCGCGCTCCATTCGCGCATCAAAATCGGTTTCAGGAAAGACGGCCGAATCACGGCGCTCGATGGACTCGTGATTGTCGATAACGGTCCGTACGACGTCGTGGGAGATTCGCGGTCGGCAGGCGATCACATCTCGCTGTCGTACCAACCGATGGCGATGCGCTGGCGCATGCTGTCGATCCTCACCAACACGCCGCCACGCGGCGCGCAGCGCGCTCCGGGCGGAATGCAGGGCAACGGGCTCATGGAACCCATTCTGGCGAGGGCCGCGCACAAACTCGGCATCGACCAGGTGGCGATCCACAAGATCAACGCGCCAGAGGGGAAGGCCCCGTTTGGCGGTCCAAACGCGGCTGGTCACCGCAATCACGCGACGAGCGCGTTCTTGAAACAGGCGCTGGACAAGGGGGCAGATCTTTTTGAGTACGAAGCCCGGAAGTCTCGAGCGAGCAAGCGCGAGGGATCGACGATTCGCGGTGTGGGCGTCTCGGTCAGCGCCTATTCCGCCGGATCGATGGGGTTCGACGGCTTGCTCGTGATCAAGCCGGACGGTCGTGTCGCCATCCAATCCGGCATCGGCAACCTGGGCACCGAGTCGGTCTTCGACGTCCATCGCGTGGCAGCCGAGCTGCTGGATGTGCCGTGGGAAAAGTGTGACGTCACCTGGGGAAACACGGGGAAGAACCTCCCGTCGACGTGCGGTCAGGGCGGCAGCCAGACGACGCATGCGATGACGCGCGCGGCGCACGCCGCGGCGACGGATGCCGTCAAGAAGCTCCAGAAGATCGCCGCCGCGACGCTGGGCGGCAGCCCCGACAGCTATCGTGTGACGAGCGAACGCGTTTCAAATGGCAGTCGCAGCATGACGCTCGCAGAGGCGGCGAAGAAGGCGATTGAGCTCGGCGGCGACTACGACGGCCACGAGCT
>DATKHR010000362.1:0-2390 GCA_035510155.1 Vicinamibacterales bacterium
CCGGAGCGTTCGTTCTCCGACTTGTTCAGGAGCTCCCGTGCCGCGGAGGCCACCACCGGGTGCGGCCCGTTACCGAGATGCGGCGTCGTCATCATGGCCCGCAGCGTTGTTGAGATCGGCCGCCTTGGGTCGGAGAGAAAGTTGGCGACTCCGCCGAGGGTCTTGTCGTCCTCGGCGTACAGAACGTGGAGGATTGCCCCGACCAGGAGCGAATGGCTCGTCTTCTCCCAGTGGTTCCGCCGCTCCAGGGCCCCTTCCGGATCGACCAGGATGTCGGCGACGTTCTGGACATCGCGCACTTCGGCGTCTCCGCGCCTGACTTCGAGCAGCGGGTTGTAAGCAGAAGATTCCGCGTTGGTTGGATCGAAGAGGAGAACGCGGGAGAAGCGCGCGCGCCAACCCGCAGTCAGTTGCCAGTTCTCGCCCTTGATGTCGTGGACGATCGCGGACCCCGGCCAGGTGAGCAATGTCGGGACGACGAGTCCCACGCCCTTGCCGGAGCGGGTGGGCGCGAAACACAGCACGTGCTCCGGTCCATCGTGGCGCAGGTATTCACGACCGAAGCATCCGAGCACAACACCATCCGGCTCGAGGAGACCCGCCTTGCGGATTTCCTGCGCAGTCGCCCAGCGCGCCGAGCCATAGGTGGTCGCCTCCTTCGCCTCGCGCGCCCGCCACACCGACATGCCGATTGCGATCGCAATCGCCGCGAAGCCGCCCGACGAGGCAATGATCGCGCCCTCGACAAAAATCCTCGGCGCGTAGGCGTCGAACCAATACCACCAGAGGAAGAACGCCGGTGGAGCGTACACCGGCGTGCCGGCGAGCTCTGCCCATGGCGTCCCAAGCTGGGGCTGGTAGCCGAGCCGCCATGCCGTCCATTGTGTCGCGCCCCAGATGGCTGCGAGCACGATCATGGACACGACGAGGATCTGACCCCAGAGAATCTTGGTTGCGGACAAGACCGGCCCCGATCTCAGCGCGACGATGGTTACTGACCGCACGCTGAAGAGGCTGCAAGAGCAAATCGGATGGCGTAGCGGCGTATCGCGGTATTGCGCGCGAATACCGGATGGGATTAGAGCCCGAGCCCACGCTTGCGCCCAAAGCTCCAATCGATCGCGCCGCCCGACCGCACGACTCCCGACACCTGCCGGCCGAGCTGGCGCTCCAATGACGGTTTCCAGGGCACGAGGCTGAATCCAAGCCCATCGTCGATCATGGCAAAGCGGCCCGATGCCAGGCTGACGCGCTGACGGTAGACCCCCGCGATGCTCTCGCCCTCCGCGAGGGAATGATAGGGCAGACCGGTCTCCGCGGAGATCTTTGCGTTGGCCGTGTCGAGCTCGCGGCGGCGCAGCGTGTCAAGTAGATCGCGTACGAAGATGACACGCTGCCCTTGCCGGCGGACAAGACCTTCGCTGACGAGAAAATCGACGCGGACGTCCATGGCCTCGCGCACCTCGCCGCCGAAGCCGCCGTCCGAGATCGATGTCGCCCCGCGCGCGAGAAGCTGGCGGTCGAGCCAGGTCGCACCGTTCGCTTTCACCTGCGCCTCAATGGTTAAATCCGAGCGGACGGCCAGCGCGACCCGCTGCCTCCTTTTTGAATCCTCGTAGCGCCTCAGCTCGACGATCGACCCCGGGCCCGAATCCCCCGCCGCATCCAGATCAGGAAGCCGGATGTAATGCGCACGGCCGTCTGTTCCGTCGATGACTGCATAGGCCGTGCCCATCAACTCGTCGTCGAGACCGCGGGCGACAAGCCGTCCGATGACGGGGGACGGTTGGGCCTCGCTCGTCAGCACGAAGTTCGACGTCGCGCGTTCCCAGCCATGTTCCGCGAGGCCACGATGGATGCGCTTGATGATGTCGTTGCGCTCACCGAGCACCCGCAGCGTCGGCTCGGCATTTTCCGCGAGACTCCATTGGCCCGGGCCAATCTGGTGCGCAAGTCCGAGCCGTTCGAGCTGCCTCATGCGCCCGATCTTGATGGTTTGCAGGTCATCGCCTTTCCGATAGGGGTCGGGTCGCAGGTCGATGACGGCGCCGTTTCGTCCGGCCTCTCGCGCGAGCGCCTGGTCGAGGCGCGTCCAACGCTCGGCCTCGATCTCTCCCTCCAGCGCCCGCCTGATCTCCTGTTCCGAGCGCGGGCCGAGTTCGCGCGTCACCAGCCCCTCGGCCCGCGCCCTCATTCCTTCCCGGATGTAATCGCGCGAAATGACGAGGTCCTTACCGTCATCGGCGCGGCCGCGGATGATGACGTGGACATGCGGGTGCCCCGTGTTCCAATGATCAACAGCCACCCAGTCGAGCCTGGTCCCGAGGTCACGTTGCGCCTGCGTCATCAGGTCCCGCGTAAAGGTCTTGAGATCCGACAGCTCGGTCGCC
>DATKHR010000363.1:0-11887 GCA_035510155.1 Vicinamibacterales bacterium
GCGATCGACCCGAAGAATCCGGATCGCCTCTTCGTCGCCGCACTGGGGCACCCCTACGGGCCCAACCAGGAGCGCGGGATCTTTCGATCGACGGATGGAGGTCGAAGCTTCGAGCGTGTGCTCTTCAAGGACGAAAACACCGGGGGGAAGGATGTCGACATCGATCCATCCAACCCGGACGTTGTGTTCGCCACCTTGTGGGAGCAGCGGCAAGGGCCCTGGGAGAACGCCGCGTGGGACGGCACGAACGGCGGCATCTTCAAGTCGACCGATGGCGGCACGACATGGAGGCCGCTCACCCAAGGACTGCCCGACGGCATCATCGACGCGGAGCTCGCAATCGCGCCAAGCAACTCCCGTCGCGTCTACGCGACGGTCGAGGCCAGACCCAACGGAACGCAGTCCGTGCGTTCGACGGCCGGTTTATATCGGTCGGACGATGGGGGCGAGACCTGGGCGCGCGCGACCATGGACCAGCGTCCTACCAGCCGGATCAACGAAGTGGTTCCACACGTCCACCCCAAAGATCCCGACACCATCATCGTGACCGACATCGTCAGCTACAAGTCGACGGACGGCGGGCGAACGTTCCTGCCTTTCAAAGGCGCGCCCGGCGGCGACGACAACCAGAACCTCTGGTGGAACCCGAACGATCCGAACATCATGTTGCTCGTCGTCGATCAGGGCGCGGTCGTGACGCTCAATGGGGGAGAGACGTGGAGCTCGTGGTACACGCAGCCGACCGCAGCGATGTACCACGTGATGGCGGACAATGCTTTTCCCTACAGGGTGTGCGCTGGGCAGCAGGACAGCGGTTCTGCCTGCGTCGCGAGCCGGGGCAACGACGGTCAGATCACGTTTCGGGAATGGCATCCTGTCGGGGTCGAGGAATACGGGTACGCGGCGCCGGATCCGCTCGATCCCGATCTCGTCTACGGCGGCAAGGTGACGCGGTACGACCGGCGCACCGGCCAGGTCGCAAATGTCGGTCCGGTCGAGGCCGGCCGCGGCGGCAGGGGGCGTGGTCGCGCCGATAGGCCGGCGTACCGCACCGTCCGCACGCAGCCGGTCGTGTTTTCAACCGTCGATCCTCACGCGCTCTTCTACGGCAACAACGTCTTGTGGAAGACCATCGACGGCGGCATCAACTGGAGGGCCATCAGCCCCGACCTCACGCGCGAGCACTGGGACGTCCCGAGGAGCGTCGGCGCCTACAGTTCGCGCGTTCAGTCACGAGAACGCGGCTCCATCGGCGCGCAGGTGATTTACACCATTGGACCGTCGTACCGCGACATCAACCGCATCTGGATTGGTACGGACGACGGGGTGATTGCAACGACCGCTGACGGTGGGGTGACCTGGACGAATGTGACACCGGAACAGGTGACGTCGTTCATGAAGGTGTTTACGATCGATCCTGGCCGCTTCGACTCCTTAACTGCCTACGCCGCCGTGAACACCCTGCGGCTCGACGACATGAATCCGCACATCTATCGGACACACGACGGTGGAAAGACGTGGATGGAAATCGTCAACGGCCTTCCCGGCGGCGCGCCGGTCAGCGTCGTTCGCGAGGATCCGAAACGAAGAGGGCTGCTGTTCGCAGGAACCGAGACGCAGGTCTACGTGTCGTTCGACGATGGCGACTATTGGCAGTCGCTACGGTTGAACATGGCCGCGTCGTCGGTGCGCGATCTGATCGTGAAAGACGACGACCTGGTGGTCGGCACGCATGGACGCGGAATCTGGATTCTGGATGACATCACGCCGCTCAGGCAGATTGGCCGTGGGGGCCTGTCGGAGAATCGCGACGTCATCCTGTTCAAGCCGCAGGACGCGTGGCGGGTGCGTTGGAACATGAACACGGACACGCCACTGCCACCAGATGAGCCGACGGCGCCCAATCCGCCCGAGGGGGCGATCATCGACTACTACTTGAAGTCTCGCGCGACCGGTCCGGTGACGCTGGAGATCACCGGAGGCGACGGCAAGCTGGTCCGCCGCTACTCGAGCGACGACCGCGTGTTCGTTCCCGATCCCGCAACGATCACCGTCCCGCCGTATTGGTTTCGCGCGCTCTCGCCTCTCTCTGCCGCCGCGGGCATGCATCGATACACTTGGGATTTGCACTACCAACCGCTTGACGGCGGCTCCGTCCAGGGGCCTGCGCCTTTAGACGACTCGTTCGGTGGACCACTACCCCCGGGCGTCGGACGCATCGGGGGCCCGACGCTACCCATTGCGGCCGTGAAGCACGACACTATCGCGCCGCCGACGACACCGTGGGTCAACCCTGGCACCTACACCGTGACGCTGACCGTGGACGGCAAGACCTACGCGCAGCCACTCACGGTCAAGCTGGATCCGCGGGTGAAGACGTCTGCTGTTGCACTGCAGCAGATCTACACGGTTTCGAAGGCGACCTACTATGCTGCGCTCGACGCGACGCTCGCGACACAGCGGGCGAAAGCGCTTCGGGAGCAGATTGCGAAGCTTCGCTCTACCGCGACCGGAGGGGCCAGTGCGTCGCTTCCTCAAGGGCTTCCGCCTCAGCTGGCCTCGCTCGACAAGAAGCTCGAGGGACTCGTAGGCGAAGGGCCGCGCGACGGTGGACCCGGTGACTCCGGAGAGAGCCTCGGCAGCGCGGGCGCCGAGCTCGCGCGCGTCATGAATCTGCTGCAGGACGCCGACGTGCCGCCAACCACGCTCAAGCTGCGCGTGATTTCGCGCGCCCGGGGGAACGCGGCGCGGACGATGGCCCGCTGGGCAGCGATCAAGACGGTCGACATCCCCGCGGTCAACGCGGCATTGGCGACGGTGGGGCTGCAACCGCTTGCGCCGTAGCGAGAGGGGTACGTTGCGGATTGCGGCTGACGAAACGAGGATTGGTGGTTGTCGGTGGACCTGCTGACGGCACTTCGATCGGGGAGCTCGGTTGTGGCGGCGGAGCTTCGTCCGCCACGGGCGGAGCTTGCGACTCGCGAGGGGATGGACGCGTGGATTGACACGTATCATGCCGTCCAGCGTCTGATCCGGCAGGGCACGTATGTCTTCCTCACCGACAGCGCGGTCGGCGCGGCGGAGGAGGACAACCTTCGACATCTGGTGATCAATCTCGGGCGGGATGTGCCTCGGGATCGGATCGTCCCGTTTCTGACGTCGAAGCACACGCTCGACTACTGTTTCTCGTATGCCGAGCGAGCGCACCAGAATGGATTTCGGGCGCTCGTGGTACTCGGCGGTGACAAGTCGGTGGGGGCGCCACGTGTCGTGGAGCACGCGTGGCAATTGCGCAAGCTGCTGCGGGAGCGCGATGGCACGGTGGCGCTCGGCGGCTGGGCGAACCCGAACGGTGATGCGGATCGACAGGTTGGCTTCCTCGCGGCCGACGAGTTCCATGGCGAGTTCTATTTGACTCAGATCGTCAGCCATCATCGGATCGGTCCGGTTGCGAGCTTCCTCGACAGGGCCGAGCGGCGGGGGCTCACGCGCCCGGGGCTGTTTGGGGTCTTCTTCTACCGGAGCGCGAATGCCAGGACGCTGTCGGCGCTCAACAGCTTTCTGCCGGTGCCGGTCGAGGAGCTGACCCGTGAGTTCGGCGAAGGTGCCGCGCCGGAGGAGGTCTGCGCGCGAACGATCCGCGCTCTGATGCACGAAGGCGCCAAACATTTCTACATCAGCAACCTGCCGATCGGGCGGGCAAAGCAGGTGCTGGCGGACATCATGAGACGTGTCCACGGGAGCTCGTGAATCGGGATTGGGGATTCGGCACGCAGACAAAGAGTCGGGAGACTGGGTGTGAGACAAACGAGACTCGGAATTTGTGGCGCGGCGGCTATTCTCGCAACGGCGACGGCGCTCGCGCAGCCACCGCAGGCGCCGATCCAGCGTCTCCAGTCAGCAATCGAGACGCTCACGCGAAGCGTCAACGCAGCCTGGGGCGTCTACGTGAAGTCGCTGGAGACGGGGGAAGAGGTTGCCATCAATGCTGACCGTCAGATGGAGACGATGAGCACAATCAAGATCCCCTTGATGGTCGAAGCGCTCGAACAGATCAAGGCCGGAAAATTCAAGCTCGCCGATAGCTACACGTTCTTGCAAGCGGACGCTCAGCCCGGCACGGGGACGATTCAACGCCTGGACCCCGGCGCCATAATGACAGTCAAGGACCTCATCACGATGATGATCATCGTGTCGGACAATACCGCGACCGAAGTGTTGTTTCGCATGGTTGGCGGACCCGACGCTGTGAATGCGCGGATGGACGCGCTCGGCTTGAAGACCACGCGCGCGATGAACGTCCCATCGAAGTGGTTCGCACAGCTTCGAGCGGCGTCATCGAGCGAACACTTCTATCGCGAGGGGAAGTATCCATTCGGGTGGTCGACTCCCCGCGAGATGGGCCGGCTGCTCGAAATGATGGAGCGCGGAACGCTCGTCGACAAGCCGTCGTCAGACCTCATGCTCCAGATCTTGCGAGCGCAGGTGTACCGGACGCGCATTCCACGCTATGTCGCCGGCTACCGCATACCGCACAAGACGGGCGACTTCCTGCCCTATGTGGGCGACGATGTGGGCGTGCTCGAGGGACAGGGACGAACGATTGTGCTCAGCATCTTCACGGGCAACCATTTCGGATCGGGTGAGACGCTCGAGAACGCGATTGGACTGGTTGCCAGAGAAGCGGCGGACTACTTCACGTTCAGACAGTAGTGCTACGCTAGCCGCATGGCTGCGTATCTCGACTCCGTGCCGTTTTCGGGCATCATCCGCATCCGCGATCTGATGTATTCGATCGCAGATCCCTATCGGCTCGATCAGGGCGACGTCAGCTTCGATTGCCCCGACAGCGTGAAGTCGGCGATGCAACGGGCGATCGCGGAGAACAAGACACACTACCTCCAGACGACGGGCGTGCCCAGGCTCCGCCAGCTCATTGCGGCGAAGCTACGCGAGCGGAACGGGATTCCGATCGACGATGACGAACAGGTCATGGTCACCAACGGTGGAATTCACGGCGTCTACATCGTCTGCCAGGCCCTCCTCGAGCCAGGTGACGAGGTCGTGATCCCGGATCCGCTCTGGCCGCCGGCGGCCGGGAACATCCTCGCGGCCAAGGGCGTCCCCGTACCGTGCCGGCTGTACGAGTCGCGCGGCTGGCGTTATGACCTCGACGAGCTCGAGTCGAAGATCGGTCCGAAGACGCGGGCGCTCTACGTGAATTCGCCGCACAACCCGACGGGCGGCGTGCTCACGCGTGACGACCTCGTGCGGATCGCAGCGATTGCGCGCGAGCGCGACCTGTGGGTCCTGTCCGATGAGGCCTACGAGGATGTCTTGTTCGACGGCGACCAGATCAGCATCGCGTCGCTCCCAGGCATGTACGAGCGGACCATCCCGATGTATACGTTCAGCAAGTCGTACGCAATGACCGGGCTGCGTCTGGGGTACGTCGCGATTCACGATCCACGGATTCGCGAACGCGCAAAGAAAGTGCTGTTCTACACAGCCAGCAACGTTGCGTCGGTCGTGCAGTTTGGCGGCATCGGGGCGCTCGAGGGGCCACAAACGAGTGTCGCCGACTTCAGAGCCGAGCTGCGCGCGAGGCGCGAGCTGTTTTACGATGGCATCGCGCGGCATGCGTCCGGCGTGCTGTCGGGCAGACCTCCAGCCGGCGCGTTCTACGCCTTCCTCAAGATCGATCCCTCTTGGAGCGACGGGGCCGAGGCCGTGGCGTCCGTGTCCTGGAGGATGACGGAGCTCTTGATCAAGAAAGGTCGAATCGGGTCTGTGCCGGGCGTGGACTTCGGCGCCAACGGCGAGGGGTACGTACGGTTCTGCTTTGCTCGCGGACGCCAGGAACTGGCGGGCGCGCTCGATTCGATGGCCAGCTTGTTCAAGGCCACGGTGACGACGTCCGGTTACTTGAGGTGACGCCCGCCGTCGACGCGGATGGTTTCTCCTGTCATGAAATCGCTGTCGAGTGTGGCGAGGACCGCTTTCGCGATCTCCATCTCGCCGCCCCATCGGCCGAGCGGCGTCGCCCGCTCGACGGCGCGCAATTCCTCGTTCGTCGTGCCGGGCGGCGCGAGGATCGGTCCCGGCGCGATGCAGTTGACCAGGATATTGTCCGGGGCGAGCTCGAGGGCGAGCGCTTCGGTGAGGGCAATGGCGCCCGCTTTCGCCACATAGTACGGCAGATAGCCACAGTATCTCGGCCTCCCGCTTCTTGCGACCCAGTCACTGAAGTTGATAATCCGGCCGCCGCCTTGCCGGCGCATGTGTGGAGCGGACGCGTGCGCGCAAAGAAACGCGGCGCGGAGGTCCACGTCCATGGACGCGTTCCAATCCGCGGCCGTGAGATCGGCAAACGAGCGCTCGGCATAGACTGAGGCCATGTTGATCAGGATGTCGAGGCGAGCGAGGTCTGTGGCGACTGACTGGACGAGCGCCGAGCAGGCTGCAGGATCAGCCAGGTTGGCTTGAACGACGGCAGCGCGCCGCCCTGACGCGCGAACGAGCGTGGCGGTCTCTTCGGCTTCGGTTCGCGAGCGCGAGTAGCTCAGCGCGACGTCGGCGCCTCGTGCGGCGAGCTCGCGGGCAACAACGAGGCCGATGCGCTTTCCGCCTGTGATGAGAGCCACTCGGTCGGTCAGACGCATACTCGGACTATAGTGTAGTCGCGAGTCGGACGCTCAATCCGGCGACGAAACGGAGAAACGCGTGGAGACGGTCGGGTTCGTAGGACTTGGCGTCATGGGCAAGCCCATGGCGATGAACCTCCTGAAGGCGGGCTTCACCGTGGTGGCGCACAACCGGAGCCGCCCGGCGCTCGATGCGGTGGTGGCCGCTGGTGCAAGGGCCGCGAGCTCGCCTGCGGACGTGGCGAAGCAGGCAACCGTCATCATCACGATGCTGCCGGATACGGCTGACGTCGAGCACGTGCTGACGTCGGCGGACGGCGTCCTCGCGGGACTTCGGCGCGGATCGCTCGTCGTCGACATGAGCAGCATCTCGCCGGTCGCGACCGAGCGGCTCGCGAGGCTCGTCAGCGATCGCGGCGGGTCAATGCTCGATGCGCCCGTGAGCGGCGGAGAGATCGGCGCTGTAAGCGGGACGCTGTCGATTATGGTCGGCGGCGAGGCCGCATCGTTCGACCGGGCACGGCCGATCCTCGAGGCCATGGGGAACCGGGAGAAGATCGTTCATATCGGCAAGTCAGGCGCCGGGCAGGTCTGCAAGGTCTGCAACCAGATCGCGATTGGCGGCGCGCTTGCCGGTGTCAGCGAGGCACTTGCGCTCGCCAGGAAGGCCGGCGTGGACGCCGGCCGTGTGCGCTCGGCGCTGCTTGGCGGATTCGCGGCGAGCCGCGTGCTCGAGGTCCACGGCGAGCGGATGCTCACGGGAAACTACAAACCCGGGTTTCGAACGAAGCTCTATCAGAAGGATTTGCGGCTCGCCAGCGAGGCGGCGGCAGCGCACAATGTCGCGATACCAGGAACGGCGATTGTCACGCAGCTTGTGAACTCGCTGGTTGCGAAAGGTGGCGCCGACCTGGACTACGCGGCGCTGGCCACGGTGCTCTTCGGGATGGCGGGAATATCGTAGATCGGTGGAGGTACGCTTATGACGCACAGGCGTGATTTCCTGCGGCAGATCGTTCCGGCCGGCGCCGTCGGTCTCATTGCGCTCAAAAGCGACTGGCTCGAGCGGGTCGTCGCCGCAACCGGCAGTGTGGCCGATCGGCCAGCGGCCGACGTGGCGGCCGACGAGAATTACTGGCACGAGATCCAACAAGCGTTCACTCTCGATCGCACCATCATCAACCTGAACAACGGGTATACGTGCCCGAGTCCGCGTGTCGTGCACGAGGCGCTGAAGCGGTACTTGGACATGTCAAACCAGGCGCCCATCTATTACATGTGGAACCTGCTCGAGCCAAACGTCGAGACGGTGCGGCGCAAACTGGCAGCGGAAGCGGGCTGCGACCCGGAGGAGCTGGCCATCACGCGCAATGCGAGCGAGGCACTGCAAATTTGCCAGCTGGGCATTGACCTGCAGCCGGGTGACGAGGTCGTCACCACCAACCAGGACTACGGGCGCATGCTCGACACGTGGGACCAGCGGGCGCGCCGGGACAAGATCACCGTGACGAAGATCTCCTTTCCGGTCCCGACGACGAACCTCGGCGACCTCACGGCGCGGATCGAGCGGGCGATTACTCCTCGGACGAAGGTGATCCACATCTGCCACATGACGAACCTGACCGGCCAGCTGTTCCCGGTCCGGGACATCGCGCGGATGGCACGCAGCCGCGGCATTCAGACGATCGTCGACGGCGCGCACGCTTTCGCGCATTTCCCGTTCGCCGTGCGCGATCTCGAGTGCGACTACTACGGCACCTCGCTTCACAAGTGGCTCCTTGCGCCGGTGGGCACAGGGTTTTTGTATATGCGGCGCGAGCGCATCGAGAACCTGTGGCCGCTCACGCCGGCGGCTGCCGCCAAGTCGAAGGACATCCGGAAGTTCGAAGAGGTCGGCACCCACCCAGCCGCGAACCACAACGCGATTGCGGAAGCGCTCACCTTCCATCAAGCCATCGGCGTCGAACGCCGCGCCGCGCGGATGCGCTATCTGACGGATCGCTGGGCGACACGGCTCGAACGCCACCCTCGGGTGAAGATCCTCACGAGCCGACTGCCGAACCAGTCGTGGGGCCTGGCCAACATCAGCCTCGAGGGGATCGATTCGGGCAAGGCTTATGAGACGCTGTGGTCGAAGTACCGAATCATCACCGCCTCCATCAAGCACGCGGAGTACCAAGGTCTGCGCATCACGCCGAACATCTACACGACCCTCCAGGAGATCGACATGTTCGGGGACGCAGTCGAGGAGCTGTTGAAAAAGGGGACTCCATCGTAAGGGCGAGCGAAGGTTGGCGGACCAGACGGGAGTTGAACCTACTCCTGACCAGTTGGACTTGTATTGGCCATTTGAGTCAACCGATGGGCGCCGGCTGGCGCGTTCTGCAGGCGGATAAAGCTTGAAAAGACATTTTAATATGGCTAGTATGGTCTTATGAAAAAGGCCAGCGTGACCGAAGCCAAGAACAACCTCAGTGCCCTCATTGATGGCGTCAAAGGCGGATCGCCGGTGCTAATCGTTGATCGGGGGCGTCCGGTCGCACGCCTCGAACCGGTGAGTGGGGTTCGCACCGATGACGACAGCCGATTGGCCCGTCTCGTTCGTGAGGGGATTGTTCGACCAGCTCGCGTTGCACTGCCGAAAGCCGTTCTCTCAACCATGCCTCCACGACTCAAGGCGGGCGCCTCCGGCCTCCGGGCACTGCTCGCTGAGCGCCGGGAGGGCCGGTGAAGTTCTGGGACGCATCCGCGGTCGTCCCGTTGCTCATGGCAGAGCCCAAGACGATGGGGATGCAGGCGGTCGCTGTAAAGGATCCCACGATGCTCGTCTGGTGGGCGACAGAGGTCGAGTGCGCGTCTGCGATGGCACGCCTCGAACGTGAGGGTGTTCTGGATGGATCCGCCGCGACGGAAGCGTTTGACCGGTTGAAGCAGCTCGCCAGCGGATGGCACGAGGTCGACCCGAGTGACGCCGTTCGCGAAACCGCTGTGCGATTCCTGCGGGTCCACGCGCTCCGTGCCGCCGATGCACTCCAACTGTCGGCCGCCTTTATTGCGGCCGAACGCCGACCGTCATCGCTCGAACTGGTGACACTCGACGATCGTTTGGCGGTTGCCGCGCGGAAAGAAGGGTTTGTCATGATCGAGGTGCCGTCGACTGAATAGCGTCGAGCCGATGCCAGCTATTTATGAGATCGTTTCTACTTCGCATCCGCGTACGACACTCGGTACACGCTGATTTCCTTGTGCCCGTCAGGTCCTACAGCCGGGCGTCGGGAGACGAGTGTCAGGTCGCGCCGCTTTTCGAGTTCAGGGATCAGCTCCTCATACCGCGCGCCGAACAGCCGTTCGCCGTGAATCAGCAGGTATCGGGCACCGTGGCCTTTGATCGCATCGATCGACGTCTGGTCGGGAAAGCCTCGCATCGCGTGCAGGACACGGCCGTACGAAGGAGGAAAGAAGCCGCTGTAGCCGTTGACCAGATGCTGCCAGTGAAAGGTCGAGTAATACATGTACGTCGGGTCGTCGACAGCCGACGCGGGATACTCGAAAAGGACGGTCGTCGGGCTGTCGCCCCGATCCTTGATCACATCAGCGTAGCTCTCGGGAGGCGCGCTCGGGAGCTGTTGCAGATCGAGCGGCTTCGACGCGTATTCGAGCAGCATCAGCAGCGCGATGGCAACTGCCATCCATGGGCGGCGATCACCGTGAAGGAGACGCTCCGTGCCGAAGCCGGCAACGATCGCCAGCGAAAATCCGACGATGATGCCCATACGAGCGGGAATCCGCAGCCCGCGAAACGGGAGCACGTAGGCGTACAGAAGCCTGTATGAGATCCCGTTGAACCCGAGCGACAGGTCAAAAGCCAGCAGCAGACCCAGACCGTAGGCAAGGATCGGCCAATATTGATGTGACGTCGGACGCCGCCCGATGAGGCCCGCAAGCCCGATCGCAGCAAGCGCCATCGCAACGAACCCGGGAAACAGCCGCCGTTCCCCGTTGGCAAACGGTTTGAGGAGCTCGCCGTACAGCAAGTTTGCTTCCGGAGGCCCGAGATAGTTCGCAAGGGTCGCGCTGCCCCTCGCAACCTCCTCTTCGCTCCGCTCCCCAACAATCCTTCGCGCGCCGATATACGCCGCGCCCACGGGAATGACGGCCACGAGCGTGATCGCTCCAGCAAGGGCGATCGCCGTCACCCGCTGCCTCGTCATCCGGCGTTCCGCGACGAGCAAGGTCCCGCAGACGACGGCCATGTAAGGAACGAGAAACAGGCCGTAGTACATGCAGGAAAGCACCTGGCCGGCGGCGAAGAGACCAAAGAGCGCGCCGTCCCGCAGTCGACCGCTGCCGAGGAGGCGGTGAAACGCCCAGAACGCAAAGGGGAGACATTGGGTCTGCTGAAGCTGCAAATGCGGATAGTGATCAATCCGGTATGGCAGGAAGGCGAAGACAATGCCCGCGATGACGCCGGCGGCCGCGTTGTCTGTCAATGACCGGACCAACAATGCAACGCCGGCACCGGACACGATGAAGCCCGAGAGAAAGACGACGTTGTAGACGAGGAGGGGGCCGACGCCGATCCAGCGAAGGGGCGCGACGATGGTCGCAGGAACGATCAGCGTTTCGGAGAACGCCAGAGTCCGGCGCTCGGGGTAGAAGGTATTCGCGTCGAACAGGTGCGCCGGCGCGATCGGGAGTTGGTGGGCGACCCACGCCAGCGCCCACGCATTCAGCAGCGGATCGCCATCGTCGTGCACCGCGTCGGTGAGGTGCAGAAACTGCGGGTACGTCATCACGGCGGCGAGCGCGGCGTAGAGTGCGAGCGTGGCCAGCAGGAACCGGGTCGTCCTCACCTGACGACCTTCAGCTGACCGGGCCGCGTTCAAGGATCTCGACCAGCTCGGTCAGGGCGTCGATCTCGCCACGCGCGGCATAGATGATTGCGCGCCGCTCCTGGAGCGACGGGGTCCGCCAGTCCTCATTTTCCAGCCGCACGCGGCCGTCGGGCGCGACCTCGACGACGGTCGCGTCCATCGGCTCTACGTAAAGTGTCATCTGCTTCATCAGGGCTACATGGGGGCATGTCGCCCGGGCGGAAGCCTAGATCCCGGCGGCAGCGGAGGCTGCCAGCGGGTGCTCGACCCCGAGGACAATCGATGCTGTTGCGTTCGTCTCGCCGGCGCCGCCGTACGCGTAGTCGACGTTGATGCCCGCTTCGGCAATCAATTGCAGAGCCGGCGCCA
>DATKHR010000364.1:0-3069 GCA_035510155.1 Vicinamibacterales bacterium
TCATCTTTCCGATCCGCGGACGGCGTGGATCGCCTGCATGTGACGAGGCTGGCCCATCCGGGCATCACACAGAGACGGGGCGGCACAACTACACTGTCCGCCGACCGGATTCTAACGCCTGTCCCTACTTGAATAGTCCATTCGGGCGTTGTTGAAGTTTCATCGCGACGATGGGGCCGTGTTCACGGAGTTGGTCACGATGGCCAGACGCAACGCCAACGATTCTGTGCCGGACGCAATAATGGCGAGGGACAGGCGCCTCCTGATGGTTAACCGTTCTTTCCGATGACTAGCTCTTCTTCTTTGGCGGCGTGTCGTACGGTGCGCCGGTTCCGCTCGAGCCGAGAAAGAGCGTCTGACCGTTCGGCAGCGTGAGGTCGCGCCCATTTGCGCGGAGCGACCCGTCCTTGGATTGGTATCCGTCGACGATGACTTCCATGCCGGCCTGCAACGACTGTTTGGTCAGACCTCGCCTGTACAGCGTGTTCGGCGTGCCGGCTTCGATCATCCACTCTTCCGTCGCGCCATCCGGTTTTTTCACGTCGATATGGATCCACGCATGGGGATTGACCCATTCCATCTTCGTGACGGTTCCGCGGAACTTGACGGGCCGATCCGCATCGAACTCCGCGGTGAATGCGTGATGGGCCATGACGGGCGCGTTGACCAGCATCAGTACCACACCAATTCCACCCGCGACGAACGACAGCCGTGTTCCCATTGGAGTCACCTCGCAGGAATCCGTTTCGGCACTGTCTCGCCTTTCTTCTCGCGGATGCGCGCGCCCTGCAGCAGATGCACGATATCGTAATTGTCTTCGTGACACGCGTACTCGTACATCTGTTCGGCAGGGTCGATTCGGGTCCACGGAATCATTGCCGTCCAGGGCTTCGTCCAGGTGTGCGGATCCTCGACCGTGAACTCGTAGTGGATCGTCTGCGCGTCAACGCGCGTGAACCGCTCGGTGATGCGAAACGTCGCGGGATCCGCGTCCTGGAAGATCACTCCCTGGTCGGTTCGGAAATTGGACGTCTCGACAATGAGCGAGTTGCCTTGCCAGTGGCCGCGCGAGTCGCCGAGCCACTGGCGGAGCGTGCTCCCAAGGTGCGGACGGCCGTCCAGGGGGATGATCCGCGCGGTGTGGATCATCTCGGGGGCGATCGTCACGTATCCCGGGCTCTGGAAGATTTGAAAGTCGTTATTGTAGATCGTGGGGAGATAAGGCGGCGAGTCGGTCCGAATGATGCACCGTACCGGCAAAGACAATTCCAGATGGTTGTCGGGGAGGCCTGCCGCGAAGCGAGCTGCCGCATCCGCTCGCGCAGCCCGTGCCTGCTGCCGCTCCGGCGACAACGGCACGAGCGGAGGAATTTTTCCGTCCGGTGGATCGATGATGAGCGATGTGCGGTGATCCTTGGTAATCGTGAGCCGCCGCGCATCCATCCAATGCTCGTTGTACGCGCGATTGACGTCGACCTGCGGACCTCCATCGCGGCGATCACGCGTCAGGTTGTAGGCGAGCTCCCGCTGAAAGTCCGCGGCTTCCTCGTCGGTGAGCACCTGTTTGTCTGAAACGCCGCCGGGCCGCGCGAGCGGCGTGCTGGTGGCGTCGTTCCAGACTCCCTGCAGATCGGGGTCGCCCCACGGCGTGTGAGGCACGGCCCACGTCGTGGCTCTCGCCGGCGCTTTCGGCGCCTGACCCGCCAGCGCCGGAAACGAGACGATCGCCGCGGCGAGCGCCGCGCCGACCGATGATACGAATCGTCGACTCATCGGGAGCCTCCGCTTGCTGGCTCGCGTGCGCTCGGTTGCTTGCGAAGCCTACCGTACAACAACTCCTCGGTGAACGGGACGCACTTGAACTCGAGAAGCTGGATATGGTCTTCCATCCGACGATAGAGGGGGAAGCTGATTTTCCACGGTCGCGTGAACACTTTCGGATCTTCGATCGTGGCCTCGTACTTAATGTGGTACAGGCTGACCGGCGTGTAGCGCTCAACCACGTGGAGCGCATCGCTGTGAAAATCGCCGGCCCGATCGAACCACGTCTGCTCGCGAAAGTCCGTCACATCGACGACGAGCGTGTCGCCTTCCCAGCGGCCGCGCGACCAACCCATCCACGAGTCGGCGGGCGCTTCGCTTTTCCAATTCATCCGGATGATGCGCGTTGTGCTCGCGAACTCGTACGCGATCAGAATGTAGTCGCCCGACCCCTGCACGATTTGAAATGGAAACGGCATGTAGGTCGCGCGCGGCACGCCAGGCATGTAACACTTCAACTCGGGGTCCCCGAGATCGTGCCACTTCTTGTCGTCGGTCACATCCACCATCATCCGCTTCTCGAAGTTCTCCTTCTTCTTTGCGAGCGCCCACGGCTGGTAGGGGATTTCTCCCCCTTCCACTACGCTCTGCCCGGCGGGGCCGGCACCGTACGCGCCCATGAGTTCGGGATGAGGTCCTGGCTGCGCGTCATGATCTTGAACGTCCCAGTTGGCCGTGACGAACGCCTGCCACACGCCGTTCAAGTCCGGATGGCCCGCCAGGCGAGGCGCTCTGTATGAGGGGAAGCGGCCGGCGGTCGGCGCCTGACCCGCTGTCGCCGTTACGACCAGCCAAAGGACCACGAGGGCGGCAATCGATCCAACCGGAATCAACGCGCTTCCAATCCGACTCCGCATGTGATTCCTCCCCGCGACGTTCCTGACCGGTCCGGACGTGCACTCTTATACACCAACGCGGTTCTTGCAGGTCAAGAGACGTCTCGCTATATTCAGCGCCAGCCACGCCCGGATCTGCTTGGAAAGCTGCCCCGTGGCCGCGGGAACCGAGGAGAACGCGATGCGCAATCGCAGAGCCTTTTTGAAACACCTTGCGGGCGCCGCGGCCGGAACGTTCGTCGCACGAACTGCCTTCGCTGATGGTGGCATTATGCCCGCGCAGATTGGCGCCGCGCCGGGCAAGCGGCGCGAGGTCGTCATCGGCGGTCGTCGCGTGAAGACAGTGGACATTCACGCGCACACGTTCGTGCCCGACGTCTGGGACCTGGTGAAGGCGACGCCGCTCGCCGCG
>DATKHR010000365.1:0-8952 GCA_035510155.1 Vicinamibacterales bacterium
CGTCACTCGACACCGCCGCATAGCCATCGACCGCTGATCGAGCCTTGTCAGTGCAGAGCCCTGCGGGCCCATGCGTCTTGGAGGCGACGACCGGCAGAACGGGAAAACGCGTTCGTTCGAGCACACGGCCAGAAGCATGTCGAGGCCAGAAGGTGCCCATGAACGACCGCTCGCTGTACACAGCGAGAACTCGCGCGCGAAAGTGCAGATTGTCCGGGAGACAGCTCGGATGGTTTCTGGAGAGAGACGTGCCCTCATTTCGGTCGGTGCGGCTCTGCTCTGGTTTGTTCGGGTTTCCGTGCCAGCCGGTGCCGTGGGTTTCGGTCCGTTTTGGTCGGCAGCGGTGCAACGTGTCTCAATGTGTCTCAGTGATCCGAACAATTCCTCCGCACGGTCACAGTGGAGAGTCGAGGGGCCCGCCTCACCGAAGATGCGCTAGCGGCTGCGGTATGTGATCCACAAGGGAGATGCCCACACGATCTCGCCATTCTCTTGTTCGCCGCGGACGTAGTAATAGCTGGTCCGGTTCGGCTCCGCCGCGGCGTCTTGCCACGTGAACTGCACGGACTGCGTGTTAGGCTCGGTCGAGTACACGTACCGGTTGTTTTTCACAACGACAACCCGAGCGAACGGCGCAGTGCCCTCGAGTTTCACACTCAGCGCCGGCCGGTCACGTGTCTCGAACTGCTCGCCCATCAAGTGTTCCCCGCTTCGCACGTCAGCGAGGATATTGTCCGTGGCGGCGTAGAGGCGCCGCTTCTTAAATGCTTCGAGGATGGCGGCGCGCGTAGACGCGGTCGCGTACAGGATGCAGTAGCTGATGTGCGTCGAGATGTGATCGGAGCTGGCCTCGAAGGCCAGTCGGTACCCTTTCTCGAGCGCAAGCGAGACGAAGCCTTTTTCCCGCCACCCCCCGATAGAGTCTTTCGCGTTGTTCGAGCGGGGCGCCTCGGGCATCTCGTAGTTCTGCCGATCGCCCTGGTAAATCTCGACGGCGGGCTCGAGCAGCGGATCATTGTCGCGCCAGTCCGTCCCCATGTTGGTGGCGCTCGTGTGCGAGGCGGTGATGCCGTCAAAATGGCGCAGGTAGGCGTAGAGCATCTTCGTGTCGGGCGCGCCGCCGGCGTCTTCTTCCCTGGTTCTTGGCAGCCGCGGCAGCGTTCGGACGCCGCGCTGCGCGAAGATGACGTTGCGGTGGCCTTCCGGATATGCGACGCTGCGCTCGTAGCTGAACATCGGCGTGAACACGCCTCCGGGCAGCAGGAACATGTCAGTCAGCTTCTGAGTCGTCCACCAGGGATACTCGCGGCCGAAGCCGTTGTCGTGATCGCAGCAGCCAATCCAGTCCAGCTCCGCGGCGTCGAGAGCGTACCGCCATGCGTCCCAGAGGGAGCCGTCGCCGCCGCCGTCCATCGAGATCTCGGAGTGCCGATGGAACTCACCGCGCAGCAGCCGGTATTCCGTTCCGCTGATCCGGGTGCGAAAGTCGCGGAGAAGGCGGACACCCGCGTCCTCACGCCGGTTCGCCGGTTGAGGCTCGGACGGCGCCGCCGGGGCGTTGAGAGGCTTCACCGCGTCGGAAACGGCAATGCGAGAAAGAAAGAGAGCGTCCCTGTAGGGATCCCGGTCCGATCCGAAATTCTGGCCGGGTATGTCGACCTGGCGTAACGCGGGATCGAACTGCTGGCGCCCGTCCGACGAGCGCACGATCAAGAGCTCGCCGGGCGCCGTGGACGCGAGCGCTGGGCGATTGTCCAGCAGGTTGTCGCTGTGCGGAAGAAAGATGCGGTTCGACCATGCGGTGCCGTCGAACGACGCGACGTTCTCGAACCATACGGTGCCCAGAGGCGTCCACCAAGTCGGCTGCGCAGTGCGGTATGCCAGCCAGACGCGCCCGCCGCGATCGATCAGCAGGCGGGGATAGCTGTTCTTGGACCGAGCCGGAGCCTGTGGACCCTGGTTCGGCCTCCGCTCGCTCGCGAGGCGCGGATTCGGCTGCGGCGCTCTCCACGGATCGCCCTGCCGCTCCCGGGAATCGACGTATTGATCGGGTGGCCCGGGCAGGAGGCCCTCTGGATCACCAGGCAGGAGGGCGCGCTCCCCTTCGAACACTTTGGTCCGCACCCAGCGGCCTTGATACAACGCGATGCCGGTCGTCGTGTACGCCCCCCAATCCTTCCCCCAGTTCTCGCCCGACTCTTCCCACGCCACCCAGAGCCGCCCGCTTGGATCGTACGCGAGCGACGGGTACGCTTCGTATCGTGGCGTGGCCGCCACCGGCCTCTCGACTCCAGGATGCCCATCGGAGTCGAACGTGCGCAGATAGACGTCGTAGTTTCCGTTGCGATAGCTGTCCCACGCTATGGTCACGGCCCCGGTCGACGAGGCAGCGATCGCGGGATTCCACTCGTTCCCGGTTGAGGCGGCCACCTGCAGCTCCGGGCCGAACTCCGCACCATTCTGACGAGCTGCGCGGATCTGGAACAGCCCGCCACGAAACGCCTGCCACGCCACCCACACGCGTCCCTGCGCATCGGTCGTCGCGACCGGATTGATGTCCGCGCCCGGCTCGACCGTGAGACGCAGTTCCCTCCCGGCATTCGTCCCTTCGAACGCGCGCGCGTAGAGGTCGAAGTTCCCGCCGGCGTTGGCCGACCAGAAGACCCAGACGCGACCGGACCCGTCCACGGCAACGGCAGGCTTGTACAGATCGCCGTGTTCCCGCGACACCGGAATCGACGGCGACCAGGTACCGCCGCTGTATCGGGTGAGAAGAATCTGATCGCCCCCGGTGGGTTCCGCCAACTCGGCAAAGCTCGTGGGCGGCTGCTTCATGCCCATTCGAATTCCCTGGAACCTCGGATTGGGCCTGAACTGTAAGTACGCAACCCACAGGTTTCCCTGGCGATCGGTCGCGGCGGCTGGATAGTCCTGTTCCTGCTCTTCTGGACGGGAACTCGTGATCTGAGTGGTCGTCGGCACGCGGTCCACGGACACTCTCTCGTCGAGGAATCTGGCCACGGTTCCGAACGGCAGATCGGCCGGATGGAACGAGAAGGTGCCCTGCGCGGTCTCGACCCGCACGTCTGAGTCGGCGGTGAGACTTCGGAACGTCGCGAAGACTCCATTCGCAACGACTGGACGAGCTGCTTGTGCGCCAAAGACACGCATGGGGTGCGTCGAGAGCTTCCACGCTGATTCGCCGCTCATGGCATCGTCTTCGTCGAAGCGCCAGGGCTCTAGATGAACGACCGAGCCCCGCGAAACGGACAGCGATCCGCTCCAGGGCGTGCTTTTCGTATCCGTCAGGCCGAGCAGGATTCGAAAGGTTGCCTCCTCGTCGCCAGCCGCCGCCAGGGCGGTGCCGGGAATCGCCCCTCTCAGGTTGCGGCCGGCCGGCGCGACAAACAGCAGGATGACGAGCAGTGGCAGGACGACGAGGAGGAGGGGGGCTTTAAGCATAGGGTCTCCACGATTCCCTTCACCGGGTGAGACCGTAGACGCAACCGAACAGAATGCTCCCGCAACCGACGGCCAGTTGAAGTCCCTGCAACACCCAGTGAAATCGCCTTACGGTCCATGCGAACGGCAAGCCGATCAGGCTGCTCATGAGCAGCATGCCTGCCGTCGAGCCCAGCCCGAACACGACGATGAATGCGAAGCCCGCGAGCGCGGAGCTGATGGTGCTGAGAGCCAGAATCAACAGCCCGGCGCTTCCGGCGAGTCCGTGGACCAGTCCCACGAGAAACGGGCGGGCGCCGATCGCGAGGATATGCCGGTGCTCGTGCACGTGCGCTCCGGGACGGTGGACGTGGAAATGAACGTGCGCGCTGCCGTCGTGCGCGTGGGCGTGCCGATGAATTTTCCACCGGCCCAAGGCCGTCAGCACCGCTCGGGTGCCTAGGGAGACCAGCATGACAGCGACCGCAATCTCCATCGAGTGCGCAAACCTTGGAGGAATAGTCAGCTTGAGCCCGATGACGGCAATACCCGCCGCTAGGAGCGCCGCCGTGTGACCAAGTCCCCACCAGGTGCCCACGAGCGAAGAGCGCCAGATATTTCGAGATTCGCTGACGAGCGTCGACACCGCCGCAATGTGGTCGGCATCGAGGGCATGCCGCAATCCCAGGGTGAAGCCGAAGGCGAGCGCCGTGGGTCCGATCTGACTTATCAAGCAACGGCTCCGTTGTTGCCGATCGCGGTTGATACCATACCGCACACAATCACAGAAGTCATTCTTCTCGGCCGAACTCCAACATGGTGATGAAGGGCATCACCGGGTCGAAACGCCCCGACCAAGCGCATCAACGTTCGACCGGCGTGCCGTAGGGCACGGGCGTCTCGATTCGCTCCGCGCCATCGACCCGGTCGATCTTCCACAAGCCATCGACCTTCTTCACGTACACCCGCTGGACTTCGTTGCGATCTTCGTAGACGTATTCGACCGGAACCTGCGCTTCGAGGGCAGAGCGCATTTGCGCCGATCGGACAGCCACGCCTTTCAGCTGGCGATGCGCATCCAGGAGGTAATCGCGAGATCGGACCGGGCCCATCTCCTGAAAATCCTTCCGGATGCGCGGCTTCAGATCTCCGGTGTAACACTCAAGGTACCGCGCGGGGTCGCCGGCTCGAGCCGCATCCACCATGCGCCACACCGCCGACTCGGGCGCACCCTCGGTCACAGCATCTGAAGTGCTAGAGCGCGACTCGACTGATTCGCGCGATTCGCCGCCGCCCGGCGCCGGCTCCGACGGAACCGCCCGGCGCTTATAGCCGAACGTCCAGAGAATGCCCGCCATTATCGCAACTGTGAACGCTCGCGACAAGACGGGCCGGGAGATCGTCACTCAGGCCTGCGGAGGATGCTTAGGTCCACGTCACGATCGAGAATCAGTTTCTTGATGCGCGGTAGGACCAGCTCCATCGTCTCGACGTACATGCGTTGGGAGGTCACCTCCCGCGCCTTCTCGTATTCGTCGCTGAGCTTCCGGAAGCGACCGGCATCGCCTTCAGCCTCGTTGATCTTGCGAGCGCGATAGGCTTGGGCCGCTTCGTGCATCTGCGTGGCGTTGCCGCGGGCGCGTGGAATCACGTCGTGCGCGTACCCCTGCGCCTCGTTGACGATACGCGCGGCGTCGGCGCGCGCTCCAGACACGTCCCGAAACGCATCGGCGACCTCCGGCGGCGGGCCAGCGCTCTCGATGTTGACGGATGACACGTTCACGCCGAGGCCGTAGCTGTCGAGCAGGGTTTGCGCGGAGCTCTGCGCCGCCTGCTGCACCTGTGCTTTGTCCGTCGTGAGCAGCGCGTCAACACCTCGCCCGGCCGTCTCGCGCGTCAGCTCCGCTTCCACGGCCACGCGCACCAGCGTCTTGACGTCCTGGGCGTGAAAGAGAAAGTCCGGAGGAGACGCGATGTGGTACTGAGCGACGATGCGCATCTGGACGACGTTCTGATCGCCAGTGAGGAATTGCATTTGAAACGGCTGGCTTCGTCCGAGTGTTTGATCGGCAGCTTCGCCTCCGATCACTGCACGCCGCGTCTCGAGCACTTTGAGCGTGTACACGCGGCCGATTGGCCGGGGCAGTGCGTAATGGATGCCGGGAAGCACACGCCGATCTGTTACACGCCCGAAGCGCGTCACTACGGCCTGCTGGTCGGCAGGAATGATATAGAGCCCTGAGAGCAGATAGAACGCGAACAGGACCGTCGCAATTACCCTGCCCGTAAAATTGCGTGAAGCCCGCGGGGTTTCCCGCCGTCCCATCCGTTCGACCGGACGGTCCTTGGATTCGACCGGTTCGAGAGTGGAGACAAAAGTCGTCACGCTCTGCCGTCCTTACTTCCGTACCTCGGCGCCTTTCGTCAGAATCCGCAACAGCTCGGAGTCGGACGACAGGACGGCCGTGGTCTTGTCATCAAGAATCTTTTTGTACGCGTCGAGTGTTCGCACGAGCTTGTAGAACTGTGGATCGCGGGCGTAGGCCGCGCCGTAGGTGCGTGTCGACTGGGCGTCGCCATCACCCTTAATCTGTTCCGCCTCGCGATAGGCCGCCGACAGGATCTCTTCTTTCTGCCGATCGGCCTCGGCTCGAATTCTCAGGGCCTGTTCCTCGCCCTCGGCCCGATACTGACGCGCGATGCGTTCCCGTTCGGCACGCATCCGCGCGAATACACTCTGTTTGTTCTGTTCAGGTAGATTCAGCCGTTTGACCCGAACGTCTGCCACTTCAATTCCGTACTGTTCTAAGGCGCGCCGGCTTGTGTCGCGTGTTAGTGTCTCCATCAGTTCATCGCCGTGAACCCGATGCGGGTCTGAGCCCACCAGCGACTCCAGTTCGAGATTCCCCAATGACGCCGCCAGCCCCGACCAGACGATGTCGTGGAGGCGCATCTCTGCCGCGATGGGGTCGCCGACTGACTGGACGAAGCGTTCGGGGTTCTGAATGCGCCAGCAGACGTAGTTCTCAATCACGAGGTTTTTCTTGTCCTTTGTCAGGAACTCTGAAGGGCGTGGATTGTAGACGCGGAGGCGTCGATCGAAGCGCAGCAATCCCTGATATGGCCACTTTGCATGCAACCCGGCGCTCGCAAGGGTACGGACCGGCCGGCCGAATTCAGTCACGATTGCGAATTCGGTTTCCGATACGGTGAAAACGCTCAGCCATGCGGCGACGATAATTGCGCCGCCAGAAACGGCCATAATCCGACCTTGGACATTGGGATTGAGTGGAGTGATCATCTTTCGTCCTTCTGCAAAACGGGCGGCGGCGTGGCCGACCCAGGGGTATTCAATTCGGGCAGCAGTTGTTTCAGGCTTTGTGCGTCGACTGTCATGATGGCGCGTCGCCCCTTCCCCGACGAGTCGAGGATCAGCTTGCTGCGCCCTGGCAGCACTTCCTCCATCGTCTCGAGAAAGAGCCGCGTCTCGGTAGGACCGGGCGCAGAGCGATACGCAGCTTCCGCCTGCGTGAACCGGTCGGCGTCGCCTGTGGCGCGATTGGCGCGCGCGAGGCGATAGCCGAGCGCCTCCTCGAGTCGGCTTGCCGCCTGCCCGCGGGCGAGTGCGACCTGTTGATTTCGGTACGCTTCGGCCTCGTTCACCTTGCGGTTCTTCTCTTCGAATGCGCTGGACACCTCCCGAAACGCGTCGACAACCTCGAGTGGGGGATGGACGTCCTGCAACCTCACGCTCAGAACCCTGAGGCCGGGTCCGGATCGGTCCAGCCTGCGCTGGATTTCCTGCTTTGCACGCGCCTCCAATGTCTCCCGGCCGGTCGTCAGCGAGACGTCGAGCTCGGATGTGCCAATCGTCGTCCGAATGGCACTCTCAGCGGACGCTCGCATCGCAGCTTCCGGATCGACATTGCGAAACAGGTAATCGCCGGGCTGGTCGATCGCATAGTGCACGACAGCATTGAGCGTCACCATGTTCTGATCGCCCGTCAGCATTAACGCTTCTTCGAGCTTTTGTTCGTACCTCCCTGTGCGATGCGCGACATTCCATTCGTACGCCGCTGGTTCCGGAGTGCCGGCGCGCGTGCGGTCGAGAGTCCGAAAGCCGACTTCCAGCGCGCGAATTCGCGCCGCCTCGACACGGGTCACTCGTTCGATTGGCCACGGAAGGGCATAGTGCAGTCCGGGCGCGCGATAGGGCGACAGCTGCCGGCCGAATCGTTGAACGACCGCCGTCTCCTGTGGCCGGACCGCGTAGATTCCACTCAACACCCACAGGAGGGCTGCTCCGGAAAGCATCGGCTTCCACAGCCGACGGCGCTCGCGCCAGAGAATCTGCGGCGCACGTGTAGTGATGTCGCGGCACGCTGCTCCGCACCGCACGACGATCGGCCGCTGCACAAGTGTGCGGAGTGAGTCCAGCGGGCTGCGGTCGCGTAAGAGCCGCAACGAGTTCAACATCACAAGGAATGAGGAACTCTGATGGAACACCGCCGCGCCGACCGGTCCGATGATCCCGAGCGTTGCCGCCGTCACCGCCGCCACGTTGGTCAGGAGGGCGAAGAGCCAGAAATTCTGCCGGACTGTTGCTAGCGCCTGGTGGCTGACGTCGACAAGGAGCGGAAGTCGATCCAGCCCATGCGCCAGATACACGATGTCGGCCGCTTCGGCCGTTACATCAACGCTCGTGCCTCCGAGCGCGATGCCGACGTTCGCCGCTGCCAAGGCCGGAGCGTCATTGATGCCGTCACCAACCATGGCGACGCGAAAACCGGATCCTTGCAGATCCCGGACCTTTTGAAGCTTTTCCTCGGGAAGCAGTTGAGCGTGAACCTCGGTGATATCGGCCTGACGTGCGATGGACTCGGCGTTCCGTCGACGATCGCCGGTCAGGACGAGAATCCGCTCAATGCCCAATTCACGCAGGCGATGCACGGCTTCGCGTGCGCCGTCGCGCGGCTCGTCCTGCAACCCTAACAGACCGATAACTTCGCCATCCGCGGCCACGAGCAGTGGCGTCTCTCCGTTGCGCTCCAGAACATCGAGGACTGCCTCCGCCTCGGGCGGCACGGTGATCGCGCGGCTCGTAAATAGCCGCGGACTCCCGACCATCACGTTCCGGCCGTTCACGTTCGCTTGAACGCCGAGACCGGGCAGCGCGCGGAAGTCGTCCGCACGAGATGGAGCGATGCCCTGCGCGGCCGCGCCGTCCACCACAGCGCGCGCAAGCAGATGTTCTGAGCTGCTTTCAGCCGCGGCCGCGGCTTCCAAAACTCGAGTCGAACGATGATCCCCGACCGCGTAAACAGACGTCAGCCGAAGTTGCCCCTTTGTCAGCGTGCCGGTCTTGTCGAACGCGATCGCGTTCACGGCGGCCATGGCTTCGAGGTGAACGCCTCCCTTGAGGAGGATACCGACACGGGCCAGCCGGCCGATCGCCGAGAGCATCGCGGCGGGCGTCGCCAGCACAAGCGCGCATGGACAGGCCACGATGAG
>DATKHR010000366.1:0-3303 GCA_035510155.1 Vicinamibacterales bacterium
CCAACGCATTGCCGGTTCGTGTGATGCGGCCACGTCGATGCTTGTCGCCGCTGGAGTCCTCGCCGGGCACCAAGCCCAGGTACGCCATCAACGCGCGGGGCGACGAGAATCGGCGGAAGTCGTGCAGCTCGGCGACGATCAACATGGCCGATAACGTATCGATGCCACGAAAGCACCGCAACCAGCCGACCGGGGTCCGATAGGGTTCGGTCGACGCGATCTCGGCGAGCCGCACGTCCAGTTCGATCAATCGCGCTTCCGTCTGATCGATCGCCAACAGGTAGTCGTCGACGACCGCGCGTTCGGCTCGCTGCGTCCACTCCAGACTGTCGATCCAGCGGCGATGCGCGCGGGTCCAGTTGCGGCCGTTGTAGTGCAACCCGCGGCGCAAGAGCAATTTACCCAGTCGATGTCGACAGCGCTGCAGATCCTCGCGTGCGTCATCGCGTGCCCGGCACAGATCGCGGACCGCTTCTTCTTCCGGCGTGGGCGGACGGACCTCGGTCAACAATCCCGCCCGCAACAGCTCGACCAATTTCCGGGCATCGCGCGGATTCGTCTTGATGCGGTCGCCGGGCTTCCGCGGGATCAGCGCCGGCGCGATCACCTGACAGTGCACGCGCGACGTCGTCAGCGTTCGTTGCAATGCGTAGCCGCAGGGGCCGGCTTCGTAACACGCCCGCACCGGGCCGGGCGTTTCGCGCTCGAGCTTCCGAACCAGCCGGCGCACAGAGGTCGGCTCGTTCGCCACTCGCCACGTCACGGGCGTCACCCGGTCCCCAATCAACATCGCAATGAAGAGGTCTTTCTTGTGCGCGTCAATCCCAACGTACGTAGTAATCTGTTTCACGACCGGCTCCTATCGATGCGGCTCTGGCGCCGCGAGGCGTTAACCCGCGATTTCGGTGGCACAGACCACCTTGTCGAGTGCGACAGCACTACGACGTTACGATAGCGGGCCGGTCATTCCATATTGTCTAATAGTACTTTGTCACTTTCGGCCGACCGTTTCCTGAGCCAACCGTCGGCCCCTTATTAGTACAGCGATCGCGACTCATTCACTTTCCGCTTGTACCGGCGTAGCCGCCTGTGCGAGTGTTACGTCATGTCGCGTGTGCCGAAGCGGCTGGGCTGGTCGACAGGCCAGCGGCTGGTGCTCGACTCGTCCCTGCTCGCGACGGTGACGTACTCGAATCACGCCACGCTCGACGTGGCGTTCCGCAGTGGGGCCGTCTATCGTTATTTCGCCGTCCCCGCTCGCGTCGTCGGCGCCTTGCTCACCGCGCCGTCCAGGGGCGCGTATTTCCATCGCGAGATCCGCCATCGCTTTCCGTACCAACGGCTCTCCTGAACACGCACCGACGGGGCGACGTTCGGGTGAGGAGACGGCCCGGCGGTGACCGAGTCGGTCTCCGCCGCCCGGGCCCTCCTCACACGACTTGGCCAGTTTCTGGATCGCTTCGCCGGGTGTTTCGGACGTCAGGCCCAACGCGAGGGTGCGAGCCGCTACATCCAGGGCCTCCTGAATGACAGCGAGCGGAAATCGATGCAACCGATGGAGGCGCGCCTGCCCGAGAGCGATCCGGCCTCGTATCAGCGGCTCCAGCATTTCATCACGCATTCCCCATGGCCGACGACGAAGGTGTGGGCCCGGTTACGGGCCGAGCTGCCAATCCGTACGGGGCTGCTCCTCGTGGATGAAACCTCGTTTCCGAAACATGGCGACCAGTCCGTCGCCGTCGCGCGCCAGTATTGCGGCGCGCTCGGCAAGATCGCCAATTGCCAGGTCGCCGTCTCGACCGGGTTGCTCACCGAGCAGCAGGTCTGGCCGACCACGATGGAGTTGTATCTCCCTGAAGAATGGGCCGCGGATGCAGATCGGCGCGCGCGCGCCGAGATTCCGCGCCGCCTGACCTTTCGTCCCAAGTGGCGGATCGCCTTGACGCATGTCCGTCAAGTCCGGGCGGCCGGCCTGCAGCTGACGGGCGTGCTCGCGGATGCCGCGTATGGCAACGTGCACGCCTTTCGCACGGCCCTCGATCGGATGGGCCTGCGGTATGCCGTGGGGGTCGCGCTGCGGCTGACGGTGCAAGTCACCGGCGCGCGCCGCCGTCAGGCGATTGGCCGCCTGCTGACCCGGATGCCGCGCCGCGCCTGGTGCCGAGTCACCTGGGCGCAGGGGACGAAGGGACCTTTGGTGGCCCGCTTTGCGGCCGTACGCGTGCGACCCACGCCGCGCGGTCCCGAGTGCTGGCTGCTCGCCGAGCGACCGCTCACCGGGCGCGGCGCGCGCAAAGCGTATCTCCTGAATCTGCCGGCGTCGGCGTCACTCCAGGCGTTAGTGCGCCTGGCCCGCGGGCGCTGGCCGATTGAACAGCACTATCGGGAATTCAAAGACGACCTGGGCCTCGATCACTTCGAAGGCCGCAGTTACCACAGCTGGAACCATCATGCGGTGATCGCCGCCTTGACGTGCACGTTTCTCCAAGGCGAGCGCCGCCGCGGCACGACGCCCTTGCCCACCTTTTCTGAGGTACGGAACTGGGTCAGAGAGATCGTCGCCACGCTCTATTTTGTCGAAACACCGCGCTTGATGAAGCTGGCGCTGTCCTTCCTCCGCGACCCGCCGGACCTCTTGCGGCCGCACCGAGCCTCTACCTAACGGATCGGGATCGCGACTGGCGGATGAGCGTCCATCACCCTCGCGGGAGGCCCTGCTCCGCGCGTGGGTCACGGGCGCGTTTGTACCACGTCGGGATCCGTCAGCAGCCCAAGCGCCAACAGGCGCTTCGTCGTACTGCGGCCGACACCGCGGATGTGAAGTGCCTGCAGCACGGTCGTCGGTTGTGATCGCACGAGCTGGACGCGGGCGACCAGTGACAACCCGGGCTGCCCGCGTCGATCATCCAGCCTGATCAATCGGCGAACAGTCATTCTGAAACTCGCACCGCGATCTCAGCGTATCAGCGGAGAGTACGACTCGAATCTGACAAAGTACTATTAATCTAGACCTCAGACGGCAGCCAAAACGACCGTCTGGGGTCATGTGGACCCGGTCACGTGTTCGTCAGCCGCAGTGGTCGAGCCGCGCTCGCTCGTTATTGACGTGAACGAGCCGTGAAGAGTGCCTGTGCCTCGTTCGTATGGGCGCAACGATCGTTCGGCTCGGCGAGATCGCTTCACTGCCGCGAACACTTCGGTCCGGACAGTGCGGTCCGGAGCCGTGGGTGACGCGCAGTTCCACCGCCGACCAGCAGGGAACGGCTCTCAGTCACTTCAAGTCTGCGTTGAGAACATTCGCCA
>DATKHR010000367.1:0-3500 GCA_035510155.1 Vicinamibacterales bacterium
TGCAGTGCTCCTTTAGTTGAAAACCTGTTGAGCGTTGTGCTCGGTGTTACGCGGCCGAGCGCTCGCGCAGGTAGTTCTCCAGCTTGGCAGCCTGTGCCGGCGTCAACGAAGACCGCAGCACCGTACCGCCGTATCCCTTGAACTGAGCCGCTACGACTTCCGGGTTCGCGGATTCGATGAGCGCGAAGATCGCGGAGTCGCCCGGCTGCACAAGCGTCCCCACCTCGCTGACGAACGAGTCATCGATGCCAAAGTCTTCCTTCCACCACGTCGCATCGATCGCACCGGCCGTGGCACCAACGGCCGTGCCCGAGAGTGCGCCGGCGGCGATGGCGCCAGCCGCTGCAGCGGCGGACGCCCCGCCCGTGAACGGGATCGCCAAAGCCGCGCCGATGAGAGATCCCCACAGGCCGCCCCACGCGGCCCCCTCACCCGTTGTCAGGTCGTAGCTCTGCTGAACGCGCAGCTTGCCGTCGTAATCGCGATACACCGCGACCGCGTCGTCCAGGTCGATCGCCCAGTCGAAATCGAGTTGACGAAGCTGGTCGAGCACTTCCGACGCTCGATACTTGTCCTTCTTGAAACCCACTACTGCCAGTTCAGACATGATTCCCTCCTATCAGTTCGTTCAATTCGTGTGACTCCCTGCTGGGCGAACGGCGTGCCGCAACTTCTCCTCCAGCGCGTCGATCCTGGCCTGGAGCTTCGCCCGGCGTTCGGCGCGGCTCCGAGCGTGTTCCGCTTTCGTTCGAGCGAGGTCCGCCTCCATTGCGGCGACGTCATGCTCATACGTCGAATCCACGACGTCCGAGAGCGCACGCCGGTGCACGACCCCGCCGAGCGCTTCCATGCAACCGTTCACCGAGTCGGTGGACTCTTCGTAAATCTCCGCGACTACCGCCGTCTTCCCAGCCGCGAGCGCGTTCGAGACGTATGACAGGAATTCGTCGTCGACGTGAGCCCGCCCGAAATCTGTCGCGGCGCCGGCGACGAATCCGCTGACGGCCCCGACCGCCAGGCCCACCGGCCCACCGAGCATGCCAATCAGCGTGCCGATCGCGGTTCCGCCCATCGCCCCTTCGGGCGTCGGGTCGTAGGTGCTGATCACCATGGACTTGCCGTTGCCGTCCTTGCTGACGACCCGAACGGCATGGACACCGACGCTCCCATGCTCGGCCAGGTCTTCGAGGGCACGCGCGCCTTCGAGCGCCCGGACTTCGCTGTCAAAGACGACGGCCAGCATGCGTTCCATCGCGGTGTCCCCCTGATGTGGCGCGACTCAATGCGTCGTCGCCGAGCCTGGTTGGTGCACGGCAGGTGCCACACGTGCTCATCCGGAATCTGGCAGAAGTTTGTTGAAGCGTGAGTCGGAAAACTCACCGAAGCTGCCAGCGGGCCAGCGATTGCCACCCCGCCGGCAAGGATCTCCAGGCGAGGCCCCCTTCGAGTGACGGGCAGATCATGCGACCGCCGCGTTCTTGCGTGAAGAACGCTCGAGCCACAGAATGCGCAGCACGGCCACGACAGGCACCGACAGAACCATGCCCAGGAGCCCGGCGATTTCTCCGCCCGCCATGAGCGCGAGGATGACGGCAATTGGCTCCATCTGCAGCCGGTCGCCGAGGATGCGCGGCGAGATCACGAAGTTCTGGAGGATTCTCCACACGACGATCAGACCGGCCATCCAGATCCAATGTGCATGGGCGAGCCAGCCGGAAAGGAGAATCGCCGCAGCCGCCAGAACCCATCCCACGACCGGAAGGAATTCGAGCGCGCCGCCCAGCACGGCCAACGGAATGGAGTACGGAAATCCGAGGAACGCCATCGATGCGCCGTAGAAGACGACTGACAGGCCGGCCGCGATCAATTGTGCGCGCGTGTACTGCCCGAGCATCGTGTCGATTTGCCCGATCGTGCGCTTGGCAGTCGCCCTGTCACTCCTCCGGGCGACAACATCGACCGTGCCGTCGATGAGCTCGTCCCGACTCTTCAGAAAGAAGACGGCGATGACGGGCACGGTGAGCAGCCACCCCGCTTGTTCCGCTGCCGCCGCCACGGCCTGAGCTGTCCGCTCGACAGCGCCCGAGATCGAGCTGCTGTGTTCAGCCAGGAATTGCTGGTCCGCGAGACGGGCGCGTAGCTCGGGCAGGCCTGCGCTCAGTTGCTGCATTTGAGCGGCGATCGGCCGCTCGAGCGCGTATCCGGCTCCGACCAGCAGCAACGTGCCCGTCAGATACACCAGCGCAATGGCGACCGTGCGGTTGGACGGGCGGGACGGTAGATGGCCCTGGACCCACGCAACCGCCGGCTCGAGCAAGTACGCCATCAGCAACGCGAGGACGGATACGACGAGCGTCGCTCTGGCGGCGAACGCCAGTCCCACGACGGCTGCGAACAAACCGATCGTCGTGAGGACGTTTCCCGTGCGATCGTCGAGGCTCAACACGTGTCCCGTCCTTCAACGCAGGAACACCTCGGTGGCATTCTTGGGAGCTACGAACGCCTTGGCGGTCCGGGCGTCGGACGAAAACGACGCGAAGACCGACGGGTTCTCCCGAAAATGCTCCTTCAGGGCCGCAACTCGATGCGCATTATCGGGATGGTCCGAGAGAAGCTGGGGTATCTGGGCGGTGTCCGCGGCGTCGAAGTCTTGAAACAGCCACACGAGGCCCCATGGGTTGTAGCCGCTCGCCGCGCACACGTCAGCGCCGGTCAGATCCGCGGCCGATTCCACGTCTCGTGAATAGCCGAGTGATCGCAGCTTCCCAATCAAGGCAATGGCCAGCAGGTGGGCACGCGTGGGGCCGAGAAGCACAGCTGCCCCGATTTCACGGCGCTCGACCTGACGTTCTTTCTCGATCAACGTCATCGAATCGCGATGAATCGTGTGCGACACCTCGTGACAGAGCGTGCCAGCCAACTGCTCAGTGTTCTTCACGAAGTAGAGGAGCGAGTCGGTCACGTACACGTTGCCGCCTGCCGTCGCAAATGCGTTCGGCTGCTTCTCATGCACGAGGTAGAACTTGAAAGGGTGGATGTATCGAGGCTGCGCCGTCCGCGTGATCGCGTCGGCGACCGGCGTGAGCGAATCGTACAAAGGTGACGACGCGACGATTTCGCCTTTTGCCTTCAGCTCGTTGAACACCTCCTGACCGATCTGCTGCTCGTCGTCGAGTTGAGTGGCCTGGGCCTCGCCATCGAAGCGCGCGCCATCCGGATCGAGGCGCGCGTGGCCCGCTGCCCGCGGAGCGGCCATGGTTGCGATCACCGCGACCGCAGAAAACGCTAAGGGGGTGAACAACCGTCGAAGCGTGCCGTCCATTGCGCTCTCCTCTCATCTGCAACGCAACGCCTGGTCCGCCTCGGAAGAAGCCCGCCCCCAGGGGGCGAGCCACCCGAGAAGACCAGGCGCCGCCGCGATCCGACTCTTACTGGCCTGACTCTTACTTGCCTGCGATCTGGTTCGCGATGACAGCACGAGCATTCGCCTGGTTCATGTC
>DATKHR010000368.1:0-30280 GCA_035510155.1 Vicinamibacterales bacterium
GGTCGACTGCATCCGTTCCATCGAGAATGGCTCGACTTTCATGCGATCACTGTACCCGGTTTGCGCCCCGATGATGGTTAGGCGATCGACTATACTGGCGCCTCAAGTCACGAATGTCTCGTGATCTGGGCCGAGGGCCCGCGCGCGATTTCTTCATGCGCCGGGTGCGGAAGAGGATCAGCTCATGCAAAGCACGATGACGGCGCTGACAGCGCTCGTCCTGAGCGCCGCCCTCGGCGCGGGGCACAATGCTTCTGCGTCCCATGTGCCCGGGCAATCGAGTCCCGGCGCTCCGGTTCCAGGATCGGAGCCGCCTACGGTCGTTGCAAGCGGCACGGCGATCGTGACCAGAGCGCCGGATGTCGCCCACGTGTCACTCGGGATTGAGTCACGGGCGGCGAGTTCACGCGACGCTCAACGCCAGAACGCCGACAAGATCGCGGCCGTGATCAAGCGTCTGACGGAGCTGTCGATCGCCGGCGACGCGCGCCGGACGACCGGCATCCGGCTCGAGCAGGAGTACGACACGGCGAACGGACGCCGCACACCAAAGGATTTCGTTGCGCGAAATAGCTTGGAGGTGCGGGTCGACGACATCGCTCGTGCCGGTGAGGTTGCCGACGCCGCCGTGCAGGCGGGAGCGACATCGATCGATGGCATCCGTTTCGACCTCAAGGACCGCGCGGCGGTCGAGCGCGAAGCACTCCGGCTCGCGGTCGCCGATGCTCGCGCGCGTGCGGAGGCGGCGGCGACCGGCGCGGGGCGGACGATCGATCGGATCTTGAAGATTGAAGAGGCCGACCGGGCTCCTGTGCCGCGCCCGATGATCGGGTTGACCGCGCCCATGCGAGCCGAGGCGGTCACGGCCATCGAGCCGGGTCTCATCGACGTCCGGGCCTCCGTCACACTGACGGCCTCCATAAAATGACGACGACATGAAGTCGATCATATGAAGCCGGCTGTGCCTGCCGGCCTGACGCCAGAAGGCTACGAGAGGGCGCGGCGAGCCCTCATGCGAAAGGATCCCGTTCTCGGCCGTGTGATCAGGGAAATCGGCGCCTGCGGAATGGCGTCCCGACAGCGCACGGATCATCTGAGCGCGCTCGTCGGATCGATCGTCAGCCAGCAGCTGTCGACGAAGGCTGCGGCCACCATCTTCGGCCGATTTGTGGCGCTGTTCCCCGATCATCATTTCCCCACTGCTGACGCCATTGATGCCGTCGACGAGGCTACGCTGCGCGGGGTGGGGCTGAGTGGGCAGAAGATAGGTTACCTGCGCGACCTGTGCAGCCGTATTCGTGATGGGCGGTTGCGGCTCGACGAGCTCGAGACTCTTCCGGACGAGATCGTGGTCGACCGGCTCACCGCCGTCAAGGGTTTCGGGCGGTGGACGACGGAGATGTTCCTGATGTTCCGTCTGCACCGGCCCGACGTGCTGCCGGCCGGCGACCTCGGGATCGTGAACGCGGTGCAGCGTCTCTACCGGCTTCGCAAGCGGCCGGATGCGAAGCGAGTGCTGAAGATTGGCGAAGCGTGGACGCCGTACCGATCCGTCGCCTCCTGGTACCTCTGGCAGATGCTCAGAAACGAGCCTTTGTCCAGAGGAGCGCGTACCCGACCCCGATCGCGACGAGCGTCCCGCGCTCACTGAAGAGCGTCTCCCGCCAAGGGAAGCGCGGAATCGCGTGCGGATCTGGTTTCCCCTCCAGGAGTGTGCGGAGGTGCGCAGCGCGCGGGATCCAGCGCGGCACCGAAGCTGCGTAGTCGCGGTAGGCGTTTCCGAAGCGTGATTCGAGGAGTCGCTCTTCCCACCGCACGATCTCGTGGTACTCGGCGACGATCAGGACGCCGACGATGGGGGCGGCCCAGACGAGCCGCGACGTCAACGCAAATCCCACCCAGATGAGCGCGTTGCCGATATACAGCGGGTTTCTGACCAGGGCGAACGGTCCTGTCGTCACGAGCGGGCCCAGGCGTTCGCTTCGCGTCCGGGAGATCGCGCCGATCTGCTGAACGGCGGCAAGTCGTAGCCATTCACCCGCGCCCGTCAGCACCACGCCCGTGACAACCAGCGTCCAAGAAAATGGCGCTTCGCCGACACGTAGCAACAGAAGAGCTAATGCGAACGGGACCGGGATGGCGGTCCGGTGCCGGAACAGCCACGCGCCGATTTTGATAGAATCAGGACTAGTCTGGTCGGATATCCTCGATGTCGTCATCAAACGCTTCCATTGTTGATCGCGCCCCGGGGTCGTCTGTTCTCGACATGATCGGGCGCACCCCCTTGGTGCGCCTTCAGCACTTCGAGCGGGGCTTGGCGGCCGGAGTGGAGCTCTACGCCAAGGCCGAGTGGCAGAATCCTGGCGGATCGGTCAAGGATCGCGCCGCAGCGCGCATGATCCTCGACGGGGAATCGTCGGGTAAGTTGAGGCGCGGCAAGGTGATCCTCGACGCGACATCGGGCAATACGGGGATTGCCTACGCGATGGTCGGCGCAGCTCGCGGTTACCAGGTCAAGCTGTGCGTCCCGGAGAATGCCAGCCCCGAGCGCAAGCTCATCATGCGGGCTCTCGGCGCCGAGCTCGTCCTTACGAGCGGACTCGAGGGCACCGACGGCGCCATTCGCGAAGCGCGTCGCTTATTTGCGGCGGATCCCGAAACCTATTTCTATCCCGACCAATATAACAATGCCGCGAACTGGATGGCGCATTACGATACGACGGCCGCCGAAATCATCGAGCAGACGAGCGGGCGCCTGACGCACTTCGTGGCTGGGCTCGGCACGAGCGGCACGTTCGTCGGCACAGGTCGGCGGTTGCGGAAGTTCAGCCCTTCGATCAAGCTGATTTCGTTCCAACCCGACTCGCCGTTTCATGGTCTGGAAGGGTTGAAGCACATGGACACGGCCATCGTGCCTGGCATCTACGATCCGTCGCTGGCGGACGCCGATCTGCGCGTCTCGACGGAGCGGTCCTATCAGATGGTCCGGCGACTGGCGCGCGAGATGGGGTTGATGGCGGGCATCTCGTCGGGCGCGGCGGTAGCGGCGATGCTCGACATCGCGAAGGGTTTGTCGCAGGGAATCATCGTGACCGTGTTTCCGGACGGCGCTGAAAAGTACTTGCACGAGAAGTTCTGGACGGCCGACAGCGATGCCGCGTGATCGCCAGATCTACGTGACCGAAGCGGTAGATCTGGCCATTCGCCGGCACGCTCAGGAAACCTACCCGCACGAATGCTGTGGCGCGCTCGTTGGCAGGGACGATCGCGTGACCGGCGTCGTGACGTTGCCGAACACGACCGAGGAAGGCCCGCGCCGGAGATTCTTGGTTCGTGCGTCGGACTACCGCCTCGCCGAACAGCAAGCGGGCGAGATGGGCGGAGAGCTTCTCGGGTTCTATCACTCGCACCCCGACCATCCCGCCCGGCCGTCGCAGTACGACCTCGACCACGCCTGGCCGACCTTTGCGTACATCATCGTGTCGGTCGCAAGCGGCGCGGCCAAAGAGATGACCGTGTGGTTTCTCGTCGACGATCGATCACGTTTCGAAGAGGGCAGTCTTCATCATGGCGAAAATCCTCATCCCGACACCGCTGCGGCCCTACACCGATAAGCAGGACAGCGTCGACGCTGTAGGCTCCACAGTGGGCGAGCTGCTCGCGGATCTGACCCGGAAGCACGCGGGTTTGAAAGCACACCTCTACAACGAGCAGGGCAAGCTCCGGAGCTTCGTCAACGTGTACGTGAATGACGAGGACATTCGATATCTCGAGAAAGAGCAGACCCCGGTGAAATCAGCCGACACGGTCAGCATCATCCCGTCTGTGGCCGGTGGAGCGCCGGTCGTCAGCGCGGACGGAAAAGCCGCGGGCGTATCGAGCGGCCAGGCGTTGCCGACCCTCACCAATGACGAGGTGAGACGTTACTCGCGCCACCTCATCATGCCGGAGGTCGGCGTCGATGGTCAGCGGAAGCTCAAAGCCGCCAAGGTGCTGTGCATCGGGGCCGGTGGGTTGGGCTCGCCGGTTGCGATGTACCTTGCGGCGGCCGGCGTCGGCACTCTCGGGATTGTCGACTTCGACGTCGTTGATTTCAGCAACCTGCAGCGCCAGATTCTGCACGGCACGCCAGACGTCGGACGGCCGAAGCTGGCGTCGGCGAAGGACAAGCTTCACGCGCTCAATCCCGAGATCGACATCGAGACCTACGATGCCGCGCTGTCGTCCGAGAACGCGCTCAAATTCTTCGAGCCGTACGACGTCATTGTCGACGGCACGGACAATTTTCCCACGCGCTATCTCGTGAACGATGCGTGCGTGATCCTCGGCAAGCCGAACGCTTACGGGAGCATTTTCCGTTTCGAAGGCCAGGCGTCGGTGTTCGCGACAAAGGAAGGGCCGTGCTATCGGTGCTTGTATCCCGAACCGCCGCCGCCGGGACTCGTCCCGAGCTGCGCGGAAGGCGGTGTGCTCGGCGTGCTCCCGGGGATCATCGGCGTCATTCAAGCGACCGAGGCGGTGAAGTTGATCTTGGGCGTCGGCGAGCCGCTCATCGGGCGGTTTCTGATCTACGACGCGCTCCGCATGAAATTCCGGGAGCTCAAACTGCGGAAGGATCCGGAATGCCCGGTTTGCGGAACGCATCCGACTATCACCGAGCTCATCGACTACGAGCAGTTCTGCGGCGTCGCGCCGGCGGTCCAGGAGCCGTCGACGGCGAACCCCCCGGGGGAGGGGCTCCGGAGTGAGAACGCCACTGAAATCACGTCCGTCGAGCTGAAGCGGCGGATCGACCGCGGCGATGCATTGGAGATCATCGACGTGCGGGAGCCGAACGAATACCAAATCAACAGGATCGCCGGCTCGATGCTCATTCCGCTCGGCGACGTTCCAAAGCGTTATCGCGAGTTGAATCCCGAAGCGGAGATCGTCGTTCAGTGCAAATCGGGCAGCCGCAGCGCGAGAGCGGCCGATTTCCTTCGTTCCGTTGGGTTCAAGCGGGTGCTGAACCTCAAGGGGGGCATCCTGGACTGGATCGACAAGGTTGATCCGAGTCAACCGAAATACTAGACTGGGGAATCAGGACTTTAATGGTCGGATATCCGGTTGGACAATGCTGAGGCTTTCGAAAAAGGCGGACTACGCTCTCATGGCGATGAAACATCTCGCCTTACGTAGCGACCGCGGGATCAGCACAGCCTCGTCCAGCGCCCGCGAGATTGCGGAGATGTACGACATTCCGATCGAGCTGATGGCGAAAGTGCTTCAACGGCTCGTTCGCCGCGGGCTGCTCGCGTCGCACCAGGGCACACATGGCGGGTACCAACTGGCGCGCCTCCCCACGCAAATCTCGGTTGCCGACGTCATCCAGGCGATCGATGGTCCCGTGACCGTGACTGCGTGCTCGGGCGACGAGGGGCAGCAGTGCGAGCAGTTCTCGAAGTGCAACGTGCGCGATCCGTTGTGGCGCGTGCGCGAACGGATCCTTGCCGCGCTTGGCGAGTGCACGATCGCGGAGCTCGCGGCGGACGTTCCGCCTCCGCCCGCGGCCAAGGCAGCGGTACTGCATACACATTTGTGACGGCCTCCGGCCGGGGAGGGGGCGGGCTCCGGGGGAGTGGTCCCGGTGCGATGAGCGGTGCGCCCCGCTGAGTGCGCCGGCGAGAAGATTATCGAGCCACGAGCTCTCAGTCCCGAGCCGCGCGAAACGAGTGACGAGAGATGCCGATCAAACTTCCCATCTACATGGACTATCACGCGACCACTCCGGTGGACCCGCGCGTCGTTGAGGCGATGTTGCCGTACTTCACGACTGAATTCGGCAACGCGGCCAGCCGCAACCATCCGTTCGGTTGGGGCGCCGAGGAAGCGGTCGAGAAGGCGCGCAAGCAGATCGCAGACCTCATCGGCGGGAACGCGAAGGAGATCGTGTTCACGAGCGGCGCCACCGAGTCCGACAATCTCGCGATCAAGGGCGCCGCCGAGATGTATCGTGAGAAAGGGGATCACATCATCACGGCGGTCACCGAGCACAAAGCCGTGATCGATACCTGCAAGCGGCTCGAGAAGGCCGGCTGCCGCGTCACCTATCTCCCCGTGGAGAAAGACGGCCGCCTCAATCTTGATGCCCTCCGGGGGGCGATCACGGACAAGACCATTCTCATCACGATCATGGCGGCCAACAACGAGATCGGTGTGCTCCAGCCCATCGCCGAGATCGGCGCCGTCGCGAAAGAGAAAGGCGTCCTCTTTCACACGGACGCCGTGCAGATTGCCGGCAAGCTGCCGTTCAACGTGAACGAGCTGAAAGTCGACATGGCCTCCTTCAGCGCCCACAAGATGTACGGCCCGAAGGGTGTCGGCGCGCTGTATGTCCGGCGCCGCAATCCGCGCGTTCTCCTGTCGCCCATCATCGACGGCGGCGGACACGAGCGCGGCATGCGCTCGGGAACGCTCAACGTGCCGGGCATCGTCGGCTTTGGCAAGGCTGCCGAGCTCTGCAAACAAGAGATGGCCGCCGAAGGCGAGCGGCTGCGCGGGCTCCGCGACTACCTGAACGAGAAGCTGCACACACAGCTCGACGAGCTGTACGTCAACGGCTCCATGGAGCACCGGCTGCCGCACAACCTGAACATCAGCTTCGCGTACGTCGAGGGTGAATCGCTGCTCATGGGCATCAACGATGTCGCGGTGTCTTCCGGCTCCGCGTGCACTTCGGCCAGCCTGGAGCCGTCCTACGTCTTGAAGGCCCTTGGCGCAGGCGACGACCTGGCGCACTCCTCGATTCGTTTCGGTCTGGGCCGCTGGTCGACGAAGGAAGAAGTCGACTACGTGGCAGACAAGCTGACGTCTGTCGTGAGCCGTTTGCGCGACATGTCACCGCTCTACGAACTGGCGAAGGAAGGGGTCGATCTGTCCACGATGGTGTGGCAGACGGAGGGACACTGACCGATGGCTTACTCCAGCAAAGTAATCGATCACTACGAGAACCCGCGCAACGTCGGATCGCTGCCGAAGGACGATCCGAACGTCGGCACCGGCCTGGTTGGCGCGCCTGAATGCGGCGATGTCATGAAGCTGCAGGTGAAGATCAACCCCGCCACCAAAGTGATCGAAGACGCGAAGTTCAAGACCTTTGGGTGCGGGTCGGCGATCGCCAGCTCGAGCCTCGCCACTGAGTGGTTGAAGGGCAAAACCGTAGACGAGGCGCTGGCCATCAGGAACACGGACATCGTGACCGAGCTCAGCTTGCCGCCTGTCAAGATCCACTGCTCGGTGCTGGCGGAAGACGCGATCAAGGCGGCCATCTCGGATTACCGGAAGAAGCAGGGAGCCGCCGCAGCCGCTGTGGATCAGGCCGCGCAGCCGACGGCGTAGGTCATGAGTTGACCGACTACTTCACATTTCTCGGCCTGTCGCGCAAGCTGGGAATCGACGTTCAAGAGCTTGACCGGCGCTACCGCGCCCTCAGCCGGCAGTTTCATCCTGACTACTTCCACAACGCCAGCCCCGGTGAGCGGCGTGTCAGCCTCGAACGCTCCTCATACTTGAACGACGCGTATCGGACGTTGAAGAACCCGATCACCCGCATCGAGTATCTGCTGAAGCTCGAAGTCGGGAGCCCACAAGGATCTGACGATCCCCAAAGCGACGCGGCTCAGCTGAAGCATGGAACGCCGCTGCCCGGCAGGAAGCCACCTGCTTCGCTGCTCGAAGAGGTGTTTGCACTCAACGAGGAGCTCGGCGAGATCCGGGAGATGCGCGATCGCGGCGCAGCGCCCGAAGAGTGGCAGGCGCGGCTCGAACGCGCCCAGCAGCCGATCGAGGCGAAGCGCATCGCGCACGAGGCGGAGATCGCCGCGCTGTCGTCGCAGTGGGATGCCGCGCTTGATCGAGACGCGCCGCTCGATCACCGGCACGCGATCCTCGAGGCGCTCGGCGACAAGTTTCTCGAGCGAAACTACATCAGCAACCTGCTCCTGGGCATTGAGAGGGAGCTTGGCGTTGAGCCGTCAGCCCTCGGCAATTAGCCATCAGCTATCACAAATGTCTAGAGTAGTCGGCATCGATCTCGGCACCACCAACTCGCTCGTCGCCTACGTGAACGACGGCACCCCGATCGTGATCCGCGACGATACCGGCGACGGGAGCGACGCGCTCGTTCCGTCGGTCGTGTCCGTTGCGCCCGACGGCACGGTTCTCGTCGGCCGCGAAGCCGAACGCCGCCTGCTGACCGCGGCCGATCGCACGGCGTATTCCATCAAGCGCTTCATGGGCAAAGGGCGCGAGGATGTTCAAGGCGAGGCAGCGCACTTCCCGTTTCGGATCTCCGGAGACGATACGGGTGTCGTCCGCATCGGTCTCGGGGATCGGGAATACACGCCACCGGAGATTTCTGCGTTCGTGTTGCGCGAGCTGAAGCGACGCGCCGATGCGCACTTCGCGGCTCTGGACGACGGGCGTCGGGGGCGTGAAGAAACAATCGGCGCCGTCATCACCGTGCCGGCGTACTTCAACGACGCGCAGCGAACCGCGACCCGTGACGCGGGCCGTCTGGCCGGCCTCGAGATCTTGAGGATCATCAACGAGCCGACTGCTGCCTCCCTCGCATACGGTCTCGACAAGCGCCACGCGGGCCTGGTTGCCGTCTACGACTTCGGAGGCGGCACCTTCGACATCTCGATCCTGCGTATCGAGGACGGCGTCTTCCAGGTGCTATCAACCAACGGCGACACTCACCTTGGAGGCGATGACATCGATCAGCTGTTCACGGCGCGTGTGCTGGAAGATCTGGAGCGCGGCGGCGCGGCCGTTTCACATGACGGCGAGTTCGTGCAGACGGTCCGCACATCAGTCATCCGTGCCAAGCACGAACTCTCGAACCATGAGGAAGCCGAGATCGCCGTGAGCCGCGTGGCGACGGGGGGACCCGATGGGCAAGGCCGCCTCAATCCGCAACATCAGCCGTATCGAATGCGGCTGACGAGGGCGGCATTCGAGGAGGCCATCGCGCCGATCGTGGAGCGGACGCTGGGGCCGTGCCGGCAGGCGCTTGCCGACGCCGGCATCGAGCCGTCGCAGATCGACGACGTCGTGCTCGTCGGCGGGTCGACCCGAATCCCGATGGTTCGCCGCAAGGTCGAGGCCCTGTTCGGCCGCGCGCCGCATACCGGACTGAACCCCGACGAAGTCGTCGCGCTTGGCGCGGCGCTGCAAGCGGATATCCTCGCCACTGGCAACCGGGAGTTGCTGCTGCTCGACGTCACGCCGCTGTCGCTCGGCATCGAGACGATGGGCGGCGTGGTCTCGAAGATCATCTCCAGGAACTCGACGATCCCCGCGACGGGCGGTGAGCTGTTCACGACCGGCGTTGACGACCAGACGGCCGTTGACATTCATGTGCTGCAGGGTGAGCGCGAGCTCGTGGCCGACAATCGATCGCTTGCGCGGTTCAAGCTGCGGGGGATCCCGCCGATGCCGGCCGGCCTGCCGCGCGTGCAGGTGCGGTTTCAGATCGACGCCAACGGCATCTTGAGCGTCACCGCCCGCGAGCTCAGGACCGGCGTCGAGCAGGTCGTCGAGGTCAAACCGTCGTACGGCTTGACCGACGAGGAGGTCGAGCGCATGCTCGTCGAGTCGTTCGAGCACGCCGAAGCTGACGTTGCCGCGCGCCTCCTCATCGACGCGCGGAACGAAGCCGAATCGGTCATCTCGGCGACGGAAAAGCAGTTGCGGTCGCCTGACTTCGCGGACATCGAGCGCACGGAGCTCACGCCGGATGAGTCCAGGAAGATCCGGGCGGTCGTCTCAGGGCTCAAGATGGTGCTCGGCTCCTCGGATCGCGAGACCATCCAGAAGTGGACGCAGGCGCTCAATGAGGCGACCCGGCATCTGGCCGAAGTCACGATGAATCGTGCCGTACGTGCCGCCCTCGCGGGCCGGAACGTGGACGCTTTGTAGAGATGCCGAAAATCACGTTCATCATCGACGGCGAACCGACGGCCGTCGAGTTCCAGCACGGAGCGCTTCCGTATTCGCACCACGGCAGGCCCGAGTCGTTGCTCGACGTGGCCAAGAACATGCATGTCCCGCTCGAGCACGCCTGCGGCGGCAGCTGCGCGTGCACGACCTGCCATGTCATCATCCGAGAAGGCGCACGAAACCTCAGCGAGATGCAGGACGATGAGGCAGATCGTCTCGACACCGCCTGGGATCTGACGCCGCGGTCGCGGCTGGGCTGCCAGGCGGTCGTATTGGGCGACGTGATCTGCGAGCTGCCGATGTACACGCGCAACTACGTTCAGGAGGGCGGAGGCATTCAGCTCGGCAAGTCGACGGTCAAGAAGCCCGAGGAGGTCGCGCGATGAAATGGACCGATTCCGAGGACATCGGCATCGCGCTCGCCGAGAAGTTTCAGGGCGTCGACCCGCTCACCCTCCGTTTTACCGATCTCCGCGACCGCGTCGTCACGCTGGACGGGTTTGACGACGATCCAAGGGCCTCGAACGAGGCAAAGCTCGAAGCCATTCAGATGGCATGGTACGAAGAGTTCAAGAATTGATGCCATTGAACGCGTCATGAGTCCCCTGGGCATCACCGCGATCTTCCGCCCCGGCATGCGCGGGTACTTCGTCCCTCTCGTGGCCGGTGTGGCGCTCACGATCAGCGCGTTTCTCCCGTGGGTGATCGTGAGCGGCGTCGAGATGAAGGGCGTGCCCGATGTCCCTGGACTCTGGATTGCGGGCCTTGGCGCGCTCGCAGCCATCCTGGCGTTGCTCAGCCTCATCACGCGAAAAAACTCGCGCCACCCGCTTTTGCTCATCGGGCTGGTAGCGCTCGGCATCATGTTCCTGTCGTGGCGCATTCTCCCGCGCACCGCCGGCGAACGTGCACTCACGATCGCTCAAGCGTTCGCCATTGTCGAGAACACGCCGATGACGAGTACCCCCGACGCGACGGTCGGCAGCGGCATCTACATCGGACTCGCCGCAGCGTGCGCCATCGTCGCATTTGGACTCACGATTGTGTTCCGGCGCGCGTCGACGGCCTACACCGTCGTCAGCGCGGACGACGACGTCGATTGACGGCGCGCCATGCGAATCCTCGTCGTTGCCGCGACTGCGATCGAAGTGGCGCCGATCGTTCGGAGACTCGGTTGTGCGAACCCCGCGACACTCCAGCGCGAGTGCCCCGCTGAGGCCCCCGCGGCACGACGGCCGAGGGTGACGCGGCACGAGTACGCGGGGCACGGCGTGGATGTGCTGCTCACTGGGATTGGCATGGTGGCGACGGCGGCCTGGTGCTCACGCGCCTTGGCCGAAACGCGGTACGACCTCGCCCTGAACCTTGGCGTCTGTGGCAGCTTCGATCGGGCCCTCGAGCCGGGATGCGTCGTGCATGTCGTGTCGGACCGCCTCGCGGAGCTCGGCGCCGAGGATGGTGATGCCTTCCTCTCGCTCGACGAGCTCGAGCTGCCGGGGGAGCCGGTCGATCCCGCGGAGCCGGAAACCGACCCCTGGAAAGGTCGCAGCTTGGCTCGCGCGGAGCTCGTGAACGTCGCGCCGCCTTCCAATGCCGCGCTGACCCGTCTTCCCGCTGTCAGAGGCATTACCGTCAACACCGCGCACGGCAACGAGCGGTCGATCGCGGCGGTGGTGCGGCGTTTTCAACCCCAAGTGGAGAGCATGGAAGGCGCGGCATTCATGTACGCCTGCTTGATTCACGACCTGCCGTTCGCGCAGGTTCGCGCCGTGTCGAATATCGTTGAGCGGCGAAACCGCCAGGCCTGGAGGGTGGCCGACGCGATCAGCGCCCTGAGCACGGTTGCGATGACCCTCGTGGACACACTATGAGGCTGTCGCTCGGCTCGTCGCCGTGCCCGAACGACTGCTTCGTCTTCGATGCCGTGGTCAACCGGCGCATCGATCTCGAAGGGCTCGAGTGCTGTTTGCACATGGCCGACGTCGAAGCCTTGAACAGAGCGGCGTTTGCTGGAGAGGCCGACATCACCAAACTGAGCTATCACGCGTACGCCTATTGCGCCGAAAACTACGTTCTGCTCGATGCGGGAAGCGCGCTCGGACGCAATTGCGGGCCTCTGTTGATCTCCAAACGACCCATCTCGACCGAGGAGGTGGCGTCGGGCGCCGTCCGGATTGCGATTCCGGGCCGGTATACCACCGCAAATTTTCTCCTGAGCCTGGCGTTTCCGCAGGCTCGCAACCGCACCGAGCTCGTCTTCTCGGAGATCGAGTCGGCGCTGCTCAACGAGGAATATGACGCCGGGCTCATCATTCATGAGAACCGCTTCACATACGAGGGGAAAGGACTGAAGAAGATCATCGATCTCGGCGAGTTCTGGGAGGGCGAGACCGGCGCGCCGATCCCGCTCGGCGGCATCGTCATCAAGCGCTCCCTGCCCGACGACGTCAAGCACGCGGTCAACCGCGTGGTGCGCCGGAGCGTGGAATATGCTTTCGCGAACCGCGCGGCGAGCCTGCCGTTCGTGCGCGAGCACGCGCAGGAAATGAGCGAGGCCGTGATGTATCAGCACATCGATCTGTACGTGAACGACTTCTCGGTCGATCTCGGGGCCGAGGGGCGCCGGGCCGTACAAATCCTCTTCGAGCGGGCCGCCGCCAGCGGCATCATTCCCGCTCCGAAGGCCCCACTGTTTCTCTCATGAGGATCTCGTGGAGCTGGCGCAGCCCCTCTGTCAGGCTCGCAGGGCCGGGCTGCAGGATGTAGGTCGACTTGATCTCGTAGATCCGGTCATACTGCACGGCGCTCACGTGGTCCCATCCCGCTCGCGATCGAATCCGTTCTTTGTTCACCTTCTTGCCGCACCAGGACGCGAACACCACCTCGGGATTGCGCCGGGCAACTTCCATGGGGTCGACGACGCGATCCTTTGCGAGCCGTGCGTTGGAGAGCTCCGGGAACGTGGGTGCGCCCCCCGCGATCTCGACGAGCTCTTCGACCCAACGGATGCCCGAGATGAGCGGGTCGTCCCACTCTTCGAAGAACACCCTGGGCCGCAGCCTGGCGCGTGACGCGGCGTCACGTACGACGTCGAGATCCCGCTCGAGGCGATCGGCAAGCCCCTCGGCCTCCCGCTGACACCCCACGAGACCACCGAGCATCCGGATCATCTGGAGAATCTCAGCAACGGTCCGCTGGTTGAACGTGACCACGGCGATGCCGCGGCGCGAGAGCTCGGCCGCGAGATCGGCCTGGAGGTCCGAGAAGGCGAGTACGAGATCAGGTTTGAGCGCCTCGATCTTGTCGAACCTCGCGTTGATGAACGCGGACACCTTTGGCTTCTGCCTCGCTTCGGGCGGACGCACCGTATAGCCGGAGACGCCGACGATCCGGTCCTGCTGGCCGAGCAGGTAAAGCGTCTCGGTCGTTTCTTCGGTCAGGCAGACAATCCGAGATGGGTATTTCGACATCCGTCACCTGGCCACGCATCTGTTACCTGGTCACGCCGATTCAGGCTCTACCACGCGTCGGGGTGGATCGTTCTCGACAACCGTTCCGTCGCAACGCCCACGCGTGGGCCGGGGATGACGAATTCGTCTCCTTGGAGGGCGTAGACGTGATGGTTGCGAACAGCGGGCACCGAAGGCAGCGCGTCCCACGCGGCAAGATCCACCGTACGTGATCTGCCCTGCGCGTAGCGCAATTCGATGATGACCTCGGGCGCCCGCGCGAGCACCATTTCTGTCGACGTCTCGACACTCTGCTGCTTGATGTCCGCAAACACGTCAGAGCCGCCCGCCGCCTCGAGCATGTCATGCAGGAAGCCCACTCCGCCGCTCGATTCGATGTCGCGAAGCGAACCGGGCTCGCGCCCGAAGACGAGCAGCGTTCTGGGCCTGGGGCGGTTCGCGACGCGGGTTCGCACGTCAGCGACCTGGCGCTCGAGCCCCGCCGCAAGCGTGTCCGCCTCGCGCGCCAGACCGACGCGGGCGCCGAGCGACCGGATCGTTTCGGCGACGTCAGGCAAGCCGCGGTGCACGTACTGATAGTACGGAATGCCCGCGCGATCGAGTTGGCTCCGAAGATCGGACTGCGTTCCGTAAAGGACGACCAGGTCCGGGCGCAGCGTGATGATGCGCTCGACGTCCGGATCCAGCAGCGCGCCGACGCGCGGCAGGCGCTCCACTTCAGGGGGAAAGTGGTCGTAGGTGCCGACGGCGACGAGGCGATCACCGGCGTGCATCGCAAACAGCATCTCTGTCGTCGCCGGAATGATCGAGATGATCCGGCGCGCCTCTGCGGCAGACGGCAACGTCGCGCCCGCACTCAGCGAACGGTCGCCTAGGGGCGCCAGGACCGGCGCGGCCGCGAGCACCACCCGCGCGGCTGTGATCGCGAGACGTCGACCTCTGGTCACCTTTATCGGCTCCCTGTTCTCCCCTCCCGAGGCCCGGGCAGGAGCAACTCTACAGCCGGCGGCGGAACAGCAGCCATAGGAAGAACGGCCCTCCGAGGATCGCAGTGATCGTCCCGACCGGCATCTCGACACCCCGGAACGCCGTGCGCGCGACGGCGTCGCACACAATTAGGAAAGCCGCGCCGAACAGCGCGGACGAAGGAACCACCAGCCGGTGATCGGCGCCGACCATCAGCCGCACCATGTGCGGGACGATGATGCCGACGAAGGGAACCGGGCCCCCGAGCGATACCGCCGCGCCCGTGGACAGGGAGGCGCTGACGAGCGCGATGCGCTCCGCGCGCTTGTAATCGACGCCGCGCGATTCGGCCGCGTCGGCGCCGAGGCTCAGAAGATCCAGCGCGCGTGTCAGCGAGATGATCCCGAGGAGCGCCGCCGACACCGGGACGACGGCGACGGCGATCTCCTTGTAGCTGGCGACGTCGAGCGAGCCCATCATCCAGCGGAGGTTCCGGAAGGTGTCCGTGAAATCTCCCATCACCTGCACGAAGCGGCTGAGGGCGGCCAGAAGGGCGGACAACGCAATGCCTGCCAGCAGGAGCACAGTGGTCGATGTGCCCCGCTGCCGCGCCAGCGAGAGCGCGTACACGATCGCGAGCGCTCCGACCGCTCCAGCGAAGCTCCCGACTGGAATGGATGACACGCCGAAAGCCGAGACGTCGAGGTGGAACGTGATCACGACGAGCGCGCCAAGCGTCGCGCCGGCGGAGACCCCCAGCGTATCCGGCGACGCGAGCGGATTGCGCAGCAGCGCCTGAAAGACCACGCCCGCCATTGCAAGCCCGCTGCCGACCACGGCGGCGGCCAGGACGCGCGGCAAGCGCGCGACGTAGAACACCTGGGCGTCCAGGTTGTCGGCGAATGGAATTGTGCGATCGAACACCCGCGACAGGTGGATGGGCGTGCTGCCGATGAGCGGCGCGAGCAGGCAGACAGTGGCCGTGAAGGCCCCAAAGGCGGCAACAGTCGCCGCACGTCTCGAGTGGAGCGTGGTGACAGATCGAAGGCGCCCGGCGTCAGTCTGCTCGGGCAACTGGCACCACCGTCAAGTGGCCGGCGCGCTGATGCATCGTCACGTCGGCGTCGATGTTGTAGAGCTCGCGGACGTTGGTTGGCGTGAGCACGGCGTCGACCGAGCCCTGGGCGATGATCCTTCCCGCGCGGATCAGCACCAGCTCGGTGCAAAGCGCCGCTGCCAGGTTCAGGTCGTGCGTCGAGACGACCATCGTTGTGCCGCGATCGCGGTTGAGCTCGGCCAGCAAACGCGTAATCTCGAATTGAAACCCAAGGTCCAACGACGCCGTTGGCTCGTCGAGCAGGAGGACGTCCGAGGCCTGAGCGAGCGCGCCGGCGATGACGACGCGCTGTTTTTCCCCGCCGCTCAAGGTCGAAAAATCGCGATCGGCAATCGCAACGGTGCCGGTGGCAGCCATGGCGTCACGCGCGGCGCTCAGATCGTCGGGTCCTTCCAGCTCGAATACTCCGAGATGGGGATAGCGACCCATCAGCACAATCTCGAGGGCCGAGAAGTCGAACGCGCTGTGCGTTTCCTGCGGTACGACGGCGATGTGACGAGCAAGCTCTCTGCGTGAGAAGCTCGACAGCGGCCGTCCCTCGAGTGCGATGCGGCCGCAACTCGGCATGATCGTGCCCGAGAGGAGGCGGAGCAATGTGGTCTTCCCGGCGCCGTTCGGCCCGAGCAGACCGAGGATCGCCCGCCGCGTCACTGCCAGCGACACCGAGTCGACGATCGTCGGACCACGACGATCGTATGCAAACGAGACGTCCACGACGTCCAGGAGGTGATCCAAGCCGGGCGTCACCGCCAATCCTCAGAAGGTGACGCGCACTCCGGCTCGGGCGGCGCGTCCCAAGGCCTGGTAGCCGAGCGGCTCCATATAGTTCGCATTGGCGAGGTTGTCGATTGACAACAGCGCTGTCAGCCGTGCCGTGACTCTGTACGAGACGCGGGCGTCCCAGGTCGTGTAACCCGGGTTTTCGGTGAGCGGCGGTTCCAACGACGAGAAGTCGCTGTCGAGGTAGTGTCCAATGAACAGCCCAGTCAGCGTCACCCCCAAACGAGCACGGCTCCAGCTTACGTCCACGAAGCCGGAGTGTCTCGGCCGGCGAAGCAACGGCTGGCCAGGCTGGAACAGCGGACTGCCGGGCGACGTGCTGTCGAGCACTTCTGAGTCGAGAAAGGTGTAGCTGCCGCGGGCGCGGAGTTCGGCAGTTGGTGCAACGTCGACCGAAAGCTCCGCCCCGCGCGCGCGGCTGAGCCCGATGTTGAAGTACTGGGCCTCGAAGGTCTGAGGATTGGTCGTCCGGAGCGCGATGAGATCCTGATAGCGATTGTCGAACCAGGTAAACGCAATCCGCGCACGATCGGTCGCGAGTCTCTGGTCGACGCCGACTTCGACGCTTCGCGATCGCTCGGGCGCGAGATCGGGGTTGCCGAGGAAGAAGGGCGAGAGGCTGAACGACTGAACGAGCGTCGGCTCCTTGATACCCTTGCCGGCCGCGGCATGCACGCTCGTGGCGCCGAAGAGGGGATCGCGGCCGCCCTCGTGAACGACGAACGCGACCGATCCACGGGGGACGAACGCGTCGCCAAAGCTCGCGTTGTGCTCGAATCGCCCGCCGGCGATGACAACGAGGCGACGCCAGACAGCTTGGTGTTGAACGGAGACGCCGGCGTTGTCTCGCGAGGCCGGCCGACTCGTCCCTGCCCGAAGATCCTCCAGCGTTGCGCGTTCACCGTCCCAGTCAGCGAGCACCGTGAGCAGCTGATCGCCTGATCGCGCGCTGTTCGCCAGACGAACATCTGCTTGATAGCCCGCATGATGCCGGCGCAGGTTCGTCCGGGTGTCGTACAGGAAGTCAGTGAATGGAAATGGTGCGACATGGTCGCCATATTGCGGCGTGTAAGGCGGATCGGCGACGAGATTCGTTGACTGTTGGTTCGAGACGGCCAGAGAGTAGCTCGCCTGTTGGTGGACGGCCGGCGTGAGTTGCTGATCGAAGACGACGCCGCCGGCGCCGTCGTGCCGCTTGGCGAACGCATCGAGATCCGGGCGGCCGAAGGCGGTCTGTCCCGGCGTGCCGTTACGGCCGAGCTCGGCCCGCCCGACGAAGCGCAGCGTGGAGGAATCGTTCAGCGAGGTTCCAACGTTGCCCGAGAACGTCGTGTTGTCGAAGTCGCTGTTCGGCACGTTGTTGGAGGTGGTCAACTGAGCGGCGCCGACCGCGTAGTCGACGCGGCCCGTCCGCCCTGACGCCGACGCGCCAACGCGCACCGTGTCGTAGCTGCCGCCCTCGAATGCCACCGTCGCCGTCGGCTTGCCTTCGGCGCCGGCGCGCTTCGTGAACAGCTGCACCACACTGGCCATGGCGTCCGACCCAAAGAGCGCCGACTGCGCGCCGCGGACAATCTCGATTCGCTCGACGTTCTGGGTCGTGAGGTTGTCGAAGTAGAACGTCCCGCCAGGCTCGTTGAGCGGGATCCCGTCGAGCAGGACCTTGTTGTCGTTGCTGTCGCCGCCGCGCACGAAGAGGGATGTAAGGCCGCCGGGGGCGCCAGTGCGAACGAGCATTGCGCCAGGCGACGTCCTCAGTAGGTCCGCGGCGAGCGGCGTTCGACGGCGCTCGATGTCTGCCGCGGTGAAGGTGGTGACGCTGGCCGCAACCTGATCGGCAGGTGCCTGAGTCCGCGTGGCGGTAACGACAACCGTCTCCTGGATGGGCGCGACCGGGAGAACGATCCGCAGAGCGGAGGCGGGCGCGCAGGCGACCGAGGTCGTGGCAAAGCCCGTCAGGGTTGCCTCGATGCGACAACCAGCTGCCGGCGGCGTTGGAAGATCGAACTGGCCACGCTCGTCGGAAAACGCGCTTGCCGATTCATGGCCCGAGCCGTCGAGCACGCGCACGAACGCGCGCGGCAGCGGCTGGCCGGATTGATCGACGATGACGCCGGAAGCGCGTTCGTCGCCTGCGGCTGCCTGTACGGCTCGCGGAGCCGTGGCCAGTGAGATGAAGAACAGGAACGAGAAAGGAAGAACGAGTGTCGGGCGGCGGGCAGGTACCGGCTGCCCAGGGTTGCACATGCGCATCAGGATCCTCCCGGCGTCTCACGCGCCGAAAAAAGAAGCCCCCGATGGCCATGTTTCCTGACTTGCAGATTGCAGCGTTCGCGCGTCTTCCCAGGCGATGTCAGAAGCGGCCTGATAGCCGTTCGGAACCCAGTGACGGGACGCGAGTCGTCGGAACGTAAGTGTCGCCGACCCTCGTCCTTGCGAAGCCTAGACTGCTTACAGTGGCGGGACCGTGTGGGATTTGCACCCACTTCGCGTGGCCGCCGGGGTGAGCGTCAAATTGTCCGGCGAGTATAGCAGGGTTGCTAGGTAACCGCTTTTTTGCGTAACATTAGCCGGTTCGTGTCCGGACGCGGACATTCACCAAAGAAGAGCCGCGGCCGTTCGGGGATGGCCCCTGAATGAGATTTCGGCCTGCAAAGCGACACCGGGAGGTTGCCCGGAGTGATTCCGGCCCAGGAACGAGCCCGAAGTGATCGCTGAAGTGATTCCCGAAGTTGATCCCCGACGTGATTAAAGAGGAGCGCATGAGCAAAAGCTCGACCGTCACCATTCGCGAGAAGCCTGTCGAGGATGTGGCATCGGCGAAGGTCGGCGGCGTGGTCGTTCACGGCGAGACGCTCGTCATTCAGACCGATCAGCGGATCGAGCTCGTGGATCTCACGAACCGGGTGATGGAATTCGTCCGAAGGTTCAATATCAGCGAAGGCCTGGTCAGCCTCTGGTCGATGCACACGACCTGCGCGCTCTTCATCAACGAGTTCCAGACGGCGCTCTTATCGGACATCAAGCGGTTTCTCGAGCACATGGTCGCGCGCGACGCCGATTATCTGCACAACGATCCGAAGCACTCGGACTGCGACCGCATGAACGCCGATTCGCATCTCCGCGCGCTGCTGCTCGGTCACAGCCTCACGCTGCAGGTCAGCGGCGGAGAAGTCGTGCTCGGACAGTGGCAACGCATCTTGATGGCGGAGCTCGACGGACCGCGCGCGCGATCGCTCAGGGTGCAGATTTTTGGCGTCTCGTGAGATCGTGAATCTGGTTATTTAGTTGCCCCCGCTGTCCCGCCTTCGGGCCGCCGGCCTCGCGGATATCCTCCGAAAACTCGATCGCGGTGACCGTCTCGATCTTCAGGACGGCGTGCGGCTGTTCGAGTCGCCGGATCTCCTGGCCGTCGGCTGGTTGGCGAATCGTGAGCGCGAAAAGCGTCACGGCGCCCGCACCTTCTACAACTACAACATCCGTCTCGAGGCGACGAACGTCTGCGTCGCGGGCTGCCTGTTCTGTTCGTTCGCGCGGCTGAAGCCCGGCGACCCGGGCGCATACACACTCTCACTCGAACAGGCCTGGGACAAGCTCCGTCAGCGCGCCGATCAGCCCCTGACGGAAATCCACGTCGTCAACGGCCTGCATCCGGATCTGCCGTGGAGCTACTACACGGACCTGCTCCGAGGGTTCAAGCGCATCCGGCCGGACATTCACTTGAAGTGCTTTACGGCGGTCGAGATTGCCTTCTTCTCAGACCTGTACAAGATGTCCGACGAGCAGGTCCTTCGAGAGCTGATGGAGGCCGGTCTTGATTCACTGCCGGGTGGCGGCGCCGAGATCTTCGCCGAGCGTGTCAGGAAGAAGATCGCGAACGATCCGAACAAGTGCGATGCGAACAGGTATCTCGCCATCCACCGACTTGCGCATACTCTGGGCATGCGCACCAACGTCACGATGTTGTACGGCCACATCGAGACGTCCGAGGAGCGCGTCGATCACATGCTCCGCGCGCGTCGCCTCCAAGACGAGACAGGCGGATTTCAGGCGTTCATCCCGCTCGCCTTCCACCCGGACAACAACCAGATGCGCAAGCTGCCGGCGCCGAGCGCGGCCGAGACCCTGCGCGTGCACGCCGTGTCACGCCTGATGTGCGACAACATCGATCACGTCAAAGCGTTCTGGATTGCGACTGGCGTGGAGACCGCCCAGACGTGCCTCTGGTTTGGCGCCGACGACCTCGACGGTACGGTGCAGGAGGAGAAGATCTACCACATGGCCGGTTCGGTGACGCCGACGGCGATGACCACGCGCGAGATCGAGCGCTTGATCACGGCGGCGGGCCGGCAGCCGATCGAGCGCGACACGCTGTATCGGGTCGTTCACTGAAGCTCTTCTTTTCGCGCAACGGCCCGCGCAACCGCCGGTAAGCGGCTTCCCCTCTCTCCGCGCCTGGCTTCACGCTCTTCGCGCCCGCCCGGCTTCGGCTCTTGCGCCCGCTTCCAGCTCTCTGGGCCAGGCTTCCAGCTCGTCGCGCCCAATCTTCGACACTCACGGCTGATGGGACGGTCCGCTAATTAGGCAAAGGCGCGATACTTAGGCGGATGTTATAATTGTGACGTCGCCAAGCTTCGACGGGCCGCCGTTCAGAGCTTGGCTTTTTCGTGTTCCTAGATTGAGAAAAGTTTCACAAGGTCCCCATGCTGCTCCCCGTCCTCACTGCCTACGAGAAGGAACACATCGGCGAACGGCAGCCGCTGCCCGAGGCGTACCTCGCGCTTTCCGACGAGGAGATGGACCGCCGCATCGCGTCAGCCCGGGCCACCTTGGGCCGCCGTCTCGTCATCCTTGGCCACCATTACCAGCGTGATGAGGTCATCAAGTTCGCGGACTACACCGGCGACTCGTACAAGCTCGCGCAACACGTCTCCAAGCACCCCGAGGCTGAGTTCATCGTGTTCTGCGGCGTGCACTTCATGGCCGAGAGCGCCGATGTGCTGAGCGGTCCGCATCAACAGGTGATCCTGCCGGATCTCGCCGCCGGCTGCTCGATGGCCGACATGGCGGATCCGGATCAGCTCGAGCTGTGCTGGAGCGATCTCGAATCGATTCTTCAGCTACCGAGCCATCTCAGCGAGGGCGAAAATCGCTCTACGATCGTTCCGGTCACCTACATCAACTCCGCCGCATCGATCAAAGCGTTCTGCGGCGAGCGCGGCGGCGTCGTATGCACGTCGTCGAATGCGGCCGCGACGCTGACATGGGCCTGGGAGCGCGGCGACAAGGTGCTGTTTCTGCCCGATCAGCACCTCGGGCGCAACACGGCGTACAAGCTCGGCGTGCCGCTTGACGACATGGTCGTCTGGGACCCCAACGAAATCTTCGGCGGTCTCGACCCCGATACCGTCAAACGCGCCCGCATCATCCTCTGGAAAGGCCACTGCTCAGTTCACACCCGCTTCACCGCGCGTCAGATCGAAAACATCCGCGCGCAGCATCCCGGCGTCCGCGTGATCGTGCATCCTGAGGTGCCGTGGGACGTCGTCCAGGCGGCAGACGATTCCGGCTCAACCGAATACATCATCAAGACGGTGTCCCAGAGCCCGGCCGGATCCACATGGGCTGTCGGCACGGAAATCCATCTCGTCAACAGGCTCGCGCGCCAGGTTGCTCCGGAACGGATTGTGCTGTCACTCGATCAGTTTGGCTGTCTCTGCTCAACCATGTTTCGCGTCTCGCCCAACCATCTGCTCTGGACGCTCGAAGGCCTCGTCGACGGCGTCGTCCACAACCGCATCGTCGTTCCCGACGACCGGAAGCACTGGACGAGGGTCGCGCTCGACCGCATGCTTTCGATCTCATAGGAGGACGTTCGATGGCTCACTCACTTCCCCCTCTGCCGTATCCATCCGACGCGCTCGAGCCGTACATCGACAAGCAGACGATGGAGATTCATCACGGGAAGCATCACAACGCGTACGTTACGAATCTGAACGCGGCGCTCGAGAAACATCCAGAGCTCCAGTCCAAGAGCGTCGAAGACCTGCTGCGCGGCATCAACAGCGTGCCCGACGACATCCGCACCGCCGTGCGGAACAATGGCGGCGGCCACATCAACCACACGATGTTCTGGACGATCATGGGGCCGAAGGCGGGCGGCGCGCCGACCGGCGCCATCGCCGATGCCATCAATTCGTCGTACGGCGGGTTCGACAAGTTCAAGGAAGAGCTGAAGAAAGCTGCCGTCGGCCGGTTCGGGAGCGGATGGGCATGGGTCATTGCCACCGGCGGCAAGCTGGCGATCGAGAGCACGGCCAACCAGGACAGCCCCGTGATGGAAGGCAAGAAGGTCGTTTTCGGCATCGACGTCTGGGAGCACGCGTACTACCTGAAGTATCAGAATCGGCGTCCGGACTACGTCGACGCGTGGTGGAACGTCGTGAACTGGGCCGAAGTGAACAAGAGGCTCCGGTAGGGCGCCCAGGTCGAGCACCGACATGTCCCTGTCCACGGTGCTCTTCCTTTTTCTCGCGCATCTCGGCGCCGGCATCGTCTTCACGCTCGTCCTCGTTTCTCGCGACGCGGGCGTCAAGTTCTTCCGCTTCAACTCAGGCCTTGCCGCGATTCTACTCGCGGCGGCCCTGGCGTTTCGGCCAACCGGCTCCGACGCCATCGCGACCAGTACCACAGCACTGACGGCTCTCGTCGTGTGCGAGGCGGCCGTCCTGCTGTATTGGGCGACGGTCGGGCGGATGCTGGCTTCGATCCGTCCGGCACTCGTCGCCACGGCCATCGGCGGAGGGGCCGTTGCGATCGTCGCGCAAGCGCTGATTGCGTCGTCGGATCGCGGGCTGCCGATGCAGGTGCTCACGGTTGCGAGCTTCCTGAGCTCGGCTGCTCTTCTCGGCGGCGCCTGCACGGCGATGATTCTCGGGCATTGGTACCTGGTGATTCCCTCAATGCAGGTCCGGCATCTCCAGTCGATCGTCAAGGTCCACATCGCGTCGACGATTGTCCGTGTGGTCGTGGTGGGTGCGGCCGTCTTTCTGGCCATCGTGACGCCGTTGACGCCTTTCCCGGGACAACCGGGGCTCGGTTTCAGTTTTCGTCACTACATCCTGACGAGCGGGGGAATTTTTTTCTGGCAGCGCGTGCTGTTTGGGCTCGCGGGCCCCGCAATTCTGTCGTATCTCACCTGGGAAACGGCGAAGATCAGGTCCACGCAGTCGGCGACCGGGATTCTCTACGTCGACTTCTTCACGATCGTCGTCGGGGAGGTCCTCGCAAAATATCTTCTCCTGGCGACGCGCGTGCCGGTTTAAGCGTGCGAACGTGTAGTAGAGTGGAGGTTTGCGGATTGCACCGCGGCCCGGAACCTGTGCAATTTCAGCCTGCGAACCGCGTCAGGGCCGGAAGGCAGCAGCGCTAAACAGATCCTGAGATGTGCCGCAGGCCTTCCGGGCTGCGGTGGATTCCGCCTGACATGTCCTATCAAGTCCTAGCAAGAAAGTGGCGCCCACAGACCTTCGAGGCTGTGGTCGGACAGCCTGCGGTCACCCGCACGCTGCGCAACGCCCTCGCGAGCGGGAGGCTTGCACATGCGTTCGTTTTTGCCGGTCCGAGGGGCGTCGGAAAGACGACCTCGGCGCGGATCCTCGCGCGCGCGCTGAATTGCGTCAAGGGTCCGACCCCCGATCCGTGTGGGACGTGCGACGCGTGCGTGGAGATTGCCGAGGGCCGGGACATCGATGTGCTGGAGATCGACGCCGCGACTCACACACAAGTCGACAACGTCCGCGAAGTCATCATCTCCGGCCTGGCGATCGCGCCCGTTCGCAACCGCTACAAGATCTTCATCATCGACGAAGTCCACCAGCTCTCCAATTCATCGTTCAACGCCCTCTTGAAGTCCATCGAAGAACCGCCGCCGCACGTGGTCTTCATGATGGCGACGACCGAGCTCGACAAGATTCCGGAAACGGTGCTTTCGCGGTCCCAGGTGTTCGAGTTCCGGACGATCAGCACGAAGTCGATCGTGGAGCAGCTCCGCCGAATCGCCGACGCGGAGGGCCTGACCGTCGCCGACGAGTCGCTGATGCTCATCGCTCGGGATGCGGAAGGTAGCATGCGCGACGCGCAAAGCAAACTCGATCAGGTGATCGCATTCACAGGCCGGACGATTGCGGCAGAGGACGTGGCGACCGTGCTGGGACTCGTTGGGCGAGATCTGCTCCTCGATGCGGTGCAGGCCGTTGCGGATGACGATGCTCGGGCGGCGTTTGCCGTGTCAGGCCGAGCCGTCGAGCTGGGCTACGATCTGCGCGCAGTTTGCCGTGAGCTGACGCGCGTGGTGCGCGATCTGCTCGTGCTATCGGTCGATCCTGCCCGGATCTCGGATCAGGAGATTGCGGCTGAAGGGGAGCGCGATCGTCTAACCGCGCTTGCCGGCCGATTTTCGCGCGAGGACCTTCTGCGCGCGTTCGACCTGTTGACCCGCGCCGAGATGGATATCCGAACGGCGGCGCAGCCTCGTCATCACCTCGAAATGGCGATGCTCCGGTGGATTTATCTGCGCAAGATTAGACCGATCGAAGAGTTGATGGCTGGCGCCCCAAGCGCAGATCGTGCGGCGACGGCACCAGCTCGCGTTGCTGAGAGAGCGGCGCCACGCATGCCGGCGGCCACGATGCCTGCGGGCCGTCTGAGTTACGCAGCTCCTGCTCCCGTTCCGCCGAATCGGGTCGAGCGGCCCGCGCCGACCGCCGCCTCGGGAAATATGACCGACGCACCGGCCGGTTCGGCTGGCGCGTCCGGCAATGTGAAAGATGCGTTCCTCGCCGAGATACGCAAGACCAAGGTCGTGTTCTACAACACGGTGGTGGCGCAGTCGCAGAAGATTGACCTCGCCGGCGATCGCATCACGTTCACGTTCCTGCCCAACCAGCGGACGCTCCGCGACGCCTTCGAGGAAAAGCGAAGCTGGCTCGAGTCGATCGCCCATCAGGCGACTGGTCGCAAGCTCACCGTCGTCGCCGTCCAGGGCGAGAGCGCCGCGGCTTCTGCTGGTGTGACTCCGGCCGGCGTGAGCAAAGACCCTGGGCCCGAAACTGGAAAAGACGCTGAAGGCGAGGCCGCGACGAACGCGGCCAAGCGGCAGAAAGCGCTGCGTGAGCAGGCGCTAGCCGACCGGGGAGTGCAGGCGATGCTCGAGGTGTTCCCTGCGGAGATACGAGACGTCGAAGAGATGTAGTCAGTGTGCCCGAGTGGTGGGTGCTCTAGCGAGAGCGAATCGATGAACTTTCAACAGATGCAGCAGATGATGAAGCAGGCGCAGCAGATGCAGGAGCGCTTGCAGAAGCAGGCGGCCGAGGCCCGCGTGGAGGGGAACGCGGGAGGCGGGATGGTCACGGTCGTGATGAACGGTGCGAAACAGGTTCAGTCGATCGCGCTCGATCCCGAGGTCGTGTCGAAGGACGACATCGAGATGCTGCAAGATCTGATCGTCGCGGCCCTCAACGACGCCTACCGCAAGGCGGACGAGGAGATGCAGCGGAACATGAGCGGCGCGATTGGCGGACTCAAGATTCCCGGCATGTAGAATTCGTCAGCTCGTATGTCTTCGCTGCCGGATCCGCTCGTGCGACTTATCGACGAATTGCAACGCCTGCCTGGCATCGGACCGAAGGGCGCGCAGCGCCTCGCGTTTCACCTGCTCAAAACGCCGCGCGAGCACACGGATCGGCTGGTGAACGCCGTCCGCGACGTCAAGGAACAGGTCACGTACTGCTCGGTCTGCAACAACATCACCGACGCGGATCCGTGCGTCTTCTGCAGCAGCCGCGACCGTGACGCGCACGTCATCTGCGTCGTCGAAGAGCCGCAGAACGTCGCGGTGATCGAACGGACGCGCGAATTCAAGGGTCTTTACCACGTATTGATGGGCGCGCTGTCGCCGCTCCATGGGATCGGTCCCGACGATCTGAAGATCAAAGGCCTGCTGACGCGCGTCACGAATGGTGTCTCCGAGATCATTCTCGCGACCAACCCGAACGTCGAAGGCGAGGCCACCGCCATCTATCTGGCGCGGCTGTTGAAGCCGCTCGGCGTGAAGGTGACGCGCATTGCGATGGGCGTGCCGGTCGGAAGTGACCTCGAATACGCTGACGACATTACCATGCACAAGGCGCTCGAGGGACGTCGCGAGGTCTGATTCGCTTGATGCTGCCTCACTCCTACGAGTTTCCCGCCGCGCTGCTCCTCGTGTTGGGCGGCGCGCTTTCGTGCTTCGCCGGGTACCGCCTGTTCAAGATCACGCTCGCCATCTATGGCCTCATCTTCGGCGCGATGCTGGCCAGCTCGACGATGGGCGTGAGCAATACGAGCGGGATGATTGTGGCCGCAATCCTCGGCGGACTGGCGGGATCGGTCATTCTTGTGCTTGCGTACTTTGTGGGCATCGGGCTCATCGGAGCGGGCCTTGGTGCGCTCGTCGCGCACGTGGGGTGGGGGTATTTTCGCGCGGGCGATCCGCCAGTAGCGGTGATCATCGTGCTCGCGGTCTTTGGGGCCGTTGGCGCGATGTTGCTGCAGCGGTACGTGATCATTGTCTCGACCGCGTTCGGCGGGGCGTGGACGCTGCTCATCGGCGCGCTGACGATTGCCGATCGCGGCGCCGGGCGCGGGTCGCGACTTGGCGACGTGTGGATTCTGTATCCAAATGCGCCCGCCGACGGCCGCGGGTGGGTACCGGTTGCCTGGATTCTGCTCGGGTTGGTGGGGACCGGTGTGCAGCTGGCGGTCACAGGCAGGAAGAGGTGACAGGGTATCGCAAAGTCGCAGGAGCACCGGCACTGAGCCAAGGGCTCTCGGATTGATGAAGTTCGAAGAAACGCGTCATCTGCCAGGCCTCAGGTCCCCGAAAGCGTCGTTGGAACGAGGAGGGCGGGGGTTACACTCGTTGTGACGGGCGATGCACGGGGCGAGGTGCCCGATCAACCGCGCGGCGAATTTGCGCGTGTGCGACTAGAACACGCGGGCAGATCGCGCGGCGTCGCTTCCGACGTGGTAGAACGGATTCTCGATGACCTTGCGGCTGACGGCGAGCAGTAGATGGCCGTCGCCGTTATCTGGTGCAGCGAGTACGTTGCGTTCACCCCTGCCTGCGGCTCCGCCGCGACCCTCAGAATCAACGGGGTCGTCGGTGAGGGTGTGAAGCGAGTGGTGTTGCGGGGGGAACGATCGATTCGCTAGTATTAGGGTTCGGTTTGGCGCGACCCGCCTCATGTTCCTCAGTAGCTCAATGGCAGAGCATCCGGCTGTTAACCGGAGGGTTGCTGGTTCGAGTCCAGCCTGAGGAGCCATATTTTTCAATGAGTTAGCGCTCGACGCGTTTCCGGTTTCTGCACAATTCTGGACAATTCAGATCCGATGCGGGCGGCCGCTTCGCGCGCGGCGCCATCGAGCACCTGCGTGTAAACGTTGAGCGTCGTGTCGACTTTGGTGTGCCCCATAATCCCCGCGACCACCTTCGCTGGCACGCCTTTCTCGTGCGCCCACGACGAGTACGTGCGCCGAAATGTGAGCCACGTCGCGCGTGGGATTCCCGAAGCCTGGCAGGCCGGCCAGATCCACGTGCGGAGCACGTTATTCGGTGAGATGGGTTTGCCAGACACGGTTGAGAACATGAGATCATCGGGCTTCGTTCGTCGAGCCTGCGCCCGCCAACCGCGAATCGCCTGCAGCGCGGTGTCCGACAATGGAATCGCACGCACGCCCGCGTCGGTCTTAGGGTCGTCGAATGTGCCTTCATAGACCGCCTCGCGGACGTACAAACACCGATTCCCTTCGTCGAAGTCGCGCCAGCGAAACGCGAACAGTTCGCCCCGCCGAACGCCGCCCAAGAGCGCGAGGCAGACCATCGTCCGGGGCAACAACCACGGCAACTGATCGAACAGCGCAATCGCTTGGTCGACCGTGAGCGCCCATTTCGGCCGGACGGTCTTAAGCCGCGGCATCTCGACGCCGTGTGCAGGATTGGTTTGCAGATGCCCCCACTTCACGGCCGAGCGCAGAATCGCACTCAAGACGTCATGGATGTGATCGATCGATTTCGGCGCGTATCCCGCCTTGATCAGATGCGTCACGTACGCTTGGATCGCAGGCGTCGTGACGTCGCAGACCGCCAGCTCACCAAACCGCGGAATCAAGTGCTTCTCCATGATGTGTCGATGGTTCTTCTGCGTCGATCGCTTGTACTTCGTCGCCAGGACATCCACTTCCCATTGGCCGGCAATCGCCCGAAACGCCACACGCGATCGAGTCGGACGCGGGCTGCTGCCGGCCGCGACTTTTCCCCGGAGGATCTCAGCCTGAAGGGTGCAGAAATCAGGTTTCGCGTTCTGTGCACTGCGCAACGTAAAGGGCCGTTCCGAGGCGGACACGTAGAATAGGCGTCTGGCTCGGAGGTTTCGTGTTCTTCTCGCTCTGCTACGTGGCGCTTCGGTGGATGCTGCAGCTTGCAGTCCTGCGCGTCCGGTCGAACGACGTCAAGGACCTGGAAATCGTCGTGCTGCGGCACGAACTCGCCATCCTCCGACGACAAAGCCGCCGGCCCGCGATGGCGTGGACCGACCGGCTCTGCCTCGCGGCCGCCAGCCGATTCTTGTCGCGGGCACAATGGCGGGCCTTTATCGTCACGCCCGCGACGCTGCTGCGATGGCATCGCCGCCTGGTGGCGAAGCGATGGACGTTCACGCGACGAGCTGGTCGTCAGCCGATTCGGCGTGACATTCGTACGTTGGTCCTCCGACTCGCGCGAGAGAATCCCCGGTGGGGTTATCAACGCATCGTCGGCGAACTGAAAGGCCTTGGCCTGGTGGTGTCAGCCACGACCGTGAGGACGTGGCTTCGGAGCGCCGGTCTCGGACCCGCCGGAAGGCGTGGCGGGATGACCTGGCGCGAGTTCGTACGAACGCATCGGCGAAGCCTGCTCGCGGTCGACTTCTTCACCGTCGAGACGATATGGCTGCAACGGCTCTACGTCCTCTTCTTCATCGAACTGGGCAGTCGACGCGTGCATCTCGCGGGCTGCACGCCGGCGCCGACCGCCGAATGGGTGACCCAACAGGCCCGCCAACTGACCTGGAGCCTCAGCGGCCGCTCAGAACCGTTCCGCTACGTAATTCGCGATCGGGACCAGAAGTTTACCGACGCATTCGACGAGGTATTTCGCAGTGGCGGATGCGAGATCATTCGTACGCCGTTTCGTGCTCCGCAGGCAAATGGGGTGGCGGAGCGGTTCGTACGGACCGTCCGCTCAGAGTGTCTCGACTGGCTGCTGATCTTGAACGAGCAACATCTCCAACACGTTCTGGCCGACTTCGTCACACATTACGATGGGCACCGGCCTCACCGAGCGCTGGGTCTGAAGCCGCCTGACCCGACGCGCGACTCAGTGGCCCCGGCCGCCGAGCAGGACGAGATTCGCGTCGAGCGTCGCGATCGTCTCGGTGGTCTGGTTCACGAGTACGTACTCGCAGCGTGACCAGATTTTTGCACCCTACACCTATGACTCAGACGATGAATTTCCGAACACCATTGGAGCTAGGCCCCAGCTATACCGACGCCCTTGAGGTCGACATCGACGCCCCAGTCGCCCGCCCCGTCGTCGTTCTCGATGTGCAGGAAGCTACCATTCCGGTTCCCAGTGGTGCTTGGCTTGAATGTGACGGTGAATGTACAACTGGCGCCAGCGGCCAACACCGAACAATCGGTTGTCGCTGCGTAGTCGCTCCAGATTCCTGGTGTGCCGTTCGGGTCACCGAAAACATGTTGTGCCGCACTACTTATATTGGTCAGAGTCACCGTCCTTGGCGCGCTCGTTGTATTCACGATCTGAGTGCCAAAGTCCACGGAGGCTGGGTTCACACAGAACACGAAAAAATTCGACGGATGGCACGATGAA